>CAZBJH010000217.1:0-1548 GCA_964492185.1 uncultured Bacteroidales bacterium | reverse complement strand
TACATTATTAACATGATAACACGGATTTTTGTTTTTAAATGATTTTATCCTCCATGAATAATACAACTTATAATCATTTGAAAACGATCAAATGTACTAATTTTGTGTCCTGAAACAATTTTTAATGATAGAACACCTTAATCATCCTGTTTTTAAAATCGTTTCCGAAATTGCAGCAGGAAAAAAATTGCCCTGTTATGTTATTGGCGGTTATGTGCGGGATATTTATCTGCAGCGCAAATCAAAAGATATTGATTTCGTTGTACTGGGAAACGGCATTGAGATGGCTAAAGAAACTGCAAAGAGATTAGGAAATGTAAATGTCAGTATTTATAAAAACTTTGGCACGGCAATGATCCGGGACAATGATTTTGAATTTGAATTTGTCGGCGCGCGAAAAGAATCATATCGTAATAATTCCCGCAAACCCGTTGTGGAAAACGGCTCACTGGAAGACGACCAGAAAAGGCGGGATTTTACGATCAATGCACTGGCAATATCACTTAATAAAGAAAATTACGGTGAAGTGATAGATCCTTTCAACGGATTAACTGATCTGAAGAACAGAATACTCAGAACACCCCTTGATCCTGCACGGACATATTCCGATGATCCACTGCGTATGATGCGTGCAATAAGGTTTGCCACCACACTGAATTTTTCCATTGAAGAAAAATCTTTTCAGGCCATAAAAAATAACAACCAAAGGATTAAAATAGTCTCCCCGGAACGCATTGTTGATGAGTTGAATAACATCATGATGGCGCCAGCTCCTTCAAAGGGATTCAGGATACTTGACAAAACCGGCCTGCTTGAGTATGTACTGCCGGAACTTAATAACCTTAAAGGCTATGATGTTATTGAAGGCAAAGCCCATAAGGATAATTTCCTGCATACGATCAAAGTGCTGGATAATGTTGCAAAAAAGTCAGGTAATATTTGGCTGAGATGGGCAGCTCTTTTGCATGATATTGGAAAACCCGCGACAAAAAAGTATATGCCCGAAACAGGATGGACATTTCACGGGCACGACTATTTGGGATCGAAAATGATACCGCGTATTTTCAAAAAGCTGAAGCTTCCATTAGGGCCATCCATGAAATACGTGAAAAAACTGGTGGCTCTTCACCTTAGGCCTATTGCCCTTGCACAGGAAGAAGTTACCGATAGTGCCGTAAGGCGATTATTGTTTGATGCCGGAGATGATATTGATGATCTTATGATACTGTGTGAAGCCGATATTACCTCCAAGAACGAAATGAAGGTCAAAAAGTTTTTAAATAATTTTGCCCTTGTACGGCAAAAACTTAAGGAAATTGAGGAAAAAGATGCCGTAAGGAATTTTCAACCACCCGTTAGCGGCGAACTGATAATGGAGACTTTTGGCATTGGCCCGTCAAGAGAAATCGGGGTCATTAAGAATACGATCAAAGAGGCCATCCTGGACGGGAAAATACGAAACAACCATGAAGAAGCATGCCGGCTGATGCTGGAAAAAGGACGGGAAATGGGATTAACACCGGTGAAAAAAGCTCAAAGCTGAAAGCT
>CAZBJH010000216.1:0-1668 GCA_964492185.1 uncultured Bacteroidales bacterium | reverse complement strand
CAAATACTTTAGTATGCCGCGGTTTAAAATGCTCACGCTCCTTGATCCCGAACATTCTTAACAAACAATATTGGTTTATTGATAAACATTATAAAATTACCGGATAATATTCAGAGCTTGAATTATTCACCGTTAACAATATACCGTTTACCAGACATAAATTGCCAATCACCTATTCTTTATTTAATTAAACAGCATTCTGAACTATTTTTGAACTGTGTTTTAAAAACAAGATATTATGGAATTACTAATTATTACAGGTATATTCCTTATCCTGCCGGTTGCCCTGCTTATTTTTCCACTTAATGTAATCGTGGATTCAGAACGCGATCAAATGATTATTAATATGCCGGTAATTGCAGGTATCCGGTTATGCTGGAAGGACCTGCATCCTATGCTCAGATTCAGAATATTCTTCATTATTATTACCAAAGACCTGTTGAAAATAAAACCATCAACAGGAAAAGAGAAAAAGAAGAAAGGTAAGAAAAAGAAAGCAGGTAGTTTTGGTATAAAACAAGTAAGAAAAATGACAAACATGACCCCGGCCCTAATCAAAACCATATCTCTGAAAAAGATAATGTGGAATATCGATACGGGGGATTATCCGTTAAATGCACAGCTCATACCTATTGCACAACTGGTTAACAGTGATAACATACACGTAAGTATCAATTTTAACAATACAAACAATTTTTATATGCATCTGCAAACAAGGCTAATACTAATAGCTTATACAATAATAAAATACATGTTGTTTAAATCTAAAAACAGATAAACTATGGAAACAAATTTTGAATCGATCATTGAAAAGATCTCAGAACAGGTAAAAAGTATAACTAATACCGAAACTGTCATAGGTGAAGAGTTTACTATAGGTTCTTTTACCTGCAAACCGGTGATCAGGATAGGTACGGGTTTTGGCGCGGGCAGTGGTCATGGCGATGATCCAAAATCCAAAATAAAGGGAAACGGCACAGGTGGCGGAGCCGGCATTGGTGTTTCCCCTGTTGGGTTTCTGGTAGCCAAAGGAGAGGAGATCTCTTTCCTGCCTGCCAGTAATAAAAAGGGCCTTGACGCTATTTTTGAAAAAGTACCTGACCTCATGGATAAGATTATGGATATGAAAAATAAGAAGGAGAAGGAGAAGGAAGAAGGAAAGAAAAAATAAATTCCTGGTCCGGCTAATCAAAAAATGGTGAAATAATGTTAATAAAATAACCGGGGGGCCTGACAGGTTTCCCGGTTTTTGCATTTGAAAAAACAAGTGTCGAATCAGCTTTGCATAATAAGATTTTCTCCTCATTGATTATTTCATATTCAAAAACCAGCCGCACAGAAGGCTTTTGTTTGATAATAGTATTAACGTTTAGTAGGTCATCATAATATGCCGGCGCTAAAAACCTTATATTAAGGCATTGAAGAGGAAGAATTATTCCCTGGTCTTCCATTTCGCGATAGGTCAGTCCTAAAGAACGCAACATTTCTGTTCTTCCCATCTCGAATAACTCAGTATACCGCCCGTGATGCATATAACCCATACGGTCCGTTTCAGCATATCTCACTCTCACTTTTATTTGATGTGAATACATGTTTTATAGCCTATTTAGAGTCTGTCTATAAAGTAGTCAAAATGTTTAACCGTACATGTGTCTGTTCAGAAGGTTC
>CAZBJH010000215.1:0-1751 GCA_964492185.1 uncultured Bacteroidales bacterium | reverse complement strand
AACGGTTCTCGTATATGGTGTCGTTTGGCGCTTCAAGGCACTTTCCTATCAGACCGCTAAAAAAGCTTATTAGGGTCTGCTGATTTTCTCAGCAATATCTCAAATTCAAATTCAACAGTAACCGGTTCTTATTAACAAAACTTGAAAATAATCTTTGAATAATTCTCTGAATATTCAAGTTTAAAAAACACAAAAAATTACCAGCTAACTTGGTTAGCTGTAATAAGTTCATTACAAATAAGATAGCTGATACCCATGATGTTGATGTGTCACTGCGCTTTGCCCTGATCTGGTTGAGCCTGTAACCATTCTTCCCTTGCCCGAATTTACCCTCAACATGATTACGTTTATTGCATTCCTTTTTGAATTTCCACCGCTGATATGCGGTCTTCGTTTCTTTGGGTGGACGCCCCAATGGTTTGCCTGTTATTTTTATCCCATTGTCATTGAGCCATTTACGATTCTCTCTTGTCAGATATATCTTATCCGCCAGAACAGCTTCTGGATAACAATGATATACTTTTCTAAAGGCTTCTACCTGCATTTTTAAATCCAATCCTTCATTGTAGTTATCCCAACTGAAATGATCGAGTCTGACAAAGCCATCAACTTCACTGATATTTATTTTGGCTCCAAATTCCACATTCGTTCTATCTTTTCCCCTTACAATCGGTCTTACATAAGGTTGATAAATATTTACTATCCTGTTGGGGCAGTTATGTGTTTTATCCTTATACATCATATTTTGCTGATTATAAATATGTTGAAGCACCCAGTATATTTTCTGATCACGGTATTCTAACGGGAAAGGACGGCTGCCAAAATGATCAAGCATCTTTTCTATGTTATTTAAATCCCTTGACAGGTACCTTAGCTGTTTCCCAATAGCCACTCTTATTTTTTGTGGTTTCGGCCTTCGTTTTTTAGCTATCAGCAGGTATTCTTTCCTTGCATTGCGCCGGTATGTTCGTGGTTTCTTTTCAAAGTTACCTTTCTTATATAAAGCATCTATCAGCCGCTCAGCCTCTTCCCTGCTATTGTTGAGTAATTTTAGATCTGATGGATATGTGATGTATTGGTCGGCCACACTGGCATCAATTTTCAGTTTCCCTTTTTTCCTGGTAACTTCTGAACCGTTGGTGTCAAGAGTATTATTTTTTTCAGGGATAGTTTCTTTACTTTTGTTTTTGGTAATAATCTTTTTTCTGGCAGGTTTTAATCTTTCTGATTCTTCTATAATAATTCTATTGAAAGCATCGAACTTATCTTTCCCCATCCTTTTACGTATATCAACAAACAGTGAAGGATCAAAAGGTTTTTCCTGCTGAAAACCAGGTAATCCGCAAAAGTACTGCATATAGATATTTTCACTTATCATATCTACTGTATCACGATCGCTAAGACACATCCGGTGTTTTATTATTAATGCGCCAATAACCATACGCACATCAACACTTAAACGACCTGCTCCGGGATTAAGGTTCCTGGCGTAAACCCCGGCTAAATCATCCCAGGGAACAAGCTCAGCGAGCTTAATCCAGCGGTTGTTATTGTTGAGTTCGTTAAATGGATGTTTGAAATTATCCAATGTAAGCTGTTTTGATGATGTATATTTTATCATAAGTGCAAGGAATTTATCCCATATTACAAAAAACCTTGGTTTTTTCCTTGCATTTATTCCGAGAGTTATTAACATAATTAGTTGATATACTAACAATTATAAAGGCAAAATTCGAAAATCAGCAGGCCCT
>CAZBJH010000214.1:0-1812 GCA_964492185.1 uncultured Bacteroidales bacterium | reverse complement strand
CCGTTGTGCAAAATAACAAAGAAATTCCCTACAAATGATTAAACAAGGTAAAATAAAAATTCTATACTACTTTTTTCTACTATTAACAATAATTCATATTAATTGTATTGGGCAAACAGTTGAAACAAATCAACATGATAAATCAAGACACGATAAGTGGGTTGAAGATTTAGAATACTTTAATAATGAATTTCTTAGAAAATCTAAAACCTATTTAGAAGACTCATTAATTGCTTGTAAAAAAAGACTATCTGATTTAGAATTACAAATTGATTCTTTAAATGATAATCAGATAATCTTAGAATTGTCAAGATGTGTTGCAATGGCAGGCAATGGACACACAACGATACATCTTGGGTGGATGAAAAAAATACCTATTCGGTTCTTTTGGTTTTCAGATGGACTTTATATTATTAAAACTACAGATACATTATCGCAGTTCTTAGGGTCTAAGGTATTAATGATTAATTCCTTAGAAGCCAGTGAAATACAAAGAAAACTTAATCCATATTTGTCTGGAAATGACAATTGGAAAAAGTTTACTGCTACAAATTATCTTTGTAGCCCGGAGGTTCTTAATGGAATACAACTTACCAATTATGATTCTTTAAACCTGACTCTCCTAGTCAATAATGATACTGTTAAAACACAAATAGGGGTATCACATTTAAGTGACAAAAAGTATGAATATAATGCATGGGAAAATCTATATCCATTGAAATCAGATAAAAAAGATTGGTATCATGTTTTAGATTCTTTAAAAAATATTCCACTTTATTTACAACATTCTGACAAGGGGGCCTTCTACGAATTTATTGATTCTTATAAGATTGCCTATTTTAATCTAAACTCAACCTGGGATCGAGGAATTCAACTTACCAATTTAATAAATGAGTTTCTTGATTCATTAAAAGCAAAATCAAATTATTCTGTAATAATGGATTTAAGATTTAATACAGGAGGAAATTTTATGCTACCATTAAATTTGGCGAAAAAAACTCCTAAAATAATAAATGAAGGTTCTAAAATTTATTTAATTACCAGCAACATGACATTTTCAGCAGGATTAGTAACTGCCGCACGTATAAAGTATTTCGCAAAAGACAAAATTGTGATAGTCGGAGAAAAAGTCGGAGACAACTTAAAATTTTGGGCAGAAGGGATTTATTTTGAGCTACCTAATTCTGGTCTTAAAATTCAGGATTCAAAATATGCACATGACTGGGTTGATGATAAATTTATACCCTTTAAAACTTATTGGTTAAATCTATTATTTGGAGTTCCCGCAAAAGACTTGGAAGTAGATAAAGAAATAAATATTTCCTTTAATGATTTTGAAAAAGGACATGACCCTATTAATGATTGGATTCTAACACAACAATAACACATAAATAAAAATGTGCTTACCCTCATTTAATAAACTGCGCAAAATGATTAAAAGACACAAGATTATTTGGATATTAATTGGAACCCTGTTTTTATTTTTTTCAAATGGATTATGGACAATACCTATAGCTATCTGGATAGTGTTGATTTGTTATTATCGATTCTCAATTTTTAATAAACTTTGGATAGGTTTGGTTTCCATTCTATTGCCAAGCTTTATTTCTAATATTTTTATATGGGAAGGTATTATACCATTACCTTCTCCGATATATTATATTGTTTGTCTTATGGGAGCAATTTTCTTTACGATTCCATTTAGTCTTGCAAGATTGTTTAACTCAATTAGAGACCGTTTTTACTCCACTTTAATATTTCCCAGCTTATATGCACTGTTTTTATTTGCATATACACAGATTAGTCCATCAA
>CAZBJH010000213.1:0-1875 GCA_964492185.1 uncultured Bacteroidales bacterium | reverse complement strand
GAAATTTACACTGGCGTTAAAATAACCCTAATTCCTCAATCATTAAAAAATGAGTGATAAATTAAGTGATTTATGTAAGGGAAAGACGGAAAGAATTCACAGGGATTTCACTTAAACTCACTCTTCTTTATAGAATAAAGAAGATTTGTCTCCTTTACTTTCCAGCTATGAGTTTCTAACGTGCCTGAAGAAATATATTTATGTACAAAAAAAAATGCCGGGATATCACCCGGTATTCTATCTGTATTTCGTATTTCTTATTTAATCTTCATCAAATAATCATGCACATTATCAGCTGCCTTCCGGCCTGTGGCAATGGCCCTGACTACCAGACTTGCACCTGAAACAGCATCACCCGCAGCAAATACCTTTGCATTGGAGGTTTGACCGGAAGTATCGGTTATTATATTTCCACGTTTATCGAAGGTAACTCCCAGCTCGCTTGCCAATCCTTCGTGGTAGCAATGTACAAATCCCATGGAAAGCAGTACAAGATCGGCTTTAATCTGCCACTTTGTTTGTGTTTTTTCTATCATTTTAAACTGACCGCCTGCCTTGCCGTCAGGCAGGTTCTCCTTTTTCCACTCCACTTCAACAACTTCTGCTGCTTTTACACTCCCATTTTTATCGCCTATAAGCTTTTTTGTATTAAGTAACCAAGACCTTTCACAACCTTCCTGATGCGATGAGGATGTTCGAAGAGTATTTGCCCAATAGGGCCAGGGATTATCGAGGGAGCGCTTTTCCGGCGGCTTAGGTAATATTTCAATCTGATAAATGTTTGTAGCACCCTGCCGTATCGATGTCCCGACACAATCCGAACCTGTATCGCCGCCGCCAATAATCAGTACATTTTTACCGGTAGCTGAAATTCGTTTCTCCTCTGAAAATTCGGCTCCTGAAATTACCCGGTTTTGCTGTGTAAGAAATTCCATAGCAAAATGTACCCCTTTTAATTCTCTTCCTTCAACAGTTAAATCTCTGGGTTTCATAGCTCCTATTGCTAATACAACAGCATCGAAATTCTTAAGAAGATCTTCTCCTTTTACATCAACTCCCACGCTGCAATTAGTTTTAAACTGAAGGCCTTCCATCAACAGAATATTCAACCTCCGGTCGATGACACTTTTTTCGAGCTTAAAATCAGGTATTCCAAATCGGAGTATGCCTCCTATCGCTTCATCTTTTTCATAAACAGTTACAGTATGTCCCCACTTATTTAAAAGATCGGCACAAGCAAGACCTGCCGGACCCGAACCAATTACAGCTACTTTTTTACCTGTACGCACCTTCGGAGGCCTTGGTTGAATCAGGCCTCTGTCAAAAGCCTGATCAGCCGTGGCACACTCATTTTCACGTATGGTAACAGGTTCTTCATCAATATTAAGCGTACATGCATGTTCACAGGGTGCCGGGCAAATTCTCCCGGTAAATTCGGGAAAATTATTGGTGACATGAAGATTATCTATAGCTTCCTGCCAGTTTCCTTTGTATATCGCATCCTGCCATTCAGGCATGTTGTTCATAATAGGGCATCCCCATTGACAAAAAGGTATACCACAATCCATGCAACGTGCAGCCTGATCTTTTCTGTCCTTTTCGTTTAAAACCTGCTCAACTTCACTATAATCTTTAACCCTCTCGTTTTTCGGACGATATCCTGCCGGTTTTCGCTCTATGGTCATAAATCCTTTTGGATTTCCCATAATTATCTGTTTAAATAGTTACTTAAATATTCTCAATATTGAAAATGTGGTTCATCTTCCGTTTTTTCAATCTCACTCTTTATTTGTTCAAGCTTTATCTCCTGAAGAATCTTTTTGTATTCAAAGGGAATCACCTTAATGAATTGAGGCAGATGAATTTCCCAATTGA
>CAZBJH010000212.1:0-1889 GCA_964492185.1 uncultured Bacteroidales bacterium | reverse complement strand
TATATCCATCCACTTATTAACAATTAATGGGGGTTTTTAGACAGTCTGACGTTTTTGAGGTATGAAACCTTTAGATTTGTACCAGCTTATTAACAATTATTATACTATGATTATGTAAGTATTTGATTTTCTTTAGAATACACCTGGGGGCGCGGGCTGCATCCGTATCCACCCTTGCATAAAGTTAATGCGTAGCAGAATGCTCGAATAACCACTTCACCCCAAATGTTTCATAGCACCGCATGTTGGCAACAGGCCTTATTCAATCGATTCAATAAATTGTTTAGCGGTCATAGTCGGTAGTTTTGAATTTTTAAAATCCTTAAGATTTCTAGTAATAATCAATTCTTGCTCGTCTTCAATTGCTGAAAAGTATTGAAGTCCATCTTCAAAATCTGAAAAAGTCTCGTCATTTAAAGCTAATCCAATAATCTTATCATCCAATGGTAAAACTTTAAGAATCAATCTGAGCTTTCTTAAAACCGATTTCGCTTTATTCGAATCCATTTGTCTCAATAATGCATAACTGGTATTTGCAATAGTCAAAGATGAAACTGATAATTCAACTTGCTTTTTATCTGCAAGAGAAAATAATTCTGCTGCTGCTTCAAAAAAGGGTTTTCTCCGTGATAATAAATCAATCACAATATTTGTATCAATGAATAGTTTTTTCATTTATACTTTTCTTCTAAATAATCACGATATTCTTTTTTGTAATCAAAGTCAACAGGCAAATCGATCACACCGCTCAAGCTCTCAACAAGAGGAGTAATTGAAATCTTTTTCTCTTCTTCTTTTTGTTTAGTAATGCTGTCAAGATAAGATTCAATCATCTTAGAAAGACTAATCTTA
Source organism: uncultured Bacteroidales bacterium (assembly GCA_964492185.1). GTDB lineage: Bacteria > Bacteroidota > Bacteroidia > Bacteroidales > UBA10428 > JAFGSZ01. Next base: position 1,037 of record CAZBJH010000212.1, on the reverse strand, counting down.
TGATTGCGTGCATAATTTTTAGCTCTTTCGATAACATTATCATTTAGTCTCAATGTCAATTTAGTTTCCATAATCTTTATTTCAAATTACGTACAAATATAGTAAATTAATACGTCAATTACAATATTTTCGTTCTCCTGGCTTGTTGCAACAACGTTTGGGCATTTGAAGCGTTGCGCATTAGAACCACAACCTATTAAACCATCAGACCGGTTAATTAGTTGTGCTTCAATCAAATCTACCACGTCAGTTTGTCTAAAAACCTCCTTTCAGGAATAATTTTGACTTAAATATAGCCATTTTAAGCGAAGTTTATAAATGACCTTAGAATAATTGGTTTGAAAATTACCGGGCCTTAAAATTTGTTTAATTGATTCTATAATGCCCATTTTACAGTAAAGCAAAGAAATTACCTTTTCCAGGTACTCTTTGAAATGGTTAATCCCTATAATATTGATTATTCTTCGCAGGTTACAGGCAACCATCATAAATCCCACATCTGCACTTGCCCGCTCCAGGTATCGTTTTGTTATAATATAGCAGAAACCCCATTGCCGTTTTATTGTTCCATAGGGATGCTCAACGATAGCCTGTCGTTTTTTATATGTATGTGGCTCTTTTTCAATACGTTGTTTATTGTGCTCTATGTTTTGTGCATTCTTCCGGCGTTGTAATATCTTTCCGTTTTGTTTGGAACTGGTACATTTTTCCCGGATAGGGCAAGTTTTGCAGTGTTTGGTTTTGTATTGTTGAAATTGACTGCCGTTTGATGTTTTGTGCCATGTGCCATTGGTGGTTAAGGTGTGCCCCTGGGGACAGGTATACGTATTATCATCTTCATTATAAATGAAATTCTCAACATTGTATGCAGGGTCCGAAGGATGATAGGCAGGCCTGCCATTTTCCACGTAACTAACCTTAAACCCGTAATTACCTATATTCAGGCTATTGACAAATACATCGATTACCCGAACTTCATTGCCTGTTGATATACTTTCCTCAAAGTTTACAGGAAAAAGGTATGTTTGTGACCGGTT
>CAZBJH010000211.1:0-1934 GCA_964492185.1 uncultured Bacteroidales bacterium | reverse complement strand
CACTTCGTTCGGTTGAGCAGCAACGCGGATATCGGACATTATGGACAGACACTAAATAGATGATGAATAAATAAATGGTTATTATCCAGGATTACAAAGCATCATGACAGAGCAGGAATTAATCAGGCAGATCAACCGGGGAGACGAGAATGCTGTAAACATGGTTTTCTTTAAATATTATGAAAGGCTTTGCTTGTATGCCGAAAGTATAATCAAGGATCACCAGGTTGCCGAAGAGATCGTTGAAGATATATTTATTTACCTGTGGTGTAATGCAAAATCAATAAAAATTCATGTTTCCGTTAAGAATTATCTTTTCAGAAGTACACATAACAATTGTATCAAGTATCTGAATAAATTAAAAACAGATAATAAGCGCATTGAGCAGTTTAATTATATGCTGAAGGATAATGAAATATTACAGCCGAATTCAGCAGCTTACCCGGTATCAAATCTGATTAATAAGGAACTTGAAGACAAAGCAGAAGAAATACTGGCATCACTTCCCGAACAATGCAAAAAGATATATTCTCTTAATCGTTTTGAAAATTTAAGTTATTCCGGAATTGCTAAAAAACTTAATATCAGTGTAGGTACAGTTAAAAAACAAATGAGTCGGGCATTTAATAAATTCCGGGAAGGATTAAAAGAGTATCTGCCTTTGTTATAAAATAATTAAATTTTTTGTCAACCACCTGTACCATTTTCAGATCATATATAATAATGGAAAAAGAGAACAAAAAAGTTAAGTATCCGCAGGAATTATTGATTAAATATTTAGCTGGCTCGGCAACTGATGAAGAAAGGGACCGTGCCCGCGAATGGATAAACCAGGCTCATAATAACAAACGTTATTTCGATGAGCTCAGGGATTTTTACCAGTTGTCCAAAGTTGTGCAGAAGCCATCCGGCTTTAACAAAGAAGCCGGTTGGAACAGAGTGAAGGCAGGTTATTATAAATCCCGTTATGAAAGTGTAATAAAGGAAAAAATAAAACACAGGAGAAGGATCATCCTGAGAGCAGGCATTTCAGCTGCAGCAGCTGTTATAATAGCAGTTTTTTCCGGATATTTATATTTTGGAAATATATTTTCCGAAAAATCAAAGACAATCACAACATTTAATGAAATCATCGTACCCCTGGGTTCCAAATCGCATATTATCCTTGCTGATTCAACCGAAGTATGGTTAAACGCGGGCAGTAAATTGCGATATCCTGAAAACATACAGGCCGCTGAGAGGGAAGTATACCTTGAAGGCGAAGCCTTTTTTGATGTTGCAAAAGCCGGGGAGAGGCAATTCATTGTAAAAACGGCCGGATTGAATATTAAGGTTTTCGGAACCCGGTTCAATGTTAAATCTTATCCGGATGAAAACCATATCCAGACTACTTTAGTTGAAGGTGCAATATCAATTGAGACTGAAACCGGTAACAGGAGAATGAAACCGGTATACTTAAGGCCTAACCAGACTGCTACCTACTATAAATCATCATCAGTAATAGAAAAATCTATAGATGAAGTTCCAAAAGGTACACCTGTAAAAGAAATCAGTAAAATAAGCAAGGTCGTTATAGATCCTAAGATTAACACTGAACCTATTACATCATGGAAAGATAAGGAATGGGTATTTGACGGTGAAGAACTCGACGAACTTGCAGTTAAACTGGAAAGAAGATATAATGTAAACATAACTTTTGAAAATAAAAACCTGGTATCGTACAGATTTACGGGGAAAATAAAAGATGAGACCTTTGAGCAGGTCCTGAAGGTCATTCAACTTTCTGCACCTATTTTATTTACGGTTGACGGTAACAACGTAATTCTTAAAGAAGACCCGCTTTATAAAAAGCAATATGATAAATTAATAAATAAAGACTATGGCTCTAGTTTAATTTGGCGTTGAATTCTGCATTAATTTAAGATATTCTTCTG
>CAZBJH010000210.1:0-1939 GCA_964492185.1 uncultured Bacteroidales bacterium | reverse complement strand
GAGCAAAAACTGCAAAAGCATATTATAATGCCAGTGGTTGGGTATTACACCATAATACGGATTTATGGCGTGGTACAGCGCCTGTTGATGCAGCCAGATATGGTATGTGGCCAATGGGAGGAAGCTGGCTGTGTCAGCATATCTGGGAACATTACCTATATACCGGGGATGTAGAATTTCTGAGAGAATATTATCCGATAATGAAGGGTTCAGCACAGTTTCTTCTGGATATTATGGATGTTGAGCCTAAACACAACTGGTTGGTTGTGCCTTTTTCAGTGTCGCCTGAACAGGGTTATTTTATTGAAGATAATGAAGAAGAAATGTATTTATCTTCGTCAACCACTATGAATGCTGGCATAATCAGAGATCTTTTTTCAAATTGTATTGATGCACAAAAAATATTGAATACGGATCAGGAATTCGGTAATAAACTCGCGGAGGCATTGGAAAAAATACCTCCATATCAGATAGGGGAAGACGGTTTATTGCAAGTGTGGATTGAAGACTGGAAAAGGGGTAATGAAGGGCATAATATGTCTGCAAATTTTGGATTTTTCCCCGGGCACTCAATCACGTTAGGTGGAAATCCGGAAATTGCAGAAGCCATTCAGAAATGGCTCGAGCCTCGTCAGACCAGGACCGGTTGGGGTAGCGCGTGGGATATTTGTGATTGGGCAAGACTGGAAAACGGGGGAAAAGTCGATACGGTTATCAGGGATTTTTTTCATGTTCCACAACAGGAGAACGCGACACCAGAAGCTAATGCGGTGCCACCCATTCCTGCAGGAATGTTTAGACCGGGAATTGGAAATAATTTTCACAATTTAAATTACAACCAATCTGATGCCAATTTCGGATTTACAGCCGGTATTTCCGAATGCCTGTTACAGAGTCATGCCGGCGAAATATCATTACTTCCGGCATTACCTTCCAGCTGGGAAAAAGGTTCAGTGAGTGGCCTAAGAGCAAGAGGAGGATTTGAAGTAAATATGAGCTGGGAAAATGGTAAACTAACAACATGCGAGATTAAATCAATTCTGGGAAATCCTTGTGTTGTAAGGTATGGCGAAAAGACAAAAACCTATAACATTCCGGCTGGAAGCTCAATTAAAATCACGGATGAAATATAAACAAAATGAAAAGTAATAACATATTCATACCCTTTGTATTAGTTTTGATTTTTATAAATTCAATATATTTTTTCAGGAAATATCATATAATTATACCAATATGATAACAATATTTTATGACCAAATTCTTTTGGCATTTGAAAATGCTTCGGAACTGACACGCAGGGGAATTCAAAATGATATTTTAACCTGCATTATTGGCTTCGCCGAGCTAAAGGTTCATAAAAATGAATGAGAATTATGTAATATGTTGAAGAACATTAAAATAACAAATTATAACCATGAAATTTATTTTTCATTCATTTTTACAAAGTGCGCCAATTTCAGGGCATCTGCTTCGTTGCGAAAGCTTCGCGGTAGGTTACTACAGCTTCAGCTTCCGACGCCTTGCATCTGCCCCAAACTTGACGCATGAATAATACAGGTTAAGTAACTTTTCAATAGTTGATAAATCCCCAAACACATTTCAATTAAATAATGATCGAAGCAAATATTTACTTTAGCTACTGACTGACATAGAAAACCAATCCTATACAAGAAATTGTAAAGGGTTAATCTTAAAAAAGAAAAATAATATCTTAATATTGTAATAAAATATGAAAATAAAGAATCTTAATTTCCTGACCTGCCTGGCATTTCTGGCACTCATTTTCAGTTGTTCAAATCAGAAACGAAATAATGAAGAAGGAGAAATTTCCATTAATGAGAATTTCTTGAAAGTATCAGACAATCAAATAATCAATCAAAAAGACGACACTGTTTATCTGCGCGGTTTCGGATTAGGCGGGATGCTGCATCTTGAGAAT
>CAZBJH010000209.1:0-2057 GCA_964492185.1 uncultured Bacteroidales bacterium | reverse complement strand
AAGTGGTATACTTTTGAAATGAAATAGTGGTATGGTTTTCAAGTGAAGGAAACATGTTTTTTTTTGGAAGTCCGCCATTTATACTTGGACAAATAAATCATACGGTAACATTTGATTCTCCCGTATATAAAACAGTAAAATCAGTTGTGAATTGCTTTCATTTTGGGATTTTACGATCATCCAGCCTTCCCGCCCCCTCCAGGGTGGGATTGTATTTTCAAGTCATCTTGCCACTAATAATATCACTGACACAGATTTGTAATCGTTGCATTACATCAGAAATATTTTCTTAGAGGCCCCATTTTACCCCCAAAAACGACCTTCTAAGGCCTGAAAACGTCTATTTTTTAAGATTATTTGACTCATTATTAATAATATAGCCTTGTCCGACTGGATTCTGATCTGGATTCTGATCCCTTTCAGCACCTTTGGGTAGTTTGAGGCTCTCTCCTGCAAGATAACCTCGGTGGGTCGGTTCCACCATCTTTATTACAGCATGCAGAACTAATGTTTTGCCGATGTTCTGCTTCTCGGCACACGTATGCGCCTTGCGGGGTTTTCGGAGACGCTTTTCAGTCCGCCCGATAAAAACCTGGCTTGAATCGACAACCTTTGCGGTCAAACGACAACCCGCATGACGTATTACAGCCTGTGTATACCGTTTATTATTTAATTTTCATGTCAGCTAATTGTCTGATTTTTTCAACTAATAGTACTCCCCTTTCTTTTGCTTCGTAAGGATTCAAGTGACATTCTATAATTTCTGATAACGAAGAATGTGAAAGAATTTCATCACTCATCTCTTTCAAGAAAGCTTTCACATCATAATCCGAATAAATTATATCATCTATTACATTTGGATTGTTATCGAGAATATAGATGATATCTTCAAAATCATGGCTCATTCTTGGATCATCTCCCCTGTTTTTAAAAGCCTCCCATTTTGTGGCCAAAAAATAACTAAGTGGTAAAACTTTTATATATGTTTTTCCAATTCTAACAGAATAGGATTTTTTAAAGCCGGGTTTAATCCATTTATTGGTCGGTCCCAGGGGTGTATCTTCAAAAGGAATAAAATCAATTAATATGTCTTGGTATGAAAATCGATACATAACAGTTTCTGAAGCTGCGGGATAGATCTTTTTCTTAGCTAATCTTTTTCGAAATTGATCCATTTGTGAATATGAGCTAATTTGAACTGAGATGTCTATATCCATTGTCGGTCTTGGTTGCTCAGCGGTATCATCAGTCACATATAAACTTACAACTGCTCCACCTACATAAATTACTTCATCATTAATATCTCCCAAAGCTAAAGCAACTTTTTCGACTACTCCTAAATTAATCTTTCTGTTATTAGGCATTTTATATTCTTTCCTTTATCATTTCAATTGCAAGTTTCTTTTCTCTTACTTTCCCAACTCTAATAGCATCAGCAAGAGAAATTAACTCGTAAAATTTTTTATCTCTCAGACATGCAATAGGCACTTTAGGGTGTAATGGTTCAACAGCCTGTCCTCTGATTTTACCTTCTACATATGGCCAAACATATGACTCATCACTTAAAATTTGTTGTTTCAATGGTGAGGCGGAATGTGCAGTCTCCAGTCCTCGAACAATAGCACCTGGTTGTTGTGGAAAAACATATTGGAGACCTGACCTTAAAAAATCTAATAATGATAATTTATTAAGAGATTTTTTATCCTTACTTAAAAGTCCTGCAATTACAGATCTATTTAAACTTTCACTGATCTCACTGGCACTTATTTCTAGCTCATAGGCTAAATCCTTCATTAACCAATTTTCTTGTCCCTTGCTTGCTATCTTTAATAGAACCACTATGTCGTGTGGACGCATTCCGCTATGTTTTTTCATCACGATTTAATTTGTCTGGAACAAAAATACAAAATAAATTTTCAATTCGCGAATCGCTAATCGAGAAATTTGTGACGCTCGTATAAATGGTATACAACAATCCGATATACACTATTCCATATATCTATATTATAGTTATACTTGTTTTTTGGTTGTAAGTACCTGATTTAACGATTTGATGT
>CAZBJH010000208.1:0-2074 GCA_964492185.1 uncultured Bacteroidales bacterium | reverse complement strand
AACACAGATTTTCACGGTAAACAATTGAGCGTATTTTAAGAATAGGTTGCTCCCTCAAAGATAAGTTTTTTATTACCGAGTAAATGATATTTTTGCTTTTTAAATTTCTGCATTGTTTCAAGTATTAAGGGGAGTTGCCGTTTCTTTTTCAACTGAACTATTATTTCTTTTTCACCGATTTTAATGTTGGCCCCGTTAAGGACAAATTTATCATACAGGGTTTGTGCGGTATTATTAGAGTATCTGTCCAGCTCGCGGGCAAAAAGACGATACAGGTTATAAGCAAGAATAGATATGGTCAGGTCAAAATCGACTTTAATAACCATGGATGAAGAGACCAGGTTAAGGTGGAAGAAATCAATTTGCTCCGAGATCGTTTTTTCAACCAGCCAGCGACGGGCATATTTACGGATTATTTTTTCGACTTGCAGATCAGTATCATTAGTTATGATAATAGCCGGTTTAATCTTCCCGTTGCCTGTAATGGTGATCTGCCGTATCTGTTTGTCATAGCCCTTGAGGAAGATCAATTCATCATATACTTTTAATATGCGTTGTTTGTTCCCGGCACATTCCACCCTGACATTTTTCCATCCTGCGGTAGGCAGGTTACCTATTCGCTCCAGGATCATTTTCCCTCTCCGGCGGATAGTGATAAATTTAACCTGGTCATGATCCAGCTTTCTAAGATTTTCATAGTTGGTGAACCTGCTGTCAAAAATAATATACCTGAGTTTGTTCTCTTTTTTTTTGTCACCTTCCCTGTAGAAGTCCAAAAACTCAAGAACCACCGCACTTTCATCTTTTTGCAGCACATCGGCATTGCCATAATCGATCAGGCCGCTATCCGGGTCATGGGCAAGAACTGCCAGCATGCTGGCAAGAGTTTTTGTGCGTTTGCCCGACCAGTTATTTTCCAGGTGGCTGTCGTCGCCCCAATAGGGTATTGTAGTAAAATCAAGGTTAGCACTATCTTCTAGCAACCCGTGACGAAGCCACAACTGATGAAGTTTTTTAAGGAAGTCGCGGTTCATATTCGGGGTTACCCGGTCAGAATAAGATGTATACCAGGCTGTTTTAGGGAGCACATTGAGCCCGGCAAACAAACCCATCCCACGGTCCATGCACCAGGTGTCATCCGATGAATAACGCCGGCGATTTGCCAGTTTCAAAGCCAGAAAACATAAGATAGAGGAAGACTTGTCAATCACGGAAGTTTCAGGATACCCTGACCGGGCTATGACAGTATCAATCCCGTAATACCTGATAAAAGCCAGAAACATTAAAATGCCGGCATTGGAGCTCTTGAAAGTTTCAGGAATAAAACGTAAAGGAACGGTTTTTTCTGCTTCCACCTGTATCCTGTCCAGCTGCTGCTTTGCCAGCTTTGAGCGTCTTGGAAGGCGTGAGAATCCCTCACAGGACAGTATGTTATATATGTTCTTTTCTGACAGACTATGCCCCAGACCATCCAGAGCAACCTTTATTTCAGGTACAGAATAATACTTCTTGCGCATTTGAATGATAATGGCTTTTGCCTGGTTTGTTTCCGGGGAGGACTTCCTGCCCGGGGAATTTTTGATAAAAAAAATACTGTCCTGTGGATCCATGATGACCTTTCGGCGAAAGGTTGTTACCAGCGAGGTAAAAGCACGGTATGTGTAGCTGAAACGTTCTGCTACCTCATTGGCCGGAGCTCCTTCAAGATAGTACATGCGAAGCGCTTCGTACTGTTTGTGAGCAACACATTTGGGCACTTCAAAGAAAAGTTTTAAGTCCATAATACGGTCTATTAATACTGTGATAAATATAATCATTTATTACTAAATAAAAATAGACTGGCAGTATATATTTATTAACAAATTGTATTAAAGTTGTTTATAACTTTATTTGCGGTTTAATACATCAGAAATTAAAATGTTAATATATTGAAAATATAAATAATAGGCCGTATTGTAAAAATGAAATAAAACAGCTAAATTTGTGTATGTTATTAAATATCAATGAATAACAGATCGATTCTTATGAAAGGAGCTATAAGTAATACGGTTAATTATTGACGTGAAAATCTGTG
>CAZBJH010000207.1:0-2123 GCA_964492185.1 uncultured Bacteroidales bacterium | reverse complement strand
TTTTGAGGACCAGTTACATATTGTTAATCAGACACTCAGTGACATTGGAGCTACCAATAAACCAACTTATGTGGTGTTTAATAAGATAGATGTTTACAGATTTACTCCGAAGGAAGATGACGATCTCACTCCTTCGACCCGGGAGAATTTTACACTGGAAGATCTGAAAAAAACCTGGATGGCTAAGAGTAATATGTCTTGTATTTTTGTATCGGCACGGACAAAAGAAAACCTTGAGGAACTGAAAACCATGTTATACAATAAAGTAAAAGAGATTCATCGTACCCGATATCCGTACGATAAATTTCTTTTTTAATTCATGTATTCAAGGGGAAAGGGATGTCTTAAAGGTCTCTGTGTCACTCTGGGTCTGCTCAATGTTTCTCTGTGGTCAATTCTAAAATGTTAAAACCACAGAGTATCACAGAGAATTATAAAAGAGTTTCACAGAGAAATCAGATCAATGTATGTATTAATTTTTCTTTTGATACAGTCCTTATTCATTTAAAGCAATTTGTTCTGCACAAGATATTCGGCAATTTGTACCGCATTGAGTGCCGCTCCTTTCCTGATCTGATCACCCGAACACCAGAAAGTAATACCTTTAGGATGGGTTATGTCCTTTCTTAACCTTCCTACATATACCGGATCTTTTCCCGCAGCGAAAAGCGGCATGGGATATTTGAATTTTTCAGGATCATCCTCAAGTTCAAGGCCCGGTGCTTTTTTCATGGCTTCACGCACCTGATCGACCGAAAGCTCATCGCGGGTTTCAACCCACACGGCTTCGGAGTGTGCGCGGTATACGGGAACCCTGACGGTAATAGCACTCACATCAATATCGGCGTGCATCATCTTGCGGGTTTCCCAATGCATCTTCATCTCTTCTTTTGTATAATCATTATCCAGAAAAACATCAATATGGGGAATAACATTAAATGCAAGCTGGTGCTTAAATTTATTAATTGTAACAGGCTGTCCTGCAAGTGCCTGCCGGGTTTGATCCTCCATTTCCTGCATAGCGGCGGCTCCAGCACCCGATGAAGACTGATAGGTAGCAACGTGAATCCGGTTTATTGGTGAAAGATCGTGGACAGGCTTAATAGCTACCAGCATAATAATGGTGGAGCAATTCGGATTGGCAATAATATTTCGTGGCCGGTTTTTACAATCCTCCGGATTCACTTCCGGCACAACCAGAGGTACATCGGTATCCATCCTGAAAGCGCTGGAATTGTCGATCATTACAGCACCATATTTTGTGATGGTGGTAGCATATTCTTTTGAGGTTCCTGCTCCGGCTGATGTAAGCGCGATGTCAATGCCTTTAAAATCGTCGTTGTGTTTCAGTTCTTTAACCACCAACTTTTTACCCTTGAATGTATAATTCCTGCCAGCACTTCGTTCCGATCCGAAAAGAATAAGTTCATCCATAGGAAAATTCCTTTCTTCAAGCACTTTAAGGAATTCCTGTCCTACGGCACCACTCACACCAACTATTGCAACTTTCATATTAAATAATATTTAATGAAAAACTGAAATATTATAATAAAATCCCGGCAAAGGGATTTGAACAACAATTTAAAATTTGTATTTTCAATGCTCAATTATAGGTGCAAAATTCGTAATAAATTTTTAGGAATGAAAAAACTGGTATACGTTTTTTTAATAATACCGGTAGTTTCGTTAGGGCAGGGGATTTCGATTGATTTTGAAGACGGGGATTTAACGGAATGGATACAGTCTGATTCAGGGCACTGGTGTATTACTGATATCGAAGCTATTAGCGGCAGCTATTCGCTCATGCATTGCTTCGATAGTGAAGTTGCTGCATCTGAGTGGATTGCCTTTTTTCATCAGCCGGTTGAACTGAATGATAACACCAGCCTGTGGCAATTTACCATCAGGTACAGTAACAATCCATCATCTAACAATAACTGGGCTGTGTTTTTGAGTCATAATGCTTTACCGGATCATGAGGGTAAACTCAGCGATGGATTAATTATAGGGGTGAATTATAGCGGGAACAGTGATGAAATTATAATTTGGAAGATACAAAATGGAACTAGTGAGTGCCTGCTGAATACGGGATTTAATTGGGAACTCGATATGCCTGCTACGAA
>CAZBJH010000206.1:0-2164 GCA_964492185.1 uncultured Bacteroidales bacterium | reverse complement strand
AAAAAACGGCCTGTGTCTATCACAGTATGCTCTTTCACTGCCATTTGCAGTTCATAGCGTACAGATTTAATAATATTTTCCGGTGTTTGTTGATTCATTTATAGACAGACACTATTTATAATTCACCACTTCATCAAAGGATTTACGTTTTGTGGCGGAAGAGACAGCATCTACCTTGTCGATATGGCCGATCTCCAGGATAGAAACGACCCGGTAACCCTCCGGAATGGCCAGTTCCGCTTTCAGGTTTTCATTCACCTGACGTACCGGTCCGGTATAGATATGCCCCCCCAGGCCAAGACCCTGGGCGGCAATGAACATGTTTTCAGTGGCCAGAGCACAGTCGAATTCCACATCAATCCGCTGCTCATCCTCTTTCCCTGATATAAAGATCAGGACATTACCCGGTGAAACATTTTGTATGGCTTTTGACATGAGTTGCTGATCTCTGATAACAGTAAATTTCCATAACTGGGTATTCCTGGCACTGGGTGCTTTAATTCCACATTTCAGGATCAGTTCGATATCGTTTTCAGACACCGGTTCCGTTGTAAATTTGCGGGCTGTATAACCTGAAAGAATAACATCCGTTACACAGCTGGATGAAGTCTGGCTTTGCAGGGCGAATGTGCCCGCGAAAAAGAAGATGGAAACAATGGATAAAATTGATTTCATAGTGTTTTGTTTAATGGTTAAGCAAGAATTTTCTCAACTGTTGAATTTACAAAAAAATGATTATCGATTTCTGTGGCAGCATTTTTCTTAAAATCTTCTTGTAGTGCCCGGTAAATTCTGATTACCTCTAAAAACAATACGCTAAAACCAAAAAATGACATAAAATCAGGATTAGTGTTCATATAATTTGCGTTTAAATCGGTCTGACACGAATTTGGGCGTATTCATTATGTAAATTAAAAATAAGTGCGAGACTTTAGTTAATTTTCTTTTTTTAAAAACAGAGCTATTATCTTTCTATTTATTACAGTAACCTTAATACTAAACATATGTTGAAATTTCTTTGATAAATTTATCTCTATTTTTTTTGTTTTACTGGCAAGGAATAAATCATTGTTTATGCAATAAAAGTTCCATTGATGTAATCCATAATAATTATTTCTTTCTCCTTCATTAATAAAATGTGAAAAATAGAAGTAATGATTAGGTTTTAAAACATGAAATATTTCAGATATTGCTTTCACAGGATTGCATGCATGGTCGAGACAATTATTAGCATAAATTAAATGAAATTCATTTTTATCAAATTTTTTACTTAAATTCCTCATATTTCCAGGTATAGTTTTTACAGGAGGATAAATATTTTTTCTGTCTAATAATTTTGAATAAATATTTGCTAATGGATCTATTGCATACAATTCGATTAGTTTGTTTTCTAATTTATACCCAACTTTTGTTATAGGACCCGAACCTATATCAAGTACTTTAAGTTTGAAATCAGATTCCTTTTCCAGTAATTTTGCAAGAGGTTCCATAATTTCTTTATCGGGATTTAGTCGATCTATAAATTTATCTTTCTTAATTGTCAAAAAATTATCAAAGTAAACAGGCTCAACTAAGTATAAAGCTAGCAAATGTTTTATTCTAATACTTAGCAATGAATCATCAAGGAAAAGAAAAAATGATTTACGAATCAGTTTATAATGAAAAGTTTTTAACTTCAAAATTTATTTGATTTTTATAAAACCATACCCGCATAGGTTTACAATACATCGCCGGCGGGGATTTTGGAGCGCTTTTATAACCACCATTGCTTTAGTTGAAACGGAGATGGAATGACGAATGTAAAACGTATCACCATGCAGCACAATGTTGTCTATTGACAACAGCCCTTGTTTAAAATTCTATTAAATTAATATCCTCTTTATCAACCTCAAGTAAGAAGTTAGACTTACTACTTAATCTTTGAATTGCTCCAATATTATCATTAAAAATCGTAATCAATTCTCGATTTGAAATATTTTCCAAATTAATCTTAATAAGTTTTTTTGGTGTTTGTTTAACGAAGAATGAATCTCTAAAATCTGAATCTTTAGTAATAATTGCATAATCATTTTGATCTGCATATATACATAAGTCAGGATCTTTTGTTTCTGATTTATCTAAAATATCGTTTACATGTATCGACTCAAAACCCAGAGAAATCATG
>CAZBJH010000205.1:0-2201 GCA_964492185.1 uncultured Bacteroidales bacterium | reverse complement strand
ATGAACTGCAAATGGCAGTGAAAGAGCATACTGTGATAGACACAGGCCGTTTTTTCAAAGAAGATGTTATGTTTTACGGCCTCAAATCACCGGTTATCAGGACCATTGCAAAAAGAAGCTTCGATGGGCTGGCAGACCGGGAAAAGGAAACTGTATTCATTCTTTGTGAACCGCTATGGCAGTCGGGATACCTCGAAGAAACCGCCATCGCCTGTCTTTGGTCACATGCCGTACGCGGGCAATATACACCCGGGGATTTTCAGGTGTTCGAACGCTGGATCAACCATTATGTCACCAACTGGGCTGCCTGTGATACGCTATGTAATCATACGGTTGGTGACTTTTTGATGATGTACCCCGGGCATCTCTCAGAGTTGCAGCGATGGGCGGCTTCGGAAAACCGGTGGATGCGGCGTGCAGCAACTGTATCGCTGATCATTCCAGCGCGTAAAGGATTGTTCACGGAACATATTCTGAGACTGGCCGATATCCTTTTAAAAGATCCTGACGACATGGTTCAGAAAGGTTATGGATGGATGCTAAAGGTAACCTCCCAATCCAATCAGCAGCTTATTTTTGAATATGTGATGCAGAATAAATTTCAAATGCCCCGGACAGCCCTTAGGTATGCCATTGAAAAGATGCCGCGCAAATTGCGAGATGAAGCCATGCGGAAGGATTAATCAGATCAGATGGTAAATTAATTCCTGATCCGGTTTTTGCATCTATTATTAATAATAGAGGAAGATTTTTGTATTGGTGATACAAATTACAAGATCATTCAGGCAGGGCTGTTGTATGAAATAGTATTGTCCGGTTGGGTTCCGGGCTAATAAAAGACTTTATAAGCCATAATAAAAGCCGCAATTATTGAGGTAGTAGCAAAAATGATTTTCAGCACTTTTGGATTTGTCCTGACAGTTAACCGTGTTCCTATCAAGCTCCCAATTACCGACGCAATAGCTAACGAAATAGACATCGAAGCATTAAAATGCCCGGTACTCAAATGTCCCAAAAACCCGGCGGTTGCAGTAATCATCACTAAAGTAGTTGATGTTCCGATAGCAATGTACATAGGAACACCAACTGCTAACACCATGAGTGGAACTAAAAATGAACCACCTGATATACCGACCATACCCGATACAAACCCTGTAGCCAGAACAAAAGGGATAAAAATAAAAAGATTAATATAGTATGTTGCATTTGCTGATTTTAACTTAACCCTGTACCGATTGTTTGTTTGAGGTTCCTTCTTTACCGGTTTGAGCATAAGTACAGACGCCAGAAAAATCAATACAGCAAAAGTAATTTTCAATAATTTACCTCCGAATTCATTTGAAAAATATCCTCCCAGAAAAGCAGAAATAAGTGTAATGCTTCCGATTAAAAAAACCAGTTTCCAATCAATAACCTTTTTCCTTCCAAAAAATACTGTTGCTGCAAAAGAAGAGCATATCAAAATAAATTGTCCCGTGGTCGCGGCTTCATGCATTCCTACACCTGACAACACAACAGCCAAAACATAAAAATTTCCTCCTCCCCGGCCGGTCATTGTCATAATTACAGCTATGGCTAATATAATACCACCTAATATCCAAATATTCATTATTTATATCCTATTTATTGATATGTTTAAATACTTTCCCGGGCATAACAGCCTCCATAAACTGGGAATAACCACCTTCAATCATTTTTACATTATCAAAACCCTTGCTTTTTAAGTATGCCAAAGCAATGGCGCTTCTGACACCGCTTGAACAAAAAACCTCAATAAATCAATCACTCGGTAAGTGACTTAGTTTTGCGGGGAGTTCGCAAAAAGGTATTTCAAAAACAGGTAAATAATTATTGAGTGGCAATTTTACGGTTGATGTTTCTTCATCTGCTCTCACATCTAAAAGTACGGCATTTTTAGATTCAAGAATTGATGATACATCAATTTTATGTTTACCTGTTGCAAAAAAGATAAAATCTATACTGCTTATAACTTTTTCAAATTCATTCATGATAAAATTCATTTTTGTTTGTGCAAATATCGTGTTTAATATGCACCTAAAAAAACCGTGCAAACCACCCGGTTTACTATTCACTGTTTCTTTCTTCCGGCTCATCCCCATCGATCACCAAATACCGATCACCGATTACCGATCACTAACTCCCATCCCTGCCACAAACATTCAAACTGTTCACTGTTCACT
>CAZBJH010000204.1:0-2226 GCA_964492185.1 uncultured Bacteroidales bacterium | reverse complement strand
AGTGAGCTCTTGAACACCTTAAAAAAAATAAACACGTTGTGAAAAAAATTTTAAATCGCAGTATACTAAGGTATTCGAGGATTTAAAATTTTGGCAGCAACGCGGATATCGGACATTATGGACAGACACTAATTATCGTGTTTTAATCGTTTACCTCTTCCTTCACCTCCACCTGATTTTCTGCGTTTACCCATTCCTTTGCCGAGTTGTTGTATTAACTCTTTCTGTGATACTTCATTGCATTTACCTAGTTTTCTACCTGTTTTGGGTCCTTTGCCTTCCGGACCTGTTCCATTCATACGTGGCATAGTAATTTTTTTATGATTAAACATTTTAAACCGCGGTATACTAAAGTATTTGAGGATTTATAATGTGAGCAGCAATGTAGATATCGGACATTATGGACAGGCACTAATTATAATTCTGAATTTTATATTCATACCCCGCAGGAACATTATCTTCCTGGTGAGCAGAACTGTATTAATGGCTGTCAGCATTAAATATAACCGGTTTATATCCTTCATAATTCTGATGATCAATTTTGGTATAGGATAAAATAATTACCAGATCCCCAACATGGACTTTTCTGGCAGCAGCACCGTTTAAAATGATTTCATGTGTGCCTTTGTTTCCTTTTATCACATAGGTTTCGAACCTTTTTCCATTATTAATATCCAGAACATGTACCTTTTCGTATTCGACAAGTCCTGATTGAATCATCCAGTCTTCATCGATAGTTATGCTACCTGAATAATCCAGGTTAGCACCGGTAACCCTTGCCCTGTGTATTTTCGATTTTAATACTTCAATTTCCATGACGAATTATTTTAAAGTACCGTATTTCGAAAGGCATAATTTTTATTCAAAATTAGTCTAAATAATTTTAAAATGAACAAAAGTTCATTTAATTTTGGCTATTATTTTTAATGAAAAATTATTTAATACTATGTTACAACATATTGCATTAACAGTGAATGATCCGGAAGAAATAAAAGATTTTTTTGAAAAAGTGTTACTTTTTGAGGTTGAACGCAAGTTTATATTGAATACCGGTTTGAATCAACAAATTTTTAATAATGAAGGGGAAGTTGATGTATATAATATTAGTTCGCATGATGCCCGGTTTGAGATTTTTGTGAGCCCTGAAAAAGAAAAATTGGAATATGCTCATGTTTGCCTGGCATATAAGAATTCAGAAGATATCTATAACAAAGCAATAAAATCAGGATATAAAACTGTCATAAAGGAAAATCCGGGTTATGACACCTATTTTATTTGGGACAAAAGTGATAATATGTTCGAGATAAAAGAAGATATTGCCGGTTAAGAGATAAGAATGAGACCAGCAAATCTTGCAAAACATGATAGCTTTTCAAATCCTTAAATTTAAATAGCGTTGCTGCATAACTATATTCAATTATTCAAAATTAATCCAAATAAACTTGGATTATGAGAATATTCTCATTACATTTATAATGTATTAATGGTTTTACACCATGAATTTATTGACAAATTGCAATTAGAGTTAATATATAAAAACAGATAAAGATTTTTTTTTAGAAATGCAAATTTGGGGGATCTTAAAATGGAAACACCGGTTAATTTATTTGAAAATTCTATATGGCATGACACGCATGATTATCCTGAAGGTACAAAAGTAAGGTATCTGCGTGATGAACAGGGAGCAAAAACTGTTTTGCTTAAATATCCGAAAGGTTTTTATATGGCACCTCACTCTCATATTACTGCTGAACAACATGTTATAATGGAAGGTGAATATACAATTGAGGGCAAAGTTTATCATGCCGGAACATATCAGAAATTCAAAGCCCATGAAAATCATGGACCTTTTAAATCAAAACACGGAGCACTTGTTCTTGTGATGTGGGATCCATATCAGCCGGATAAATAATGTGATTTTAATATTATTAATTTAATAATTAACTAAAACAATAGTATATTATGTCATTAATGATTAACGAAGATTGTATCAATTGCGGAATATGCATTACTGAATGTCCCAATGAAGCAATTTCAGAGGGTGACACGATTTATGAGATTAATCCTGATCTTTGTACGGAATGTGTGGGTTTCTATGATGAACCTCAATGTGTTGATGTTTGTCCGGTGGAGGCGTGTGTGCCGGATCCTGACCATAAGGAAAGCAAAGAAGAGTTAATGGAAAAGAAGAAACGTATTCATGGGGAATAGAGAATAAAGGAGTTA
>CAZBJH010000203.1:0-2538 GCA_964492185.1 uncultured Bacteroidales bacterium | reverse complement strand
CCACTTCACAGCTTTTAGCCCCGCCTTTGGGTATACAACCCGGCGCTCGGTACTCATTTCAATGAACAAAAGAGGTACCTGCCTGAGGGCTATTTTCAGGGTGGAGTAGTGTTATTATATAATAATACGGTCCTTTGCATCGGGCTGCAAGATTAAAAAATATATTTTAAAATATGGGGAATATTAAACTGATTCATCCAAACCCCGGACTTTTATGATAGCCGTGAATGAATTACCGGGCTATGCTTCCCGTATGGCAATGCTTATAAGAATTATGAATTTTTCATTAAAATATTTAAGCACCTGCGGTTAAGTATTAAAAACAATATATTTTTGCTGATACATTAAACATTTTTTATAATGTCACTACCTGAATTTTTTATAGCCATTGCTATAAGTTCCGGATCCTATATCTCTTACGCGGGATCAGACATTGACACCTCAACTGTTCGCAACTTACTGGAAACAGCAGACAGCTTATGTTCAATTCATCCGGACAGCGCTCTTTTATACAGTCAAAAAGCAGTGCATGCTGCTCCTTTTGTCAACGATCGGTATTTTGTAAGCCGGATATATAAAAACCACGCCAAGGTTTTTTACTTTAAATCTTTATACGATTCATCAGCCTTTTTTTTAAAAAAAGCCATGGATAATGCTCCCCCGGATGAACCGGATTATCTGGCAGATCTGTATAATAATTTCGGAAGTATTTCAATAATGCAGAACAGGTTTGATACGGCGCTTTTTTTCATCCAAAAGGCACTCGCCATAAATGAGAATCATAATAAAAGGAAACACCTGATAAGCAACTATGCTAACCTGGGTACTCTTTACAGGCGTATGGGGGCTTATGATATTTCCACACATTACATATATAAGGGATTACCAATCGCCGAAGAGTTAAAAGACACTACCAGGATACTAAAGTTCCTTCAGACTATGGGCTATAATTATTGGTTTATGAAAAAACACGGGCCGGCTATCAAATATTGTAATCAAGCATTGGAGTACTCTCTGGCAACAAATAATTATAAACGGGCCAGTGAACTGACAAATACTATAGCAGAGGTTTATCGTGATCTGGAACAATTTGATAAAGCTATGCGATACTTTCAAATTTCCAGTGACTATGCAAAAAGGGTAAACTTTCCCGCGATGGAAGCAGTTTCTCTTCTTAACACGGGAATCTTATATGCTGACAAAAACCTGTATGACAGTGCTATGATATACTTGGCAAAAGGGGATAGTATTGCTCAAAAAAACAACTACATTAATATAATTATCGCGGCTGATATTTATTATGGCCGGGTTTACACGGAAACCAAACAATATGGTAAAGCTCTAACACATCTTCTGAATGCTATAGAAGACAGGGATAAAGGAGAGAGCTCATTAATAACCGGGGCATACCTCAAGTTAAGCAAAGTGTATGAAAACCTGGGCGATTATGCCAAAGCTTATAATTACCATGTATTATATTCCCAACGAAACGATTCGGCTGTAAATAAGCAAAAAACAGATGAGATCGCAAACATCAGGATGCAATATGAATTGAATAAGAAGCAGGAACAATTGGATGCCGAATTGAAGGCCGAGGCGAAACGTTACCGGCTGATACGTAATATTACCATATTAGGGGTTATTGCAATTCTGATTATTTCTGCCCTCCTGGTAATTACATACAGATCCAGGCAGAAGCAAAAATTATACGACCTGAAAAATGAGATAAACAGTTACCGGCAACGGTTAATGACGCAACAGATTAACCCGCATTTCATATTCAATACCCTCAATTCGATCCAGTATTTTATCTATAACAACAAAAAGGAAGAATCGATGGATTTTGTTTCGCAGTTCGCTCAATTGATGAGGCTTAATTTATACAATTCACAGAACGACATCATTGCATTAAAAGACGAGATTGAAGCTCTTAAAATCTATCTTGAGCTGGAACGTGTAAGGCTGGATAACAAATTTGATTATGATATAGAAATAGACCCCGCTATAGATATTGAAAAGCAATTGGTCCCCTCATTTTTAATACAGCCCCTGGTGGAAAATTCAATTAAACATGGTATTATGAAGCTTGAACATAAAGGGGACATACAAACTAAAATAATTCGTAACAATGGTAACCTGACCTACACTATTATTGACAATGGCATAGGATTTGAAAAATCAAAAGACGGCACGGGCGACACAAAACATATTTCATACGGGCTCGAATTAACAAAAAAGCGGCTTTTATTGATAGGAATTTTGAATAATGCAGAAACAGATTTTACTTTTACAGAAATAAAAAAGAAGGATGGAAAATGCGCGGGTACAAGGGTTGAAATAGTCATCCCTTCGACACTAAGATCTATATAGAGGCTGTCAATAAACTGGGCAAAATGTTTAACCGGTCATGTGCCTGTTCATAAAGTTTCATTTGCAAGGCTCGCGCGGTCCGGAAATACGGAGTTTACTTGTCGTAAATGAGCAATTTTCGGACAAGCGTAACGCGGCAAATGGGACTTTATGGACAGACACTATATA
>CAZBJH010000202.1:0-2609 GCA_964492185.1 uncultured Bacteroidales bacterium | reverse complement strand
TATTGTTGTCCGGTAAAAAGGTGAGATAGTTGAATAACCATCTCACCATATTATCTTTGCTCAATCACTACAAAGAGCAAAAGACATGAACAAAAGTACAAATTTTACCGGACAGCCTATCTTTGGACAAATACTTCAAATGATAAAACGAAGCCAAATACACACAATAGCAAGGAAACTGGGCACTGACAGATATTACAAGAAGTTCACCACTTATAAGCACATGATCACGATGTTATATTTGGCATTTGAAGGCTGCACATCAATAAGGGAAGTAACCACAGGTCTTTTAGCCTGTAGTACGAAGCTATTACATATTGGTATGGACTACAGCCCCAGGCGAAGTACATTGTCAGATGCAAATAGAAACAGATCTAGCAGTGTATTTCAATCTATTTACATGAAGCTGTACCAGAATTACTCTGGATTTTTATCGGACAGCCGGTTGAGTAAAATAGATTTAAAGCGGTTATTTATTGTTGATTCTACCACAATTTCTCTTTTTAAAGCAATTTTAAAAGGTGCAGGCCGGAAACCCAAAGATCCCAGCAAACAGAAGGGAGGAATCAAAGCACATACAATGATCAATGCTTATGAAAATGTACCCTGCCTTATTCGTTATTCCGCTGCGGCAAAACATGACCATACTTTCTTAAAAGAGATTAACTTGCCTAAAGGTTCATTTATTACATTCGACAAGGCCTATAATGACTACTCCCAGTATAAAAGGTTTACGGATAGCGATGTCTGGTTTGTCACTCTACAAAAAGAAAATGCGATATACCAGGTAGGTGAGGAATATGACATTCCAGACAACCTGGATGAAGGTGTTTTAAAAGATGAAGCGATTTATTTAAGCTACAAAGAGAACGGTCAAGAGAAAAATATAAGCCTTAGAAGAATTGCATACTGGGCAGATGACCGGAAACGACTACTTGTATTCATATCAAACAACTTTGAATTGTCAGCCGATCTAATAGCACTGATATACAAGAAGCGATGGCAAATCGAAACTCTTTTCAAACAAATTAAACAAAACTTTCCTTTGAAATATTTTCTGGGAGACAATGTAAATGCAATAGAAATACAAATATGGGTGAGTCTGATCGCCAACCTCCTATTAAGTGTCATTAAGTCAAGGCTTAAAAGAAATTGGTCATTCTCGAACATGGCTTCAATTATCAGACTGCATTTAATGAACTATATCAACATCTATAAGTTCCTGAATGATCCTGAAAGGGCTTGGATAAGTATTGTGGAAAAGAAGAGGATTGAATATCAAAATAGCCTGTTTCCAAAATTAGCAGGGGCTTACTTTTAACAACCAAATAAATAGATATTGATTATCAGTATAATAAATGAAAAAACTTCCGGAAAATTAATTTAACCGGACAACAATAGTTATAAATTAATATAACACAAAAAAAAATTTAGGCCTAGGAAAAAAATAAATTCCGGATTTTTAGAATAATCTTATATTAATACAGAAATTAATAATTTACATACTATTATTTCCATTTCACTTTCCTTTATGCATATATAAATAAAAAAAAGCGAAAGCTGAAAAGCTTGAGGTTGTCTCAGGAGTCTTTTCGTATTCTTTCTGTTTAATAAATTAATCCATATTGCCTTAACAAAAACTATTAGCAATAGCTTAAAAGAACATAAAGGATACACAATAATCAAAAAATACAAAATTCAAATTTTTTAAACTCCTGAGAAGGCCTCTTTAACAGAGTAGGCACTAATCTAAACGAACTATTATGAAAACAACAAACTTATTTATTGGTCTTTTTTGTTTATTATGCTCAACACCAATTTTAAATGCACAAATTTATACTCCTAATGGTGATATTCAGGGGGCAAGCGGGAATAATAATGTAGGTATCGGAACGACAAAACCAAAAAGCAAATTGCATGTTCAATGCGCTGATTATGGACCAGTAAATGCTGAGGACAGGTCCGCTATTTATGGTAATAACACCGGTAACAATTCTGGCTATCCTAATTCAATTGGTATATATGGAAAAGTAAAGGCGAGTCAAGGCATAGCTGTTTATGGATATAGTGCAAATTCAAATGGATATGGTGGTTATTTCACCGGGCGAGGTTATTTTTCCGGAAACGTTGGCATCGGAACAACTAGCCCAAGTGAAAAATTGCATGTTAACGGATCAATAAGGGGTAATCAAAGCGGAGCATTACGAATTAATACTGGTAATGGTTATGTGGATATAGGTCCGAAAAATTCAAACTGGGCACATTTTTACACAGACAGATCTAAATTCTATTTTGATAAAGAAATTCGAATTAATTCCGGTTATATAGGAAGCTATGATGAAAATCTTTCATTGCGAACATCGGGAAACACCAGGATGACTATCTTAAAAAGCAATGGGAATATTGGTATCGGGACTTCAAATCCAACTTCAAAATTAACAGTAAACGGGAAAATTGAATGTGAAGAGATAGAGGTTAAGAATATTGCTGCTGATTATGTATTTGATAAAAATTATAAATTATTATCAATAAATGAAGTAGAATCTTTTATCAATGAAAAAGGCCACTTGCCCGGTATACCATCGGCAGAAGAAACGAAAAAAGGAGTG
>CAZBJH010000201.1:0-2672 GCA_964492185.1 uncultured Bacteroidales bacterium | reverse complement strand
TACTACCTGAAAAATCACTAAAAACCGTCGCTATGTGCATAGATGCTGCAGGGGGATTTATTCCAACCGAGAATAATCGCTGGGTCTTGCAGACCGCTCATATTCCTATATATTATGATCAAACTAATTTATTCCTTTTTTTTTAATTATTAAGGGTCTGCTGAAAAAGTCTGTAGCATATAATCTGTTACGTTGGCTTCAGCTTACAGTATTATTATACACCTTCGCTTTGCCGCCTTGCAGATGTTACACTACAGACTTTTTCAGCAGACCCGATATAAGCAAATCAGCCTCTCAGAGATGCGGTATTCTCCTGACCATCTGCAGATGTCAGATGAAATATACATTTTATAATATTTTATCCCCCTATTTATAACACTCACATTATCAGTTATAAAAACGTTTGTAGTCGTTTGTAAACGTTTACAAACGGATAATAAACGGATACAAACGGATAATATACGGATAATTTCAATCAGGCTAAGATACTTTGCAATGTCATTTTAAACGAAAGCAATCACAGGATTGCAATTATTTGTAGATAAAAAAAACGTATTATGAAAAATTTAAGAAATTCAGTTCATCTGATCGGCAGACTGGGACTTGATCCCGAAGTAAAAGAATTAAGTGATGGTAAAAAAATGGCACGCCTGAGTCTGGCTACCAACGAAGATTACCGTGGTGCAGACGGTAAGAAGGTTACCAACACCCAGTGGCACCAATTGGTGGCCTGGGGTCCGAGGGCGAAATTTGCCGAAGACTTTTTGAAAAAAGGAAAGGAAATAGCTGTAGAAGGCAGTTTGAAGCACCGCAGTTATGAAGATACTGATGGGAATTCCCGCTATGTAACTGAGGTCGTTGTGAATAATTTTATCATGCTCGGTTCAAAACCGGACAAATAATCTGTAAAATTTACATTTAAAAGGGGGAGTATAGAATTATACTTCTCTTTTTTAACCTGCCCTATTCATAAATTCACAGTTTATTATATACCAAAGCAGGTTAGCAATGTGTAAAAAAGGGTCCGACCCGGATTTAGTCTGCCACTCTCCACTTTGGTTACTTCTTAAAGCGAAACGCAAGGCTGGCAATTGAATATACCGAAGTGTTTACCGATGTTGATAACCCTTATGGGCGTTACTCCTTTGGTTTTGTATCCGCTTTTTGATGCTGGATTAAAAACCTGAATATCATTTGCAAATTTGGGGTTGGTATCGTATTTTTAACCTTCCCATTCACTAACCGTCCATACCTCTATTTTAGGGTTTACATGAATGTGATGTGACTGAAGGGGCGGAGCTTTGGCTAAACTTAAAACCTTATATTATCATGAAAGCATACCCATCAACAGCAGAACTATCGATGGTAAACCCGGCAACAGCCGGTGTTGAAGACATGAAAGTGTATTATGGACAACATAGGAATAAAAAAGTAATCATTAAGTCCCAGATTCATAATGACGAAAAGAGGATAATAGTAAGTTTTGACTATGATTTGAATATTATTGAAAGAATAAAAGCCATGCCTGGAAGAAAGTGGAATAGTACTAAGAAGTGCTGGCATTTGCCTCACGATAAACAGAGTTATGAGCTTCTTAAAAAGATGGCAAAAGAGCTTACTGACTATCAGGTTGTTTTTCTGTTATCCGCATTTGAAGAAAAAACCAACCTCAAAGCACCGCAGCCGGGAGCATTGAAGCAGTCTCATAAAAAGCAGATGTATCGGTTCAGAAACTATATGATACGACAGCGGTATAGTGAGAAAACGATTGATAACTATATGGATATGTTTAAGAAGTTTTTTAAGTTTCACTGTGATAAAGAAACTTATGAGATTGAGCCGGTTGATATTGAGCGATTCAATAACGAGTTTATTATTAAGCTAAATTATTCTCCTTCAACACAAAATGTATTGGTTAGTGCCCTCAAATTATTCTATCAATCGGTAGAAAGAAAAGAATTAATTATTGAAGAGATAGAGCGTCCACGGGGATTTCATTACATTCCCAATATCCTGTCAGAGGAGGAGATTAAAAAACTGCTGGTCCATACCCGGAATCTCAAACATCGTGTTATGCTGTCCCTCATTTACGCGTGCGGATTAAGGCGAAGCGAAATGCTAAAAATTGAATTAACCGATATCAATTCCGAACGCCGGCTTTTACACGTTCGGGACAGTAAAGGCAACAAAGACCGGATGGTTCCATTGCCTCAAAGCCTTATTGACCTGTTACGGAAGTACTACAAAACATACCGCGCAAAACACTGGTTATTTGAAGGACAAAATCCCGGTAGCCCTTATTCAGCAGGGAGTATACAAAAAGTATTCGACCAGGCCAAAATTAGGGCAGGCATTAAAAAAAATGTGACGCTACATACGTTACGGCATAGTTACGCCACCCATTTGCTGGAAAAAGGGGTAGACTTGCGTTACATACAGGAACTTTTAGGTCATAAAAGCAGCAAGACCACAGAGATTTATACCCATGTATCGATAAAGAGCCTGGGAAACATCATCAGTCCTTTTGATGATTTAAACATAGAAGAATAAAAGCCAACATATTTCAAAAAATGAAAAAAATGGAAGTCACCAAAAAATGGCAAAAAGGTATACATATCAACCCATATTTGGAAATTATGTGTAGTTTTTGTATATCCATAAACGAGTTGTGC
>CAZBJH010000200.1:0-2710 GCA_964492185.1 uncultured Bacteroidales bacterium | reverse complement strand
GGGTGATTAATAAATATCAAACCATTCCTCAAACCATACAGTTCACAAGTTCGATAAAACCATTTAAAATCAATAAGTAAGCCTGATAATTTTTAAAATAATAAGAGCTATGTAAGCGGGAAAGTACCATAGTAAAAAAATATATCTTAACCCGGTTTCCTTTGCCATCGCGCATATTATATTCACCAAAATCGACCTGTGCTTGTTTGCCATAAGGCAGTTCTTCAACAATAAAATAATCACGGTACTTTTTGATTTTAGGGATGTTGTGTTCCTGCCTTATCCATTGCAAAGTTAAAAACGGTTTTTTCAGAGACATTAGGAAAATACTCGTAATGCTCTTTTAGCCAATCGTGCATTTGGGCGGAAGAAGTATCAGGATATTTTTCCAGCTTTATCTTTACAAAAGCCTCATAATCTTGTAGCTCCTTTTTTCTGGTTTTCTGTTTGTCGAGATACTCAATATATTGATCCTGGTCCATTTGTAAATACTTGTTTACAGCGCGACGGTTTATTACAAGGAAAGAGGCGATTCTTGACTTGCTCCAGTCATTTCTCGACAACTTATGGATTTCATGATACATAATCAACTTATTAAAATATTCATTCATAATAACCGGTTTTAAAATTAAACCGGCAAAGTTGGTTTTTTCCTTTCCAGGGGCATGCCCCTGGAAAGGAAAAAACTGTGCATCATTGTTACCAAAAGTTGTGTATTCTTATTTACAGAAAACTGTGCATTGCTATTTACCAGTTACAATCTGTGGATCCGTCACCTCTTTTTTTTGCTCAACTGTGCCTTAATTCCTATATTGTTGTGCGTTCGTGCTTATTTATGTTCTCGTTTTATTACATTAATAAATTTAATTGATGAAACTGTTATTATAGTGAATCCAAGTCCAATACCTAAATTCATGAAAACAAATGTCAATAAGTCTATTTGGAATAAATAACCAATTCCACCGAAAAAACACGAAATTACATTTATCAATAAACCAAGTTTTAATCCTTTTGTTACAGATTTAGAAATTAATCCTAAATACATAAAAAGGGTTGATAATCCTAAAAATAAGGTCCAACCAAGCATATTTACGGATAACAAAGCCGATGTCGGATTAGATTGTAGTAGATGCTCTAATCCTGAATATTCATTCGCGGCAATTGCAAATCGAACGGAACTTATTTGTACAAAATAATGAATTGATGAAACCAAAGCAAACATGATTGAAAATACAATTCCAATCTTTGCAAGTATTTTTCTTTCAGTTGTAGCGAATTCATAAAAAACTATTGTTAATATCATGTATGCCAAACTGAAAATAATCATAAAGGATTTTGCTAAATATTGAAAGAATTGACTATTATTTTTATAGTAATCAATGTAATCTTCAATATTTGTCCAGTAAAAAAGAGGTGACTGAATCGCAATTCCAGTAAACGAAATAATCCAAACTATAAATGAGGTCAAACAAATTATAGCTGACCATAAGCCTATATTCAAAATATTTTTATTCATGTTTTAAAAATTTTAATAATATTAATAAATAGATGATATTGAATCTGTTATAGAAATAATCTTAATTCATATTCTGAATCATCTAAGTATAATATATTAAAAAGGAATCTACTGATTAATAAAGCCTTAATGCCATTAACCTTGTGATTTTGAATAGTTAAGGATTGTATATTTTTGTTGTTTGTAATTCTTTCTATTAGTGTAAAATCCGGTCTGTTTTGTAAAAATATGGAAAGCTTCTTTTGGATTTCTTTTGCAAGTTTTATAAAATAGCAAATTCTTCCTGCTGATTCTCGTCTCTTTTTTTCAAATACAATCTCCGTTTTTGTTATTCGGTCATTCCAAACAAAAATCTCAAATAACTTTCCGATTGGTAAGCTAATTGATAGTATTGAAAAGAGCAATATTTTATAAGCTATGTTCATTTAGTTCTCATTTGCTTATTGCTTGTGAACGTGTCTTTTAGCATTATGCACAACAATCCGATATACACTATTCCATATATCTCTATTATATTATATTTATACTTGTTTTTTGGTTGTAAGTACCTGATTTAACGATTTGATGTGCATTTTTTTACACAATTTGTTATCCGATCTTAACCGTTAATAAACGGATAATATATGGTAAAATAATTATTAATATTGCATTGAGCGAATAATGCTGACTTTCGTTTCAACTTTTTTTTTTAACCTGTTCATCACTTGAAAGTCCGGTACAAGTTAAAAAAAAGCAGGATGAAATCAAAAAACCGAATTAAGTGAAATTTTGCTGGTGCGGATTTGCAATCCGTGCTTTATGCTGGAAATATTTTCTTAGAGGCCCCATTTTACCCCCAAAAACGGCCTTCTAAGACCCTGAAATGGCTATATTTTACGTTTATTTGGCTTATTATTAAGAATATAGCCTTGTCCGACTGGATTCTGGCTGGATTCTGGGCTACGTGAGCAGGGGATGTTGGTGGCTAAGAAGAAACGATATATGGTAACGACCAATTCCTACCATAAGTTCCGGTGCTGGCCTAACTTGCTTAAGGATATGCATCTTACGGCTCCTGAGCAGGCATGGGCGAGTGATATCACTTACATTCATACCAAAGAAGGGTATATGTATTTATTCCTTGTTACGGATGTGTATTCGAAGCAAATCATGGGTTATAATCTTTCCGATAACATGAAGGTAGAAAACGCCAGA
>CAZBJH010000199.1:0-2728 GCA_964492185.1 uncultured Bacteroidales bacterium | reverse complement strand
TTTTTTGTCGGGGTGGGGAGATTACCTTTGGTGATCTCTTTGGGTTAGTGATCAAAAGAAAAAGCCTTATCGCTTCGCTCTATTGTTCTTTTTATATATAAAAAGCTCAAGCAAGCTTGGCTTTTCATATATAAAAAGCCCAACACTTACGTGTAAGGCTTTTTCTTTTGTCGGGGTGGGGAGATTCGAACTCCCGACCTCGTCGTCCCGAACGACGCGCGCTAACCGGGCTGCGCTACACCCCGCCTACGAAATGTAATTGAATTTCCGAATGGAACACAAAAATAAGACTAATATTTATAACAGGAAAGAGTTAACTGGATAATTGGATAAATTTTACCTGGGATCTAAGTTGGATCCGGCCGGCGCTTCAATATTATTCCTCCCTTTGGTCGTCGTGAGCTTGTCGGTCGATAGCCTCCTCGGTTCGAATTACCAAGCTTGTCGCCTCAAACGGCTTGCGCTAACCGGGCTGCGCTACATTCCGGGTATTGGTGTGATAATTTTTTTGTGCGGACAAATCATCAAAAACCATTTCGATTTGTTTAACCGGTAGCTTTATTAACGTGATCAGTTGTGAGAAAATATCATATCAATAATATCGATTGCGCATCATGTGCTGCAAAGCTTGAAAGAAACCTGAATAAGCTTGAGGAGGTAAGGTTCGTAAATATAAACTATGCCGGTTCGACAATGACAGTCGATACAAATGATCCTGAAAAAGTAAAAAATAAAATCAAAGAACTGGAGCCGGAGGCTGAAATAAGCCGGTATTCACAAAAGGAGAGAATTGTTTCCATAAACGAACTGGCAGAGAACAAGGGAAATATTATCCAGGTATTATCTGCTGCTTTTCTTCTTGGCGCGGGGATTCTTTTCAAGGATGAGCTTAAAGGTATGCTCTATAACATACCCGAATATGTAATTTTCATTACTGCATATCTGGTTGCCGGATGGAAGGTTATTTCCAGGGCGATAAGAAATATTTTCAGGGGACGGATATTTGATGAGAATTTTCTGATGACCATCGCCACTCTTGGAGCATTTGCTATTAATGAGATGGCTGAAGCAATTACTGTTATGTTATTTTATGTGGTCGGTGAACTTTTCCAGGATATTGCCGTCAGCAGATCGCGAAGATCAATCCGGTCATTGCTTCAGATAAAGCCCGGTTTTGCTAACCTGAGGTCAGGTAAGAAAGTTATCAGGGTATCCCCTGGCGACGTGCAGATTGGTGATACGGTAATAGTCAGGCCAGGTGAAAAAGTACCTCTTGATGGTACTGTAACTAAAGGAGAATCCTTCTTAGACAGTGCTGCACTTACCGGAGAAAGTGTTCCCCGTAAAGTAAGGCCGGGAGGAGACGTGCTGGCAGGTATGATCAATCAGTCCGGGTTATTAAACATAATGGTAAAAAAGAAATTCGGGGATTCTTCCATATCCAGGATACTTGAGCTTACAGAACATGCCACATCTCAAAAGGCGGAGACGGAAAAGTTTATCACAAGCTTTGCCAGGTACTATACTCCATTTGTAGTGTCAGGTGCTGTTCTGCTGGCTGTTATACCGTCACTGCTGATCCCGGGAGCACAATTCAGTGACTGGTTATACCGGGCGCTGGTCGTGTTGGTCATCTCCTGTCCCTGCGCGCTGGTCCTTAGCATACCACTCGGGTATTTCGGTGGTGTGGGCCTTGCCTCGCGCAAAGGAATACTTGTAAAAGGATCTGATTTCCTTGATTCACTGACGAGGGTAAAAGCAATGGTTTTTGACAAGACGGGAACACTGACCAAAGGAATTTTCAGCGTTGAAGGGATCTATCCTGCAAACGGTTTCCAAAAGGAAAAAATCCTTGAATATGCTGCATACGCCGAAGCTAATTCAACGCACCCTGTTGCCCGGTCAATAATGGAATATTTTGATAAAACAATAAAAAACAGCAGGATCAAAAAAGCGGATGAACTACCAGGAAAAGGCATCAAAGCTGTAATAGATAACAGGACTGTTCTTGCCGGCAATACTAAATTGCTAAATAGTAAAGATATAGGCCTGCAGACTAATCCGGGGAAGGGGACTTTTGTTCATATTGCAATTGATCAGGTTTATGCAGGATATATTGTAATTTCGGACCAGATGAAGGAGGATGCCGCTTATGTGATCAGTCAGCTTAAAGAAAAAAATATAAAAACGGTTATGCTCACAGGGGATACCATAACTTCAGCAAAATTTTTTGCGAATGAATTGGAAATGGATGATTATTACGCTGAATTATTGCCGGAAGATAAGTTA
Source organism: uncultured Bacteroidales bacterium (assembly GCA_964492185.1). GTDB lineage: Bacteria > Bacteroidota > Bacteroidia > Bacteroidales > UBA10428 > JAFGSZ01. Next base: position 439 of record CAZBJH010000199.1, on the reverse strand, counting down.
AGTCATATTGAAAAACTAATCCTGGAAAATAAAGAAGGTAAGGTAGTATTTGTCGGCGACGGGATCAATGATGCTCCTGTCATTGCCCGTTCCGATATTGGCATTGCAATGGGAGCACTTGGTTCAGATGCTGCCATTGAGATTGCCGATGTGGTACTGATGACCGATTCGCCTGCTAAAGTCATTGAAGCTATGGATATAGCAAAAAAAACCCGTAACATTGTGTGGCAGAATATAGTTTTTGCATTGGGCGTCAAATTTATTTTTATCATTCTGGGTATTATCGGAATAGCCAACATGTGGGAAGCGGTGTTTGCAGATATGGGCGTGGCTTTATTAGCGGTGTTTAATGCGGTGAGAATATTGAAAGCTAAATGAAAGAGGCTGACAAGTGCCCGACTTTTTTATGCTATTAAGGAATACTGTTTATTCCTTGAGG
>CAZBJH010000198.1:0-2740 GCA_964492185.1 uncultured Bacteroidales bacterium | reverse complement strand
GTTTACGATTTTTAGGCAACATGCATTTGATCAGATTGGTCATATAAACCGCTCTTCTTTGTATATGATTTTCTCGAAATAATTCATCCATGACTCTGCCTGTAGGGCCGACGAACATTTTGCCCTCCCGGTCCTCTGTCTCACCCGGTGCCTGCGCTATCAAAAGCAGTTTTGCATCCGGATCGCCTTCCCCATAAACGGCATGGATCCTTTCCAATCTTAATGAACAACGTTCACAAGTTCTTATGAGATTGTTCAGTTGACTGATTTTTCTTGCTTTTTCATTTATGGCTGTATAACTGAACATACCTTTGAACTAATGCTAAATAATTTCTATTAGTGTTTCATATACACTTTGCCCTGAATGATTTTATTAGCCGGGCGTCCGTGGATCATGGCTTCCCGTGCAAACTGAATGCCGCATTTCGGGCATTTCAAATCACCGCGTGTATAATCTTCCTTTATATTATCCTTATAGCATTTGACCAGATGGCCTTCCTTTGCTTTGTGGTATTTATACAAAAGCGTATGACAATTCGCGCAATATATCTTTTTTGTTTTGATGATAATATGATCTTATATCTGTATAAAAACGGTAATGAAGAAAAAAACATTAAAAAAACAAATTTACAAGCATCATATTTCTATAATCTTCCCGGCTCCTCCTTCAATACATTTATCCGGATATCTTTTTTTTATCTCTGCTTTATGTTGGGTGCAGTGTGTGGCACAGATCAATTCAAGGTCACTGAACAGTGAATACTCACTGAATCCATGCAGGCCGCCAACAATTGCATATAACTTACCGAATTGAGAAGCAGCTGAAAGTATCTCTTCCATCCTTGGGTGGGAACATCCGGCAATGATCACCAGACCTTTATCAGTTTCAACAACCATTGATTGTTCTATACCATCCAGCTCACCGGTAGAATAAAAATGCTCATAAATTTTCATGGGTTGATCCACACGGGTGACTTTCCGCGAAACGTTCATCTCTGCAAACGAAGGTGGAATAAATATATTGACTTCACTATTCTTTTCAAGGAAAGCAGAAAGCCCCCCGGTATGGTCCCAGTGATCATGTGAAATAAAGACTGTTTCAACAGACGCCGGTTCAATATGCATTTTTTGCATATTATCGAGCAGAACAGAACCTTTTGCACCGGTATCGAAAAGTATGGTTTTCCCATATCCTTCAACCAGGCATGCAAATCCCCAATCAGGCATCAGATCATCCCGAAAGGCAGTATTATCATATAATATAGAAATACGCATTATATTATTTTTTATTGGTTAACTGCTTCTTCAAGTACCATTAGTTCATGATGAGTGCCTGCTGTAAAAGCACCGGTCATTTCCTTTCTCATTGCCGGGTCAGCCTGTTGTCCGATTTTTTCTGTTATTTGTATAAACGCACGGGTATATTCCATATACTCGATACCCGAATACGTATCGATCCATTTCTCATATGGATTATTCATCACCGAATGATTAAAAACATAGTCCCCTGTATTAAAATAAACCCAAAAGCAGGGCAATAAAGCGGCTACTGCCACATGATAAGGTGAATGAAAGCTATGTTCCAGCAAAAATGAAGTATATGCTTTAAAAGCGGGTGATTTGTCTTTTGCTTTGGGTATAGAAAAAAGTGATAAAAACTCATCCTCCAGTGCCCGTTCAATATCCAGCCCGTCTTTTGCCAGCTGGAGAAAAAAATACATTTCGTCCTGATCCGGAGCCCTGGCGGCAGTTACTGCCAAAGCCTTCGAATCATCAATAAGATATAGTACATCCTGTGACAGGTAATGTGCAAACCAGTTTTTCGGCAGTGTCCCGTCTGCCAGTCGTTTTACATATTCACACTGAATGATCTGCTCATAATCCGGTTGGGCAGCCATCCATAATTCGCGGGTAAAGGGTCCGGCTGATCGTATCATTTCCAGTATTTATAAAAGTGATGCACAGGACCATGTCCTTTCCCTGTCACATATCCGGCCCCGCTTTGAACGGCCCCGTGAATATAATCATGTGCATTTCTGACAGCATCATTCAGAGAATAACCCCGGGCAATAAATGATGCCACAGCAGAAGATAAGGTACATCCCGTTCCGTGGGTATTTGCTGTTTGAATACGTTCTGATTTCAACTCAAGTATCCGGCCGTCTTCAGCATTATAAAAAATATCGGTCAGTTCATCACCACCCAGGTGACCGGCTTTTAGCATGACCGAAACGCTATATCTTTGCGACAGGTCTTTAGCTACGACTGCCAAATCTTTCTGTGAGCTGATTTTTTTCCCGGCAAGTATTTCCGCTTCCGGAATATTTGGCGTGATAACCCGGGCAACAGGTATCAATTCATTTTTTAAGGTATCAATAGCTTCATCCTGCAGCAATTTATCACCTGATGTAGCTACCATTACCGGGTCCAGTACAATATTATTATTGGCATGATACTGTTGAAGCACTTCTTTGACTGCAACAATGATCTCAGACGAATGCAACATGCCAATTTTAACTGCATCTGCACCAATGTCATCCAACACTGCAGCGATCTGATCTCTTACCGTTTGAACCGGAACGGGATGGACACCGCTTACACCTGTCGTGTTCTGTACTGTTATGGCTGTAATGGCCGACATTGCATAACAACCACATGCAGAAATCGTTTTAATATCTGCCTGGATTCCTGCTCCACCACCCGAATCACTGCCGGCAATCGTCAGCACCCTGCTATAATG
>CAZBJH010000197.1:0-2797 GCA_964492185.1 uncultured Bacteroidales bacterium | reverse complement strand
CACCTTTAAAAATAATTAACGTTGTGAAAAAAATTTTAAACCGCGGTATACTATAGTATTCGAGGATTTAAAATTTTGACAGCAACGCGGATATCGGACATTATGGACAGACACTAACTAGTGAGATGATGTCATTTGAGATAACGTTACCGGTAATTCCGGCTCATCACTTTCAGCTAATTGTTCATCTTCAAATATTACCGGTGGCAAGTATTTTCTTATATCACCTGTCATTTTTTCATTAACAACTTCAGTATACACCACCATATATTGCCATTTTTTTAATTCAGGATCATAATAAAGGCTAACATTCTTATTATTATTCTCAAAGGGAATTAGATAAGTATATCCGATTTTATCACCGGATTTCAACTTACCCAGTTTATTAATGTTAATATAACGGGACAGTATTTTATCGGCATGTATTATGGCTTCTCCCTGTTGCACCAGGGGAGATGAAGACCTGGGCCTTATTGAGTTGATAACAAGTATGTATTGATGCCATTTAAAAACTCCCTGCTTATTTAAAGTATCCTTTCGTGCTATAATAGCCTCGTCGGCTATCTGTGCCATTTCACTCTCAGATCCTCTGAGTTCGATATAATCGGTAACGGTAGATGCTACCAGTGCCTTCTTTTTTAAAAAATATTCAGAATCAAGCTTACCATCGGTGTTTTCGGAGTAATACAAACAATAATCAGCCAAATTGCCGGCTTCCTTTATGTTTTCCAGTGTATCTGATGATAATAATACGGAGAAACCTTTTTCAAAATTCGATTCCCTTCGTGTCAGATATGCCAAATCATATTCAGATTCCAGATCAAAGATCAGTACATTCAAATAATTCAGATATTTATTCAGATATTTAAGTGTGTTCCCGAAATTATTTTGTTCTGCATATTTTATTGATAATTCCGTCATTCTTTTAGTGCGCAGACAAGATTCTTTATTTCCTTTATCAAGCATCTTATTAAATTCCTTCTTGAAGTTTCTTTCCTTTTCAAAAAGCGACTGGTATTTTTTACGGTATTTCTTGTATTCGTCATTCCATCGGTCAAGGTATGACCGGTAAATATCAGCCAGGTAATGATCTTGCCTTGATTCAGCATTCAATAAATTTTTTTGGGCAAGCGCGCGGGCATTATCAATCTCTTCCATCATAATGTATTTTTCAAATTGTTTTTGAAAAACAGCAATATCAAGTTCCCGCTTACGATAGAAATAACCTGCATCACGAGTATCGTTAGAAGTCCCGATCGATGCCCTGAGTTCCTCAATACGGTTACCAAGACTATCAAGTTTAGACCGATCATCGGGTGAAATTAACAATTGCGCGTGTAGCGGTCTGTTAAACAATAGAATAATCAGAATATAGGTGATATTTTGGAATATATATTTCACAACATTGATCTCGCGCATTCTGAATAAACACTAAGAGTTTACTGACAAATTCTAGTTATACTTTCATACGAAGACGCTCAATGTATTGTTAATTTTCTTTTATGTATGGCAATACGCTATTGACCAATGGTGATTATTATATTCTCGAATAAAAAAAAACGGTTAGATGCTACTTCTATCCTGTATTATTAATGTGTACAATAAATATTGTTTTTAATAAATGTAAAGGTTTTTTGCAAATATTGGTCAAAACCCTTGCAGTTAACAAACAATTAATCTATGTATAATACTCATTATAAGTTTATTTCACGTTTTTAAGCCGACCCTGATTATTGTTTCAATGCGGCCTTAGTAAAAATATATTCCGGGATATCCTGATCAAACTTAATGCTTGTGATCCTGAATTCCGTGCCATCACCATTTTTCAGCATATCCTTATATATAATTCTTGTCGGAAACCAGCGTCCCTGAATCTTCTTGACATTATTTAGTTCAGTGCGTTTCAGCATCTGTCCGCTTTTTGCATAAAGCTCCTGTTTCAGCGGAACATATCGTTCAGTATCTATCCACATCTTTTGTGCATGATATGCTATATCATCAACGATTGCGGTAAGTTCAAGTACCCATGTATTCCTGTTACGTACTTTCTCCTCTCCTATCACCTTAGCTGCATAAACTTCGGTCAGCTTACGATCCTCCATCATATCCTCATAGGAAAGATCCGATCCCATTACCGACTGTCGTAACAAATGACCCGAGATCGAAATGGTCCTGTCGGTCGAAGGAGAATAAATCCACAATTGGTTTTCCAGCTTCAACATCTTTGTACCTTGCTCACGTGGTGGTGAGAGATATTCGGTAAAGGATTTTTCGGTCCCAACAGAATAAGTACGGGAAGTAATAGTCCGGCTGCTCCTTCTTCCCTGGATTGTCATTGTTGACTCAAAGATCCGGTTTTCAGAAGACATATTATCTTCCACTTTTTCCATTATGAAATCTGCATCAGGGGAAACAAATCCTGACACTAATAAAGCATACAGTGCAAATAAGGTTATCTTTTTCATATGTATATAATATAATTAATGTTCTGGTTTACAAATTATTAATCCTTTAATCAATATTTGTGGTATTTGTTACCTCGCAAATTAATAATTTAATAAGGTGCTCGGTGAACCCTCATCCCTGCATAATAAGTTCTTGGTAAATATTCATGTCCTATTGTTTTTGTACTTTTTAAATTAAATTCCTTAAGGATGAGGGTTTCATTTTATCAACATTTAATGTTATATTTTTCAATTCCATACTTTTAGAATTAGTAGTTAGAATTCAGTCATAAACTTCTCAACTCCTCAACCTCTCAACTCCTCAACTCTTCAACTTCTCAACCTCTCAAACT
>CAZBJH010000196.1:0-2906 GCA_964492185.1 uncultured Bacteroidales bacterium | reverse complement strand
TTCCTGATCTGCGCGATTTTGCAATTCGGACAGCCCATTTCACAACCACGTTTATTTTGAGGGTGTGAAGGAAATAAGGTTCGTCTGATATGTATGACTGCATATGTAACTGCAATAGCTATGCTTATATATGTAAGAATATCCTGTACCATTTTATTCTGTTTAAAATCCAAGTAAACTGCCTGCCTGATATACCATAAAAGATACCAGGTAAGCCAGGCCCGTTGTATAAAACACGGCAAATGCCGCCCATTTCCAGCTCCCCGTTTCCTTGCTTATAGCTGCCACCACGGCAACACAGGGAAAATATATCAAAACGAACAGCAGGAACGATAATGTGGTCAGGGGAGTAAACACTTTTTCTCCTTCATTCAGCCCGCTGTTATATGTTTCGTCCTTTATTTTTTCCGACAATGTAAGGCTGGTAGTTTGCACGTCTGTTTCAGCATGATACAGCACCCCCATAGTGCTCACCACAACTTCCTTCGCGGCAATGCCGGTGATCAGGGCAACACCCATTTTCCAGTCGAATCCGAGAGGCCGGATGGCCGGTTCTATAAAATTTCCCAGCATATATATATATGACCGGTGCTGACCGGTACTGTCAGCACCGGATACTTCCATTGCCGTACTTAATGATCCTTCAGCCGGCCCTGTACCTGAGATCTCTGCCGGCTCCAGTTCAACAGAACTTAATTCAGGAAGAGATTCATCCCGGATTGACCCCTTGTGCTGTACCTCATTCCTGGGGAAATACCCGAGTGCCCAGATAAGGATTGAAGCCACCAGTATAACACCCCCCATTTTTTGCAGATACTGGACCCCCTTGTACCACATATGCTTTGTTATTGACTTTAAAGTCGGAAGACGATATGGAGGCAATTCCATAACAAAGGGTACGTCATCTTCCTTAAAAACAAATTTATTGAATATCATTGCCACCAATACAGCCAGAAAGATACCGGTGAAATAAAGGAAAAACAACATGGTACCCCTGAATTCCGGAAAAACAGCGCCTATAAGTAATAAATATACCGGTAACCGCGCACTGCATGACATAAACGGGTTTATAAGAATGGTCAGAAGGCGGTTACTCCTGTTTTCAATTGTACGTGTTGCCATTATTGCCGGAACATTACAACCAAATCCCATTATCAGCGGAATAAATGATTTTCCGTGAAGCCCTATTTTATGCATCACCTTATCCATAATAAAAACCACCCTGGCCATATAACCCGTATCTTCCATCAGTGAAATGAAAAAAAACAGAATCAGTATGTTGGGCAAAAAAACGATCACCCCTCCTACCCCGCCAATAATCCCGTCAATCAACAGATCCTTAAATGATCCCGGGGCCAGGAGGCCTGACAGCCATATGCTCAGATTCTCAACTCCAAGTTCAATCCATCTCATCGGATAATTTCCCAGGTTAAAAGTCGAACTGAACATGATATACATAAAAAAGAAAAATAGCGGAAAACCAAAAAGCTTATGTGTAAAGAAACTGTCAAGTATCTCGGTAGTCTGCCTTTTTGTTAGAACACCGGGTTTATAATTCTCCTTCAGTGCCCCCGAAATAAATCCATAACGGGCCTCGGCAATTACCGTCTCGCTCCTTTCCCTGAATTCCTCTTCCAGTCGGTCTGTTTCACGCCGTGCTGTTGTTATTATCTCTTTATAATCGGGCGAATTAACAATAAAACGGTGTATATGTGCATCTTTTTCCAGCAGTTTTATGGCTACCAGGCGGGATGAAACCCTATCTGTCACCCGGAAATTTTTCTCATTTTTTATGATCTTCTGTATCCTGCTGAGGGATCGCTCAATCTCTTTACCATAGTTGATATGAATATGACGTACAATTGGTTCTTTATCATTGTGCACGCTAATCACTTTATCAAACAGCTCTTTCAATCCGCGTCCCCGCGCACCGACTGTGGGGATTATCGGAATGCCAATCATCTTACCCAGTTTGGCAAAATCAAGTTCATCATTCTTTTTTTCCAGTTCGTCGTACATGTTCAATGAGATCACTACCTTCATGTCCATATCGATAAGCTGGGTTGTTAAATACAGGTTTCTTTCAAGGTTGGATGCATCCACAATATTTATCACAACATCGGGGACCTCATCAATGATGTAATCGCGGACAAACAGCTCTTCAGGTGAATAGGCTGACAGTGAGTAGGTGCCGGGAAGATCAATAAGGTTAATTTTATACCCGTCGTGTTTAAACCTGGCTGTCTTGGAACTTACTGTAACTCCCCCGTAATTACCAACCCTCTCGTGTGAACGTGAGGCATAGTTGAAAACAGATGTTTTACCTGCATTTGGATTGCCGACAAGTACAACATTGATCTCACCGGTACTATCAAGTAAACCCGCCGCGGGAAGATCTTCAATTGTCACCCCATCAAACCCCTCGGAACCCACAATTTTTTGTTCCCTTATGCTGACCACTTCGATCATTTCAGCTTCGCTTCTTCTCAGTGACACACGATAACCAAGTATGCAATATTCGATGGGATCTTTAAGCGGTGCATTTTTAATAACCTTAACCAATTTGCCCCTGATAAAACCCATTTCGGATATTCTGCGGCGAAAAGCTCCCCTTCCACGAACATTGGCAATTATTCCTTCTTCTCCTGTTGCTAACCCAGACAACCTCATTGGCTTCGAAAAATTAATTTACAAAAATAGCCCTAATAAACCAATTTAGCAATATAACACGCATTATGAATAATTCACATTACCAGTTAAACATTTTGCCATCTTTATTGACACACTCTACAGAATATAATGGTATTTATGGTAATAATGGTTGCATATTAACGGGCTTTTTCCTATATTTAATCACAGCTGTCCAAAATAAATAATATTTTGAAAAATTGCAACTGTAAGTCAGT
>CAZBJH010000195.1:0-2927 GCA_964492185.1 uncultured Bacteroidales bacterium | reverse complement strand
AGAGGACGGAAAATAAAATAGGAGGAAAACTATTTTATTTTCCTCCTACTCGATTGGTAAAAATATTTAACATTTTTGCTCAAACACCTTTTATTATAATTTAAATATAAGCCATGCATATAAAAGCTAAGACAGAAAAATTGACTCGCCTGCAACTTTGAAGTAGAATTATTTGTAGATATTTATTTAAAAATAAATATGTTTTTTATTATATAAGTAAATTAGTAAGTGAAAGTTATGCATTTTATCATTATTTTTTTACTTTTTATTTAAGTATATTTCCTCAGGAAACCGATAAAAATTTAATCATATAACAATAAAAGATGACCTTTCAGACAATTGGTCTTTTACCTCTATTCAGTGCTGTTTACCTGATGTTTGATTGCTCAATTGTGTTTTTAATTCTTGTTGTGATAAATCCTTGATAATTAGTGGAAAACTTTAAGGAGATCTAATGTTTTTCAGATATTCAATTATAGGGGGCACTGAGGATAATTTTTGTCCGCTAATATTATGTTTTATCTTCGTCATTTGAGAAGGGATAAGAACTTTAGCAAATATAAAATAATTGATAAAAAATTAAAAACCACCGACCAGAGGGAGGTTTAGTTCGAAAAAACTATAAAAATACTTCTTTCGAATGGAGCACACTCAACTTATACATGGGATCAGGAGATATGATCGTATTATAACAGAAAAATTGCGGAAGGAAAAGAACACAAACTGGTTATCAATACCATTATTTACCACCCTCCCTCATTCTTTGCCATCAACCCATGCAAATCACACTGTTCACTGTTCCTTCTCACCCCAGCCTATACTTTTTCATCTTGTTAAACAAGGTTTTTCTGCTGATCCTGAGGCGGCGGGCTGTTTCGGTACGGTTATAGCTGCAGGATCTCAGTGCTTCCCGGATCAGTCCGATCTCGGTCTTCTCATTCTGCCGGCGGATATTGGCATCCAGTCCGCTATGCATATCCACATCATCTGAATGGTCATAACCCTTGATACGCAAGGGAAGATGCCCGATTGTGATGCTACCCGAACGGGCAATCAGCATAGCGCTTTGAAGGGCATTTTGCAGATCGCGTACATTGCCCGGCCAGGTATAGCTGCAGAGCTGTTTCATGGCGGATTCTGTGATGTTGTTCACCTTCAGTTTCAGCTGGTCATTGTAATTCCTTAAAAACAATTCGGCGAGCAAAGGGATATCTTCTTTCCGTTCGCGCAGGGGCGGAATACTGATTGTAAAGATATTCAACCGGTACAGCAGATCCAGCCGGAATGATCCCTGTTGCACTTTTTCTTCAAGGTTTTTATTTGTAGCCGAGATGATCCGGACATCCACAGGAATGGCTGCCTTTCCACCCAGACGGGTTAACTTTTTCTCTTCGAGCACCCGCAGCATCTTTACCTGTGCATCGGACGGAAGCTCAGCGATCTCATCGAGAAAAAGTGTACTTTCATTTGCCTGTTCAAATTTGCCGGGTTTGGTCCACCGTGCATCGGTAAAGGCTCCCTTTTCATGACCAAATAATTCGCTCTCGATCAGGGTCATGGGTATAGCCCCGCAGTTGACCGCTATCATCTGCTTTTTACCACGATTGCTGTTATTGTGGATCGCACTGGCGATAACTTCTTTTCCCACCCCGCTCTCGCCGGTGATCATTACCGTGGCATCGGTCTCGCACACACAGCGGGCCTGCTCGATCACCTGCTTCATCTCATAGCTGGCCGCAACAATGTGATCGAATGAAAATGGTGCATTTAGTTTGTGCCGGAGTCTTTTCAGTTCGGCATTCATCCGGTGATGGTCGGCCGCCCGTTGAAGTAAAAGCAGCATCTTATCGTTATCCACCGGTTTTTCCAGGTAATCATAAGCCCCTTTTTTAATGGCTTCAACGGCAAGTGATACAGCGCCATAAGCAGTAATAATGATAACCACCGTTTCCGGGTATTGTTCCCTGATCCTCATAAGGGTTTCGATCCCGTTCAAACCCGGCATATTCTGGTCAAGCAATACCAGGTGGGGTTTAAAAACCGGAAAAACCTTCAGGGCAGAGGTTCCGCTATCCACTGCCTTCACCCGGTATCCTTCATCTGTTAACAGTCGTGAAAAGATCTTCCTGATCTTTTCTTCGTCATCCACGATTAAAACCCGATCAGCTATCATTGCTCAGTTCTTTTGTATTAAAAGGTAAAGTTATTTTTACATGAGTCCCCTTGCCGGGAAGGCTGTCAATTTCAATATCCCCTCCGTGTTTGTGAACAATTCCGTATGTTATGGACAGTCCCAATCCGGTACCCTCCGGTTTCGAGGTGAAAAAAGGATCATAGATCTTATCCAGGTGTTCGGGTGGGATACCGCAGCCGGTGTCAGTGATATCGAGAATATAATCCCCGGCCTTTTTATCTTCGGCATTACTGCCGGCATGATCGAGCGTGGTATGTACCCGGATCATGATCTTTCCCGCGGGTTCTGTGATGGCCTGGATACCGTTCATGATCACGTTGATCAAAACTTGCTTGAGCTGACCGGGATCCACCATGATCTGTTCGAAGGGGGTTGCGTAATGCAGCTCAATATTGATGTTCTTCTTTTTTGCTGAATTATGTGCCAGGTTCAGTATCTGGCCGATGTTTTCCTTAAGGTTGATCTTCGACCGTTCAAGTTGTTCGGGACGAGAAAAAGACAGCATGCCTGCAATGATCTCATTGATCCGGTCAACCTCACTTATCAGGTCGGCCATCATCTCCTTATCTACGGGTTTGGTTGCCTTACGTTCAAGGTACTGAATAGTGCTGCGTATCGAAGTAAGTGGGTTCCTGATCTCGTGTGCCGCCCCGGCAGCCAGCTCACCCAGGGTGGCCAGCCTGTCGGCCCGGTACATTTTTCGCACACGTTCCTTTTGCTGATGATACAGCAT
>CAZBJH010000194.1:0-2932 GCA_964492185.1 uncultured Bacteroidales bacterium | reverse complement strand
GCCTAAGCGGGAGAGCTCGTGAACACCATTTAAAATAAACAATAGGTGAACAAATTCCACCAACTTTGATTAAACGAAATAACAAATTAATTACTAATAACTTAACTAAAGCATCTTCGTATGAAAAAGTTCAAACTTTCACAAGCAGGACTACTACTGTTATTCATTATTATAGGAGCCTGTAGTCATAAGTCCGACACCAGTTTTTCTATCGATTATGAGAAATACGAACTTGATAACGGGCTGGAAGTTATTTTGCACCACGATACATCCGACCCGGTAACTGCCGTTTCCATTATGTACCATGTTGGCTCGAGCCGCGAAACACCCGGAAAGACTGGCTTTGCCCATCTTTTTGAACACATGCTTTTTCAGGAATCGGAAAATATCCCACAGGATGAATTCTTTCGAAGAATACAAAATGCCGGTGGAACGCTGAATGGTTTCACTTCGAAGGATGTTACCACCTATTTTGAGATTGTTCCAAAAAATGCACTGGAAATGGTGCTTTGGATGGAATCCGATCGCATGGGGTATTTCATTAACACCGTTACTCAACAGGCTTTTGGTAATCAGCAAAACGTGGTGATCAATGAAAAACGCCAGCATGTAGATAATAGGCCGTACGGACATACCCGGTATGTGATCGATAAAAACCTGTATCCTGAAGGGCACCCGTACAGCTGGCAGGTTATTGGTGAGATGGACGATGTGGAGAATGCCACTGTTGAAGATGTAAAGGATTTTTATAATGATTTTTATGGCCCTAACAATGCCACACTGGTAATAGCCGGGGATTATGATCCTGAAAATGTAAAGGATCTGGTGGAAAAGTACTTCGGTGAGATCATACCGCACGGTAACGTGGAGGAACCTGCTCCTATGACTGTATCACTTGAAGAAAGCAAAAGGATCTATCACGAGGATAACTATGCACGGCTGCCCGAGATCAACATGGTATGGCCTGCTGTTGAGGAGTACCACAAAGACGCCTATGCGCTGCGTTTTCTTGGGAAAATACTATCCGACGGGAAACAAACCCCTATGTATAAAGTGCTGGTAAAAGAAAAAAAATTAACCTCAAATGTACGGGCATACAATCAGCCAAACGAACTGGCCGGCAAATTTGTTATTACCATTAAAGCCAATGAAGGCCATTCCCTGGGTGAGGTGGAAGATGCTGTTTTCGAGGCTTTTCGGCGTTTCGAAGAGGAAGGTATTACCCAAACGGATATTGACCGTGTGAAAGCCGGCATCGAAACTGATTTTTATAACAGTCTGAACAGTGTCTTTTATAAGGCGTTGCAGTTATCCTATTATAATACCTTTACCGGGAATCCGGGCTTCATTGAAGAGGATATCCGTAATATTCAGGTAGTAAGCCTGGAAGATGTGCAGCGGGTTTATGAAATGTATATTAAGGACAGGCCTCATATTGTAACCAGCTTTGTCCCCAGGGGAGATACCAGCCTGATCGCGGAAAATTCTGTTCCGGCCAATATCGTGGAAGAGGATATTGCCAATGCAACTGAAATTGAGGTAAAAGACGATGAAGAGGTGGAAATTCCGAAAACACCTTCAAAGATCGACCGGTCGGTAGAACCGGAAAAAGGTCCTGATCCTCTCCTGAACATTCCCCAAACATGGACCGCTTCCCTGGATAATGGTATGAAGATATATGGTATTGAACAGGATGAGCTTCCCCTGGTAAATTTTGAAGTGGTGATCGATGGTGGCTTTTATCTAGACGATCCGGAAAAAATCGGCGTTGCCAACCTGATGACGGATATTATGATGGAAGGAACTGAAAGTAAAACTCCCGAGGAGCTCGAGGAAGAAATTGAGCTGCTGGGAGCCAACATATATATGTATACCTCGAATGAAGAGATCGTTATCCGGGCAAACACACTTTCAAGAAATTACCTTAAAACGCTTGCTCTGGTAGAGGAGATCCTGCTGGAACCACGCTGGGATAAAGAACAGTTTGAACTGGCAAAAACAAGGACCATTAACAATCTGATCCAGCGCGAGGCTGATCCTAATTTCCTGGCCGGAAAATGGTTTAACCGGCTAATTTATGATGACGATCATATTTTTTCTCATTATATCCAGGGAACCCCGGAATCGGTAAAAAGCATTACACTGGAAGATCTTAAGACTTTTTATGATAATTATTTTGCTCCCGATATCAGCAGTTTTCTTATTGCCGGTGATATAAACCGGGTTGAGGTTGTACAATCGCTTGAATCTCTCGGCCAGCGATGGAAGTTTAAGGAAGTATCTTTTCCTGAATATGAAAAGCCGCAACCGGTTGAGCATGCAAAGCTTTATTTTTATGATGTACCCGGGGCCAAACAGTCTGTGATCCGGATTGGTACCATCAGCCTGTCGAGGAATGATCCGGATTACTATCCGGCAGTTGTTATGAATTATAAACTTGGCGGTTCCTTCAGCGGAACTCTGAATATGATCCTGCGTGAAGAGAAAGGGTACACATATGGAGCACGTTCGTATTTCAGCGGCATGAAGCAACCTGCACCATTTATTGCATCGGCCAGTGTGCGTTCGGGCGCTACCCAGGAATCTGTGCAGATATTCATGGATGAAATGGAAAAGTACCGGCAGGGTATCAGTGACGAAGATCTCGAATTTACACGTAATGCATTGATCAAATCCAATGCACGGAGGTTTGAAACACTGGGTTCACTTACCAATATGTTATGGAATATCAGCAAGTTCGATTTACCTGTTGATTATATCAAAGAGGAAGAGAACATCATTACAAACATGACGGCCGGTCAACATCAGCAACTGGCGGAAAAATACATTCGCCCTGATAAAATGGTCTACCTTGTAGTAGGTGATGCCGAAACACAGCTTGAGTCTTTAAAAAATCTTGGACTGGGGGATCCGGTACTGCTTAATAACTGAT
>CAZBJH010000193.1:0-3064 GCA_964492185.1 uncultured Bacteroidales bacterium | reverse complement strand
TTCCTGCTCCACCACCCGAATCACTGCCGGCAATCGTCAGCACCCTGCTATAATGATTTTTCATTAGAATATATATTTGCTAAGTTATTAGTAATTAATTTGTTATTTCGTTTAATCAAAGTTGGAGGTATGTGTTACCTCGCAAATTAATAATTTAATAAGGTGCTCGGTGAACCCTCATCCCTACATAATAAGTTCTTAGTAAATATTCATGTCCTTTTATTTTTGTACTATATAAATTAAATTCCTTAAGGATGAGGGTTTCATAATTCTTATGCATTAAAATGATCAAAACCATGTTTATTCAAAAAAACCTGTTTCCCGTTCTTCATCCATCTTATCCCGGGCTCATCGTCAGTGATCTCACCGATGGGTACAAGATTCCTTCCAAAAGCCGACTGAAAACCGGTATTGATCTTTTGATAATAAGCAGATCCCACCGTACACAGTAAAACATAATCTTCACCTCCTGACGCTGCCAACTGATCCATATCCCAACCCATTTCATGGGCCACTTTTTTTAAAACATCAGATACAGGTAGCTGATCGAGGTTTACAACACCTGATTTCCCTGACTTGTTTAAAATATGTAAGAGATCGGAAGAAATGCCATCGGAAACATCCATCATGGCATGCACTTCCGGGTGCTTTGCCAGCCATATTCCTTCCTCCACGTGAGGTTCGGGTTGGTGATGGCTGTTGATCAGGTATAAATAGTCGGCAGTTTCGTTTAGCTGATCCAGCAAAACATGCAACCCTCCTGCCGAATCCCCCAGGTTACCCGTTACACAAATTACATCCCCGCTTTGGGCCATTGACCGCATACGCGCTTGCCCCTTCCGGCAGGTCCCGATCACTGTAATATTGATCACCAGGTATTTTTTTGATTTTGTCGTATCACCACCTAAAAGCTGAACCCGGTATTTCTGCGATAGTTCATGGTATCCCTTCATCACGGCATCAAGATACTCAACTTCGGTCTCCTCCGGGATGCCAATGGAAAGGTATGAACCGACAGGCTTTCCCCCCATAGCAGCAATATCGCTTAAATTAGCTGCCAGGGATTTATAACCCAGTTGTTCCGGTGTAATACGGTCTTTCAAAAAATGAATATCTTCGATCAACATGTCAGTAGTCACCACATAATCTTCTTCACCGGTGTATGGTATAATGGCACAATCATCGCCTATGCCCGTGTATTCAGGCAATAACAGGTCTTGGAACATTCCTGAAATACGATCAATGAATGTAAACTCGCCAAGTTCTTTTAGTTCCATGTAATAATGCTATTTAGTTTCCGTCCATAAAGTTGGCAAAATCTTTAACCGGACATGTGTCTGTTCAGAAAGTTCAATTTGCAAGGCTTGCACAGTCCGGAAACGCGGAGTTTACTTATCGTAAATGAGCAATTTCCGGACAAGCGTAACGCGGCAAATGGGACTTTATGGACAGACACTATTTAGAGTTTGTCAATAAACTCATTCAAAAAGAATATTAATATAAGATCAGCACAAATTTAAACATTTTATTATCCCTTTGCTGCTCTGAACTGATCGACTACCTGCCTGATCTCACTTGCAGCTTTCATCGGATCATCCGCGGATGAAACAGCCGATACAACAGCCAGGCCATGCACACCTGCACTTAAAACATCTGCAGCATTGTCCGCATTGATACCTCCGATAGCCACCATGGTATGTTTTGATAATCCGGCTATTTCCCAAACACCTTGCAGACCCAGGGCCCGGACAAGTTCCGGTTTGGTACCCGTAACAAATACAGGAGAAAGCCCGATATAGTCAACATCCAGCTTGTTTACTTCCTTCGCCTGTTTGATATTTTCTACAGAAAGACCGATAATCTTATCCTTTCCAAGTATGCGCCGGGCAATTTCATAAGGCATATCTTCCTGGCCTATGTGCAAACCATCTGCATCTGTAGCCAGGGCAACATCAAGCCGGTCATTGATGATCAAAGGAATATGAAGTGGGGCGAGCATGCTTTTTAACCGGGCAGCCAGGTTGACAAAATCAAGCGTGGTAATTTGCTTTTCCCTGAGCTGTACCATGGATACCCCTCCTTTTACTGCTTGTTCAACAATAAATTCCACACACCGGCCTTTTGACAGTATCCGGTCAGTGACAAGATATAATCCGGGATCAAAGTTCATCGCGGTTTTACATTAATAAGCTGATCAATATCCTTTTCCGAAAGAGTAAACAATGCATCAAGAAAATGCACTTGCATTGTTCCGGGGCCCCCGGATTTCTTTGCTGCCAGTTCTCCGGCAATACCCATTATAATCATGGCATGTGCCGAAGCCAGCATATAATTTTTATTTACAGCCATAAAAGCACCGATAAGGGCAGTAGCTGTACATCCCAGGCCGGTTACTTTTCCCATCATAGGGGAACCATTCCTTACTTCAATTGTTAATTTACCATCAACAATATAATCATCATGCCCGCTGATTACAATAACAGCCCCGGTATCTTTGGCAAGCTGTCCCGCAGCCTGAATGGCAGTTTCTGAGGAATCCGCACTGTCAACTCCTTTGGTTGTGCCTTTTCCATTGGCCAGTGCCATAATTTCAGATGCATTACCGCGAATTACTTCAGGCCGGCATTCATTGATAATCTGAAGGCTTGTTTTGGTACGATAAGGAGTAGCCCCGGCACCGACAGGGTCGAGAATTACAGGAATATTTACTTTTTTTGCAGCCTTCCCGGCTTTTTTCATTGCCTCAACCCAGTTTTTACTCAAGGTCCCAATATTAATAACCAGGGAAGAAGCTATTTTTACCATATCCTCAACCTCATCAACAGCATGGGCCATTACAGGAGAGGCACCCGCGGCAAGCAAGGCATTAGCCGTGGTATTCATCACCACGTAATTGGTTATATTATGCACCAGCGGGGATTGTGACCGAACAGCTTCTAAATCATTAATTACGGTTTCTTTTGTTATCATGGTTGATTTCGTTTTATTATTTAAATATTTCTATTTAGTGTCTGTCAATAAACTCTTAGTGTTTGTTCAGAATGTTCGAGATCAAGGCGCGCGA
>CAZBJH010000192.1:0-3082 GCA_964492185.1 uncultured Bacteroidales bacterium | reverse complement strand
GAAACCAGGTGAATAAAAAAATATTTTATCTCCTGGTTTCGTTTCTTATAAAATGCTGGTAAAAAATTATATAAGAATCGTATTTCTTTTTTTGATCTTTATCTATGAGGCTGAACTATGCGGGCAATCAGCATATCAATCTTTTGATCGTAACCACCAAAGCCTGAGCCTGCATACAACATTTTCAAAACTAAAAAGCACAGAAGACCAGGATTATTTTGTATTGCCCGGGAGTACAGGTTTCAGCGGAGGGTATCATTATCTGTTTTCCCTTAAAAACTTTTATGGTATCGGCCTGGGAGCAGAACTGGGTTATCTTAACTATAAAATTATTCCTGCAGGTATGGATTTATTTAATCCTTCCAACAGAATAATGAATATCAGGATCCCTGTATATATTAATAAATTTTATCCGTTCAATAGTAAAACCGCTTTAAACGTAAAAAGCGGCATCTGTCTTTCTTCACTGTTGTCTTCATTGAAAAATTTTAATGCAATGGCCATCAATGATAAACCTTTGTATGAAACTTACGCGAATATAAACGGATTTCCACATTTTGGATTTTTATTCGGTCTTGGAGGGGCATTTCATATTAAGGAACAAAACTTCATTACTTTGAATCTGCAGATTAATCACTATTTTATGAAAAAAATTAAAATAAATTACGAATACTATCCTATTGATTCGGATAATTCCATTCCCGGTAATTTATATGCAACCGGCAGCTTTATAAGTATTTCACTCAATTATCACTTCACGAATAAACTATTGGATGAAAATTAACCCCTTCATTTATTTCATTGTTTTACTGATCATCCTGTCATCGTGTGAAAAGGAAACAGAGCTTGATATTCCAAGGCCACAACAAAAGCTGGTTATGAATGGCATTTTAATAGCAAATCAACCCATTGAGGTGTATGTAGGAAAAAGTAATTATGCTTTGGACACGAATTCGGCATACATTCCAAATGCTATGGTAAATGTTAGAACAGGTACCGGAAAATCCTACACATTGGAATACATTAATAAAGGGATTTATAACAACGAAAAATTAATATGTTATGAAGACAGTACCTATAAAGTTGAAGTTCAGGCCCCGGGATTCGAAAAAGCGGAGGCAAATGTAAAAGTTCCTCAATCAGTAAATTTTTCAGATTATACATTTGAGAGGGAGGCCGGCATTGGAAAAGATGGCTTTGATAATAAGCGCCTGACAGTATCTTTTTATGATGATGAGAATAATAAGAATTATTATATGTTATTGTTTGAATGGCATTCACCGGATTCGCTCCCAGGCCATGGATATATTAAAAATGATGCATGGTACAGCTACAGTCCGGTAATCATGGCAGAAGGAAGTGAGGATGAATATCTTTTTTCTGATAAACTATTTAATGGACAAAAGGTAAGCATACCTATGAATTTTAACGTTTGGGATTTTGATATATATTATGATATAAATTTTCTGCTAAAAACATACCTGATAACAGTTAGTGAAAGTTATTATCTGTATCATAAATCATATAACAGGTACCTGGAATCAGAAAATAATATATGGCTAAGTAATTCTCCGCCTCAAATCCACAGCAATGTTGAAAATGCATTAGGTATTTTTTCTTCGGTTAATGTTTGCGACAGTATCATCATTGAATTTTAAGCATATGAGCAAGACTATCATGCCTGTGTTCCTGTTGTTTTGTCTGCTGAATACCCAGGCACAGCAAATAACAGGATATGTGTCGGATGCTGCCACCGGTGAAATGCTTATAGGTGCACATGTAATCGCCTCACATAGCAAAGCTGCTAAAATAACGAATGCCTACGGCTTCTTTTCAATTTATGTACGCAAAAATGATAGCCTGGTAATATCTTATGTCGGTTACCAAAAAAAGAAAATCCCTGCTTTGCTATCTGATAAAGATCCTTTAAATATAAAATTAAAAGCCGCTTCAACAATCGACGAAGTAGCCATAACCGCAAAACAAACAATACAGGAAAACATTGAAACAGGAAGTATCGAAATTCCTATGCAGCAATTAAAAACACTACCAGCCCTGGCCGGTGAAACGGACATTATGAAAGCTTTACAGCTTATGCCGGGAATAAGGCCCGTGGGTGAAGGGCAAAGTTCATTTTTTGTCAGAGGGGGCTCTCCTGATCAGAATATGGTTATCCTGGATAATGTACCCATCTATTATATCAATCACCTTGGCGGATTTGTTTCGGTTTTAAATACGGACGCTTTAAACAGTGTTAAACTATACAAAGGAGGTTTCCCGGCAAGGTACGGGGGGCGTTTGTCATCAATTATTGATGTAAATACCAAAAACGGGCATTTAAATCAAAGACATGCTTCAATATCGCTGGGATTGGTCACCTCAAAGATAATGCTGGAAGGACCTGTAAAAGAAGATACATTATCCTATTTTTTATCTGCAAGACGGTTTATGTATGATTTGATCAGCCGGCCGCTGACATATATGACAAATAAAAAAAAGCAGCTGGGTTATACCTTTTATGATATCAATGCCAAAATAAATTATAAACCGGATATTCACAATCGTTTATACCTGAGTTTTTATTCAGGCCATGATAACATGCTCAGCAAGCAAAAGGAAACCAAAGAAGAAACAACATTAATGGACAATACCAGTAAGTGGGGGAACCTGGCTACTTCGTTCAGGTGGAATCACACATACGGCAAAAAGCTTTTTTCAAATATCACATCATACTATATGCAGTATAATTACAATTCCAGGTACGATTATTATTATGAAGATGATGACCTGTTTATAACAAGTGCCGATTTTAATTCCGGGATCCGTGATCTCGGACTGAATTCAGATTTTGAATACTATCCTTTCAGGGGTATGAATATAAAACTTGGAACAAATCATATTTATCATTCCTATGAACCAAATATATACCAGTACGGACAACACCAAATGACAACGGATTATGCTGGAAGCCTTTCTTTTTCCCATGAAGAAAAAAGAATTGCATATGAAAATGCTGTTTACATGGAAAGTGAACTTACACTGATAAAACAACTTTCTTACAATATAGGATACCGGTTAGGGG
>CAZBJH010000191.1:0-3144 GCA_964492185.1 uncultured Bacteroidales bacterium | reverse complement strand
GCAAATGGGACTTTATGGACAGACACCAATTATTTTCTTATAAATAAGGCACTGACAATCTGCATAACCATATTGGGATTTTCCTGTAACCTTCTTACTGAATAATTGAACCAGTCGTGCCCGAACGGAACATAAACGCGCATGTTATGCCCTGATTTCACTATACTGTCGCGCAAACGCGGCGTTACACCATACAACATCTGAAATTCATAATCCGCCGGGCTGACCCCATGCTGTTTTATAAGACGGATTGCCCCTTCCACCAGCTCTTTATCGTGTGTGGCAATCTCAGGATAAAAATTATTCTTTACCATATATTCAAGGCAGGCCATAAAATTCCTGTTAACACTTTTATGGTCCTTATATGCTATACTTGCCGGTTCAATATATATACCTTTACATATCCTGATCTTTAGGGGATAACCTGGTTTAGCAAGGGAATTCAGCTTTTCAAGGTCTTTTTGTGTTCTGAACAGATATGCCTGTACCGCAAATCCCAGGGTGGAAGGAAACTCATCATACAGCTTTGCAAACAACCCGATCTCGGCATCAGTACATTCTGAATCCTCTATATCCATGGTTACATGACGATCTAACTGCCTGGCTTTCAGAATTATCTCCCTGATCATATCATAACACCTGTTTTCATCCTGCAACAACCCGAACATAGTAGGCTTCAATGAAAAACTACTGTCAATGTTTTCTTCAGAAGCCATCTGTATAGCTTCAAGATATTTTTGTTTATATTCCTCTATTCGACTGATATTTGTCTGAAATTCTCCAAGAAGATCAAGCGTTACCTTTATCCCCTTGTTATTCAATGCATGTGATATCCTTAGTGCATCTTCAAGTGTTTTTCCGGCAATATATCTTTTCGAGAACAGCCAGACAAAACTCTCCGGCATATAGGGAAGCACCCTGGCAATTAACCTGTTCATCCATTTCATACTTATCCTTAATAGAACAGTTCATACTATTTGAACCTATCCGAAATTAATCTGAATAGAATTTACAAAAAAGGATAATTATCATATGGCAGGCAGTAAGAAAAAAAGGCGGACACATAATATCCGCCCCGGTAGTTTATTGTATTATAATCTTATTATTATACATAAATTCCTCATTCATTAACCTTATAAAATACATGCCCTCGGGCAGGCCGTTAAGCTCCAGCCTCTCTCTTGTAATGCCCGGACTTATGAACACCTCCCTGTTTCTGATGAGCCGGCCGCTGTTATCAAGGAGCTGCAAGGTAACATCCGAAGAAATAACATATTCAGCATTAAGTTCAATGATAAGGTGATCTGATGCCGGAACAGGATAAATTTCAACCTGTACGGGATCATGATCTCTTTGGGATATAAGGGTACCCTGCTCAACATATACCGTCCTTTGTGTCTTACAGCCATTGGTTGAAGTTACAGTTACCGAATAAGTCCCCGGTTGGGTAACATTAAACAATGAACTGTTCGAACCGTCCTGCCATTCATAACCTGCATATCCCGATCCTGCATCAAGCTGATGAGGAATTGATGTGCGCAGTGTATCATTTACTGCACCAAAATCAACTACAGGGCTTTGAAGGACAGTAAGTGATCTTTGCAATGTATCATTTTCAGGCCTAAGATCGCCGCCCAGCACGGTATAAAGCTCGAGACCGGTACCTCCCGGTTCGTCAAATTCAATTGTTTCATCCAGGTTATAATTTAAAATACCCGATGAGATTAATGGAGAAGTCAGCACTATACTTTCTGTTGAGAATTCCCCATTACCAATACGATAAGCCAGTATTATCTCCTGTCCCGAACCGATACTGGCATTACCCAGGTTACTGATCTGTACATCCAGCTCATCGTATGTGCCGGAACACACATCACCTTCCACTCCTACATCCGTTACACCAATGTCGGTAATAATAAAGTTCAACAGCACGGAATCACTTCCCTGGCATCCTGTCAGATCATCGGTGACTATCACCCTGTAACGTTTCGACTCGGTTGCCGTGTAGGTATGCCCACCGGGGCCGTCCTGCCACAAATAACTGTAATTCTCATTATATCCGGCATCAAGGACATACTCGAGAGCATGGACATTCTCAGTGGCTGCAAGGCCAAAATCGACAACCGGACTGGGATAAATATAAACCGTATCCAGGGAAGTGTCATTTTCAGTGACCAGATCGTTCAGCGCACTTGCCACAAGCTCCATGTAATAATCCCCCGGTTCGCTGAAATCTTCTTCATTATCAAAGGAATAAAACACCTGTGCGCCCGGATAAACATCGCTGCCGGGTGAAAATACTTTTTCTGTCTTTGCATTCTCATTAATTTTATAGCTGACCCTGATCTGGTCACTTGTTGTTATAGTATCCGTTCCCGTATTGATCATCCGTATCTCTATCTCTGTTTCATCTTCAATCTCACATGAGGAAACCGGATTCAGCAAAGCATCAAAACTGATATCCCTGATCTTGAACCAGACGTATACCGAATCATTATCCTGGCAACCATTTTCATCCGTTACGGTAACCTGATGATAGCCTTCTGTACTGATCTCATGTAAACGTATACTGTCGCCATCATTCCAAAGGTAATCCTCAAATCCGGAGCCTGCATCAATGGTATACGTCAAAGCCTGTACAACCTGGTCGGGACCAAGGTCCACGGTCGGATACCCATAAACCTCAACATCAGTGATAATAGTATCATTATGGCTTACGGTATCCCCCCCGAAATCCGTATAGAGTTTAAACTGATAAACACCTGCATCCGACATATCCACATCACCCTTACCAAATGTATGGTCAATCGAATGGTATGCATACAGAGTATTTTCAAGTGTAAAGGTATCCAAAACTGCCGCTCCGCCATCCAGCTCATAGGCCACAACTACCTCTTCACCCGTATCAATACTGTCGGTACCAAAATTCCTTATTCGCACGGTAAGAAATTCACTATTACTCAACCCACAACTTGTTACCGGTGAAACTAGGCTGTCAACACCCAGGTCGTTAAACAACAGCTCAACATAAACCGAGTCGAAAGTAGCACAGCCATTGCCGCCAACATCGGTAACCGTAAGATAGTAAACCCCGTCCTTCGGTACGTTAAAAGCAGGATTTGTCGAACCGTCATCCCATTCATA
>CAZBJH010000190.1:0-3170 GCA_964492185.1 uncultured Bacteroidales bacterium | reverse complement strand
GTGCGTCCGGGACTCTCACCCTATAGCTAATGCCCATGCCGAGCGCACATAAAAATAGACTGAATGGTTTCAGCCCATTTTTGAAATAATATGGTAACTTTATTTGTCTATATTTTTCCCGCCTCTTTCAAAGCCTCTCTATATTTGTCCAATCGTTTTTTATAAGCTTTTATATGCCCTTCCGGACCATCTTTCTGAATCAATTCATAGGCTTCTTGTTGCAATTCATAAGCTTTTTGGATTTCTCCTTCTTCAAAAAGAAAAGCGGCATAGGTATCAAGGTTGTACATGTTTTCTTCTAATTCAACTGATTTTTTGGCCCATTGCATACCGATTTGGAAGGCTTTCTCATCATTAAACTTTTTATAATTTTCATAAACCATCCAGGCGATATTATTGAGTTCCATGTTGTGGATCTTGTCTTGTAAGAGGTATTTATCCGCAATAGTTATAAATTTATTCCAGCACTCTGCACTATCTGAATATTGTCTGAAACTATTCATGGATTGGTAATAGTCTGATTGTAATAGTGCCGGTTTAACCATAGGATGATCCATGTTTTTAATAAAATGATAATTCATAATGGCTCGTGTCATCAGGGAGGAAATAACATCATTTACCGGTTGGTCTTTACCAATGTGGTTTTTGAAAGAATCTTCATGTTGAATAAGGTATTGAAGATATTTCATTTGTTGTCCTTCTGAAAAACTGGCAATCATACGCAATGTGGTGGTTGTATACGTACTATCATCAGGTATGGCGTCCAGGTATTTTGATAGCCAGTAAGCGGGATTTTCAGGGTATTCGATACTTAAATATTGCTGAATGATTTCAGGTGAAAGCTTAGTTTGGATGGTGGCATTTTTCATTTCCGCCATCATCTTGCGGTAATCGTTTTCCGGATTCAGAGCTTTTTTACCCAAATCAACCAGGGCTGACGCTTGCTGAGGAGCTCCCATATTTTTAAAAACAACTTCACCCTTATTATTTAGGAATAAAAGGGTAGGAAAACCTTTCACATCGTATTTTTCAAGTATCACTTTGTTCTCCGGTTTATCCATGTCGTATTTCACGGAAATAAAATGTTTTTTGAAGTAGTCCCCTGCCTCCCTTTTTGGTAAAATGTTTTTGGATAAAAACTTACAGGAACCACACCAGGTGGTATAACAAACCATAAAAACAAGTTTACTCTCTTGTTCTGCAATGGATAATACTTCCTCAAGGGTTTTCTCTTCTACAAATTGAATGCCTTCATTCTCCTGGCTGAAACCGGTGATGAAAATGAATAACAAAAAAACGGGCAATAACTTTTTCATGTTGATGATTTTTAGAGTTTTAAAATATTTAAAGGAAATAATTTGCAATAAATTTATGTTTTTATTTACTAATATTTATATCTAACGGTTAAAACAGTAAATCATTATTGTCCGGCTAAAATTTCGGACAGCCGATTGTAAAACAAATATTAAGATTTATAGAACCCGTCAACATAGTAGGTTTAATTAAAAAGCACAAAAAAAACCACTATTACAAGCCATTTAAAAACAATAGCGAAGGGAATGTATATATTCAATTTTACGTTTGTCATAATGGCAAGGTATACTACCCCCGGCAGTTATATATACTGATAAAGATCACCTGTCAGCTCCCATACTCCCCTATCACCACATCCAAAAACCGATTATTGGCCTCATTGATTACCATGCGTGATTTATCGGCTTCAAACCATTGGATGGTTTCCCTGATGCCTTGTTTGAATGGAATGGTAGCCACAAAATCCGAAACATACGTTTTGATTTTTGTATTGTCAAAGATGACGCTATGGGCCTTGTCGCCTAACAGGTTGCCTTGAATGAAACCGGCTGGTACACCTGTTTCGTTTTCATGTTTTTTGGCTGTTTCGCAGATAAAGTTGCTGGCCATGTGCACGGCGTTTAATTCTGCACCGGCTGCTTCAGCAACTGCTTCATAAATCTGGTTCCAGGTGAGCAATTCATCCGATGTAATGTGAAACGCATGTCCGATAGCCTGTTGGTGTCCCAGTAACCCGACAAATCCTTTGGCAAAATCACGCGCATGGGTCAGTGTCCACAACGATGTGCCATCTCCATGGATGATGATGGGTTTTCCTTTTTTCATTCGATCGATGATGGTATAGTCTTTCCAACTGCCAATAGCCACGGGGATAACCGTATCGTAGGTGTGCGAAGGACGTACAATAGTCATCGGAAAATGTTTTTCGCGGTACATGGTGTTGAGCAGTTCCTCACAGGCAATTTTTTCACGGGAGTAATCCCAGTAAGGATTATACAGGGGCGTACTTTCGGTTATCACCGGATGAGCGGGTGGTTTCTGATAAGCCGATGCCGAGCTGATAAAAATGTATTGTTTACAGGAATCTTTGAACAGTTTGTAGTCGCGTTGTACCTCATCAGGTGTAAAGGCAATCCAGTTGACCACCACATCCCATTTATGGTTTTTAATCACTGCCGAAACTGTATTTTTATCGTTGATATCAGCCTGAAGAGTTTTCACCCCGGGCAAACCGGCATTGGTTTTACCCCGGTTCAGGTGAAAGAGTTCTATCCCTTTTTCAATGGCCAGCCGGCTGACCCGTGTGCTGATGTTTCCGGTTCCCCCGATGAATAAGACTTTCATAGTTCAGTATTTTATTATTTAGGGCCTGCTGAAAAACACGAGATAGATTAATAGTCAGCACAATACAGCAGATAATTGTTTGTGAAGTGCAAGGGTTTTCACTCATATTAATAAAATCCTTTGCACTTATTAAAGATAATATTCCGTTAGTCTTTAGTACATCATCTACTGCATTGGCTGCAGCTCGCAGTATTTTTATAGAGCTTCGCTTTGCCGCCTTGTATATGATGCACTACAGACTTTTTCAGCAAACCCTATATATATTATCAAACAGAAACCTAAAATAGTGTCTGTCCATAATGTCCGATATCCGCGTTGCTGCCAAAATTTTAAATCCTCGAATACTTTAGTATACCGCGGTTTAAAATTTTTGCGCGCCTTGATCTCGAACATTCTGAACAAACACTATGAGTTTATTGACAAATTCTAAAATAGTATTCGATAAATTTAAAAGGTTATCAGTTATTAAGCAGTACCGGATCCCCCAGTCCAAGATTTTTTAAAGACTCAAG
>CAZBJH010000189.1:0-3275 GCA_964492185.1 uncultured Bacteroidales bacterium | reverse complement strand
AGACAAAGGGACATAGATTGTTGTTATTCAATATAATAAATCTGTTAAAGTAGAACTAATATATTAGTTGCATAACTAATGTTTTAGTTTTTTTCAGCCATGAGTCAAAAAAGTTCTTTACTTGTATATGGGGATCTAATTATGAGTGCTTTAGTAAAAATAATAAGTATGAAAAAGGTCTTGCAGACCACTCATATACCTATATATCAGGCCACGTTGATATTAATATCATGTCCGTGTTTGACTATCTCATTTACTATAGGATTTGTAATATCAAAATCTTTTTCTCTAAATGGATGTGGCTCAATCCGACTATCAATTTTTCTCCTTATTCTCATTAAATCTAATTGTATATCAATCAAATTGTTATAGTCTTTTAAAATCACTGCAATATCAATATCACTATCCTCATTGAAGTTGCCTTTTGCATATGAACCGAATAAAATAATTTTCACAAAATCATATTTTGATTTCACGGCATCAGCATACTTTGCGGCTATATTTAAAGCATCTTTTTTATCCATGTCCGAATAATTTTGATTTTATCAATCCAGTTTTTTGTATAATCAGGAGTACATAATTTGTAAAATTCCTTTTTATAATCGTCATATCTGGCATTTAAATTAAATGATGTAATCTCATCAAGCCAATCTGATTGTTCATCTGTCATTTCTAATCCGATTAATTCTCCTAATCGGTAAAGATTATGTATAAATGGAGCATGTTTCTCAAATCGTTTAACATATAATGCTTTAAGCAATTTCTCGGTTGATATATGTCCAAGGAACAATGACCATCCATATGATTTTGAATTATATAATTTTAACATTGTCTCGAAATCATTATCAGAAGTCTCAGTCCAATGTTTTACAACTTTATCAACATCAATATTTGAATTTTTATCAGTCATTTATTAATATGTCTTAATATTCAAATATAACATTTTTAAATCATTAAATTGTTGTAATCGTGGAAGTCCTGCAATGTGACCTGGTTTTATATACGAATGTTTTGTTCGTATAATATGCCAATTTAGAATGTTACGCGCAACTTTAGTATGAAAAATTAATGTTTGATATCTGCGTTGCTGCTCATATCTTATTCCTTTAACTCGGCAGATTTCATACTTTCGGTTCCGCGGCCGAGTATAACACGAACCACCAGGTTACGCAGCAATCCGGCACCATATGCAACAAGTAACTCAAGCGCAGCTATTATGCTCAGGAAAGAAGTATATATGCTTTTATACTGTATTAATGAATCTATAAAAACCAGGATAATATACAATACAATACTGCCGGCAAAAACTAAAAATATCCGCGGAGCAAGAAATGCCGATAATATTCCGGCAATAAGATAAAATATAAACAAGGCAGGCAAAAAATGAAGAGGCTTCAGTGCACCCCTGTGTCTCATATAAAGGTCTATCCTCCCCTTTCCGTGCATATACAATTGCTTAAAAAATTTTTTAAAATCGGATTTTCTGCGGTGATATACATAAGCATTGCTTATCAATGCCGTTTTAAAACCTGCTTTTAATAAACGGATACTGATATCCAGGTCTTCAGCCACCTGCATTTCGCTAAATCCTCCCACAGTATCAAATGCCTTCCGCGAGATCCCCATATTGAACCCACGCAGGTGAAAATCTCCCAGGTGATGCTTTTTCCCACGTATACCACCGGAAGTAAAAAAAGAAGTCATAGCATAATTTACAGCCTTCTGAAATGATGAAAAACTATGATGTGCATCATCAGGACCGCCAAATCCGTCAACCCTGTTACTCTTTATAAAATCATCTATCGCGGCAAAATAATGTGATGGCAGTATACAGTCAGAATCAATGAACACAAGATAATCACCTTTGGCATTATCACATCCCTTATTGCGCGATTCACTCGCACCGAGTCCGCGCTCATAAAAATACTTTATTTTCAACTTTGATGAAAAACTCTTAATCACCGGTTGCAATATATCATCAAGGCTTCCATCAACAATAATCACTTCAAAACTGGTATATGATTGTCTGGTAAGGCTTTCAAGAAAGGCAGACACATCTGCCGGCCGCCCGAACGTGGGAAGTATTACAGAATAAAACACTATCTAAAATCTCCTTTTTATGCGTTATAATCCGCAAAAGTAACATATTTATCCTGCATTATTGGCTTTGCCGGGCCAAAGCTTTATAAAAATCAAATCTCTTCCTCCACCTGGTATGAATTCCGGTCATATGAACTTCGCGACACAAGTTCGCCCAGAAATCCGGTAAGGAACAACAGTGTACCCAGGATCATGCATGTAAGTCCGATATAAAAATACGGACTATCCGTAACCAGCCGGGCCGGTATATGATGCTTCATGGCCAGTATCTTATTCACCCCGATAATACCCGCCATAATAATACCTACAATAAAGGTCATTAACCCCAACGAACCAAAAAGGTGCAAGGGACGCTTGCCGTATTTTGAAATGAACACCACTGAAAGTAGGTCAAGCGGCCCCCGTATAAACCGTTCAAGACCGTATTTTGTAGTACCGTATTTTCGCTCCTGGTGTCTGACTACCTTTTCACCTATCCGGTCGAATCCGGCCCATTTTGCAAGCACCGGGATGTACCTGTGCATTTCCCCGTATAATTCTATACTTTTCACCACCCGGTTTTTATACGCTTTCAGTCCGCAATTGAAATCATGCAACCTGATCTTGCTTATCCTGCGGGCTGTCCAGTTATAAAATTTGCTGGGGATGTTCTTCGACAACACCGGATCGTAACGCTTTTTTTTCCATCCCGACACAAGATCGTAATCTTCTTCCATGATCATGGTATAAAACTCCGGGATTTCCTCAGGATTGTCCTGAAGGTCGGCATCCATAGTAATCACAACATCTCCCTTTGCTGCACGAAAACCGCAATGCAAAGCTGCAGATTTCCCGTGGTTTCTTCTGAATTTTATTCCCCTGACAGATGCATTTCTTTTTGCATTATCTTCAATTATCTTCCAGGTATTATCTCTGCTGCCGTCATCGATAAAAATTATCTCATACCTGAATTTATGTTCTGTCATTACCGATTCAATCCACACGATCAGCTCCTGCAATGACTCACTTTCATTATACGAAGGAATGACAATTGAAATATTCATTATACTTATTAAAATTATATTGCCAACTTAATTGACAAGCTCTATTTAGTGTCTGTCCATAAAGTCCCATTTGCCGTGTTACGCTTGTCCGAAAATTGCTCATTTACGACTAGTAAACTCCGCATTTTCGGA
>CAZBJH010000188.1:0-3339 GCA_964492185.1 uncultured Bacteroidales bacterium | reverse complement strand
CGGCATTTATTTCATTGAAAATCAGATTTTTATGTTAAAATTTAACGAACTATTGATTGACTAACCTTAAAATTTAAAAAGTATGAACAATTATCAGGAAAGCAAACTCAGCATGTATCTGGTTGTACGTGATTATATGACCACTAACGCAACCATTTTAAACCCGCTCCCTAATTTTACTACCAACCAAACTGCCTTTCAAAATGCGATTACACAAATTCAGACAAGTGGTGAACAACAAAACTTTGACAAAACTGGTATTGCAGGAAGTAAAAATCAGTTGAAACAAACACTTGTTACGCTTGCTGCGGATGCAGCACGCAAACTTACGGCTTATGCCAAATTTACTAATAACCAAACTCTTTTGAGTGAAGTGAATTATAGTGAAAGCGACCTGAAACACCGTGCAGATACAAACCTGCGTGATGCTGCACAAGGGATTTATGACCGCACCCAGCCTATTGTTGCTTCGTTGGCAACGTATGGTATTACTGCTGCCACCCAAACGGCTTTGTTGAATGCTATTAATGCCTTTAATACCGCAATACCTAAACCATGATTAGGGATTACTGAGAAAAAACAAGCGACCACGCAGCTTGCTGCGCTCTTTAAAACGGCTGATACCGCTTTGGAAAACATAGATACTGCGGTTGAGATTGTAAGACTTAACCAAGTCAATTTTTATAATGGTTGCAAAGCTGCCCGTAAACTTGTTTTGACTGGTGGCGGTAGTGTTTCCGTAAAAGGTATTGTTACCGATGCTTCAACTGGTGAACCTTTAAAATCGGTAACATTAAAGTTTGTATCTGATGGAACTCAGGCAAAACTGAAAGCCTCAAACGGAAATGGTGAATTAACCAAGAAAACTGCTGATAAAGGTGGTTTTATGGTAAAAACACTTGCCGAAGGTTCGTGTCAGGTTACAATTACTAAACCGGGTTATAAGGAACAAACCATCACGCTTAACGTGAGCGATGGGGAAATGAGCATAATTGAGATTACCCTTGAAAAAAATTAATTTGAATACCTATTTATCGTATCATGAACCGATTGAATAATAAATTATGGTTTAATTTTTATGCTTGGGGCAATTTTTGTGTATTTGCTTTTTTTTTGATTTACCTTTTTTGCTTGTGTGTTGCAATGTTACTGAATAATATTGCTTGGGTTAAAGAATTAAAAGCACATATATTAATGGCTCCTTTTTTAATGGTTATATTTCAATTGTTTGATTATACAATAAAACCTGCCTATTTCGAGGCATTAATATTAAATGGGGAAATTCGTTTTAAAACATTTGCGCCTAATAAGTATAATAAGTTCCGATTTATATATATGATTTTTTATAAAAAATATTTGACCGAATATACTCTAAGTCGCCAGTCTTATAATGGTTATAGAATAATAATAGATAGGTTTGGATTACGAAAATTTTTAATTTTACACAAAACTGAAAAGGGTAAACTTTATCAATCTAAGCCAATTAATATAAGTCTTTTAGGAATGAAAAAATATACTGATTTGGTGCTTTCGATTGATAGATTACATGAGAAGATAACGTTAAATTGAAATATTTACTAAGTGGTCAGGATGATTTTGATTATAAAAAAGTTATGTAATAAGAAACCTGTCAAAATCTTATTTTATTGCATAACCTTTTTGTTTGTTATTTATTTTTTTGGAACTTCCATATTTGAAATATATCGTGTACCTACCGGTTCAATGAAAAATACAATTTTACCCGAAGATATAGTTATTGTTAATAAGTTGAAATTTGGCTTACGTGTAAAATATAAAAATATCTATTATAGAGCCTTAGGCTATTCTCAGATTAATCGTTATGATGTTATTGTGTTTAACTTGCCTGTTGAAGATACTATGTTTGTAAATCGGCCATATTTGAATTATTATCAATACATAGCTACACACAAATGGACTAAACGTATAGATCAATCCGATTTTTTCCAAAAGAAATTTTGTCCTATAACAATACGTACTCCTTATATAAAGCGTTGTATAGGTTTACCGGGTGAAATTATTTGTTTAAAAAATGACAGTATTTATATCAATAATAAAGGTATTTCAGAAATCAAGGCCAACAATAAAGTAAAAAGTAAATATCAAGAACAATTTGAAACATACGACCTATTCCTAAAAGGTACTAATGTAATTTTAAAATGGGATGAAAATAATATGGGGCCTCTTTATATACCCCAGCAGGGAGATTCTATAGAATTAACATACAACAATATAAAAATTTATAAAAGAATAATCGAAAATTATGAGCATAATAACCTGAATACCATTTCCGGGAAAGTACTAATAAATAATAAAATAATGAAGTATTACATGTTTAAACAGAATTATTATTTCATGCTCGGAGATAATTGGTCTAATTCTTTGGATTCTCGCTATTGGGGATTTCTTCCGGAAGATCATATAATTGGTAAGGCTTGGTATATTTTATATTCAAACAATGGGAAAACATCAACTATTTTAAAACGAATACGATAAGTCATGTGGAATTTTATAACTCCACATGACTTAAACAAGCTATATTGCCGCTTTTCTCTTATAATATTTAACTATAAAAAGAATAATGGCAAAAAGTTCTAAAAGCAAACCAACCAACATGGTTGCATTCCCATGCCCCTGAATTTTTAAGTAGGCACCTATTAGTACAATTACTATTCCCAATAGGATAAGCGTCAATGCGCTTCCAATAATACTTTTCATACTCAAAATATTAATTATTATTTCTAACAAAGACACGCTGTTGCAATTAAAACTGGTACTGATACATTTGTGTAGTAAGCAACAGTACTTACAAAATCATCACAAAACTCTTCACTTTCTCTCTCAAAACATTCTTCAAACCCTTCAGAACCTTCCTGTTGACACCATCCGGCCATAGCTAATTTAAACAATCCATAAGATTTGTTATTTTTAACAAGTTTCTTGTTTTTAAAATATAACCGATTGGATTCCCCGTTTTTCAGAAGCTCTACATATCCATTGCCAATTGAATCGACTGTATTGGTAATCTGCCCTTCAAAAGAAGTGTACGTTTTACCGTTATCAGCTTTAACAGATTTGTAAATAGCAAATTTTTTAGAGTTTTTATCCAACTGGATAGCATAAACATTGATTGAGGTATCTTTAAAGCTAATGCACATCCCTTTGCCATTTGATAGTGAGCTACTTTTAAGATTTGAAGCGTCAGATAAATTTATATCAACATTTTCCTCAACATTTGCAATTCCATAGCGTTTTATCAATTTATTATCAATAAAATTTTTTTGTTCCTGAGGAGTTAAGTCTTGGATTTCTTCTTTTGAA
>CAZBJH010000187.1:0-3363 GCA_964492185.1 uncultured Bacteroidales bacterium | reverse complement strand
GATATTTTCTGTTTTTTTAGTTACTTTTGACTACAGAATAATGCACGAAAGCACAACAATATAGGAATTAAGGCACAGTTGAGCAAAAAAAGAGGTGACGGATCCACAGATCTTTCACCTCCTTTTTGTAGAGTTCACTGAAAATAGTTTTCTCAATTGTGTTTTAATTCTTGTTGAGCTAAACCCCTGAAATATAGCAAGAATATATAAGGGGATTCAATACTTTTCTTCCTTGTTTTTGCAGATTATCCAGGGATGTTTTTATTCCCGGGGCTTATGTGTTTAACACCTTGTCAGTTTATATCCCCATTTTTCTTCAGCATGGCATATAGCTTTCCCATTTGGCCGGATTATTTCAACTGACCGTTAATGAATGGTTTATTTCAAAGAACGTTCCGGGCCGGGATGATCTATCCGGGCATGTGCCTGTCTGCAGGTACCAGGCCTGCAAATTTCATGTGTCCTCTTTTACATACCGGGCAATTTGGTTTTTTGTAAGTCCGGATCATTTTTTTGATTTCCTGCCAGGGTGTATCCTGCTTTCCCCAATGTCGATTGCCATCTTCTAACGCCTGTTGTTTTTTATTGTGTTCATCCTGCCTGGGCAGTTCCCTGGATTTTTCGATCGCTTCTTTTCGGTATCTGCTGGTAAAGATTCCGTAATAACGCACCTTAAAAAATCCTTTGGGCAGAATGTGCAGTAAAAAGCAGCGGATAAACTCATCCACATCAAGGTGCATTTTCCGGAAATGGCCTGTTCGATAATCTTTCCATGAAAAGAGTACTTTACCGTTTTTAACTTCGATAATACGCCTGTTTGTGATGGCAATGCGAAAAACATAACGCAAGAGATACTCGAGCACTTTCTCCGGTGAGCCAAATGGAGTCTGGATGTTGACTACCCAACCTTTCAGGTAAAGCCTTTCTTTGAAACTGACAAAATGCTTTTTTGCGTCAAGCATCGAAATATTACCTTTAAACGATAATTTGCCACCCAGGTAAGCCTGGAATAATAAATCCAGGAACTTTCCCCGGAATTTATTGGAAATTGCTTTGTAGTAAACAAAAAAGTCATCTTTCTTATGCGGATGTACCCAATACTCCCTGTCAAATGAAAGCCCCCCGGCCGGCATAATACAATGCAGATGGGGATGTTCTTTCATGTTTTGCCCCCATGTATGCAAGATGGTAATCAAACCGGTATCAGCGCCCAAATGCCTGGGATCTTTAGCTAGCTCCAGCACGGTTTGTGAGGCAGCCCTGAAAAGGATATCATACATTAACTTTTTGTTATGCATACAAAGCGGGTTTAGCTCGTGTGGGATAGTAAAAACCAAGTGGTAGTATCCCACCGGCAGCATTTCGCTCATTCGTTTTTCCAGCCATTGCAGCTTGTCTTTTTGCTGACATAGCGGACAGTGGCGGTTACGACATGAATTGTGTGCTTTGCTAAGGTAATGACATGCATCACATTTTTCATAGTGGCTTCCCAGGGCTGCCGACCGGCATGCCATCAACAGACGGATGATACCCTTTTGTTGGCCTTTGATATTATCGCGGGTGATATAGCTTTCACCATATTCATTAAGAATATCACTAAGATTTATTTGTTTTTGCATAATCCCAGCGCATTATCAATGTTATCTAAAGGGTTGATCACCTGCTCGACAGCCAGTACCTGCACGTGCAGGTACTTCAGTGTATTGCTCAGATCGGAGTGCCCCATCAGTCGTTGAATGACCAGCAGGTTTACCCCTTGTTCCAGTAAATGGGTTGCAAAACAGTGACGGAAAGTATGTGGAGTATATCGCTTGTTGATATGAGGTGTTCGATATCGGGCTTTCAGCAATATCTCGCGTATGGCAGTTACACCCAGGTGAGTGTTTTTACCACTGGCACCTTCAAAAAGGTAATATTGGGGACGGTAATGCCTGTAATAGGAACGCAGGGTCTTCAGCAACACAGGTGAGAGGGGAACATAGCGCTGTTTCAGGCCTTTGCCTTCCCGGATATTGACCTGCATACGTTTACTGTCAATATCGGTGAGCTTAATGTTTACGCATTCCGATACCCTGGTGCCGGTAGAATAGATAAACATGATTGCTGTACGGTGCTTAAAATTGGGAATTGCAGCCAGCACATCACGTACTTCATCTTTAGAAAGGACCAGGGGAAGGGTTTTGGCCATCCGGGGTGTGGGAAGGTATTCCCTGGCCCATTCCTTTCGGTAGATCTGTGTAAAAAGGAACTTCAGGGCAAAATAGCCCATCTTGACACTGCCGGGCTTATGATTACCATCGGTAAGCATCGATTGGAAATAAGCACGGAGTTCTTTGATACCCGTTTGCCGCGGGTCTTTACTGTGGAAAGCAGAGTAATCCTTAATATGCCACCAGTAGGCTTCACGTGTACGTGCACTTAAATTACGAAGAACAGCTTCTTGTTCAAAGCTTTTTTTAAATTTGTCATAGTATGAATGTTTTAATTAATACCGCTACAAATATGCAAACTATCGACCGGGGCTCCAAAAGCCACCGGCCGGTAGGGCGGTTTAGTTCAACATTTTGTTTATTGCATTGCGGTTGACGTGGTGTTTGTCGCTTCGGATTCCCGTAATTATCTCGTCCGTAACCGGACAGATAATCACTCGAAATCCGCAACGACAACAAACAATTTTCCGTTATGGGCAAGGTTAAAGCAACCATACTGCATAAATTGACATCTTGTAAAATGACTATTACGATGATGAATTATAACATAAATGCGATACCTGTAAAATAATCAAATATGAAAAAGATTAATTACTTCATAATTCTTTCTGTTTTAATATCCTTGATTGGATGTGATAAAGAATCAGATTCTGATACTGATACAAAAACGGATAGTGAGATAATTGAGCTAACGGAGGATTTTAATGCTGACGAATTTAAAGAAGCCTTAATTGGTAAATGGCAATCTGTCTTTGAGCATTCAGAATATGAGAATGTTATATATCTTGAATTAAACGCCGATGGTGAAGCAAAGATTACTTTGGATAAAGATAATGTCAGTAATGATTATCGAGGTGATTACACGATTGATTTTACTCGACAACCGATGGAGGGTAATGTTACACTTGGAGAAATAACTATCTCGACTCAAAACAAGATTATTAAATTGTCAAGAGTAAATTTTGGACTTCATAATGCAATGCCTGCAGATTCGATGTACTTAAGGATTGACGAGTCTCCATATGGTGTTTTAAATAGAATTAAATGAAAATGATTGAAGAACTGAGTGATTAAGAAAACAAATAAAACCCAGCCCATAACATTTAGGATATGATTAACCGGTAACCCAAAAAAAATAATGGTGCCAGCTCCG
>CAZBJH010000186.1:0-3424 GCA_964492185.1 uncultured Bacteroidales bacterium | reverse complement strand
ATTTTCGGACAAGCGTAACGCGGCAAATGGGACTTTATGGACAGACACTATATAGGGCCTGCTGTTCCACAGCCTTCATAAACCCGGGAATTCACCCAAATTATTCTTTTTTCCCGGCAAGTTTACCGACTATGAATTTTTCCAGTTCAACAATAAAAAATATTATTATACCAGCAACAACCGGGTATGTCCATAATGAAGCATCAATAGGATAGGTGTCAAAATATGTATTCATGAAAGGCACATATACAAAAATCAGCTGGAAGATCAACAGTATACCAATTGCTATAAACACAAATTTATTATTAAAAAACCATTTGCCCAGGCTGGTAGTTCTTATTCTGCGGCAATTAAGCAAGTAAAATACCTGGCCCGATACCAGGGTGTTAATTGCAATAGTCCTGGCTTCAGACAATCCTTTACCGATGGATTCCATGTAATTAAACATATAAAAAGTTATCCCCCCTATAAGAAATGAAACAAATATTATCCTCCATATAAACAATTTACCCAGTATTGGCTCATCCTGCCTTCGGGGTGGTTGTTCCATTAACTTTTCTTCCATTGGCTCAAAAGAAACAGCAAGCGCCAGGGTAACAGCAGTTACCATATTTACCCATAATATCTGCACCGGGGTAATGGGCATTCCCATGCCCAGGATAATTGCAGACATAAGTACAAGCGACTCGGCACCATTTGTCGGCAGTATAAAAAGAAGGGCCTTACGTATATTGTCGTAAACCGTGCGGCCTTCCTCCACAGCATTGACAATAGTGGCAAAATTATCATCAGTGAGCACCATCTCAGATGCATCCTTTGATACTTCTGTTCCTTTAATTCCCATTGCAATGCCAATGTTTGCCTGCTTTAATGCAGGAGCATCATTCACCCCGTCCCCTGTCATAGCACAAAGCCTGTCATTTTTCTGTGAGGCTTTTACTAGTCTCAGCTTATGTTCGGGACTGGTACGCGCGTATATATCATATTCTTCTACTATTTCTCTTAGTTTTTCATCACTCATGGTTTCAAGCTCTTTTCCTGAAAGCGCTTTTTCTCCATCTCCAATACCTATTTCCGCGCCAATAGTTCTTGCAGTGATTAAATGGTCCCCGGTGATCATTTTCACCTGTATACCGGCCTCTTTACATTCCCCTATGGAATCAAATGATTCCTGCCTCGGGGGATCAATTATTCCCACGATCCCAAGAAATATATTATTTTTCCCAACACCATTCTTATTTATCTCTGTCTGGTTTTCATCAGCTTCCTGAAATGCTGCCGCCAATAACCTTTGTCCTCTGCCCGCGACTTCTTCCATTTTATTATCCCAATACTCCCTGTCAATATCTTCAGCATCTTCACCGGTATATTGCTTATTGCTCATATCAAGAAGCACTTCGGGCGCACCTGTAATAAACACAAAAACCCCCTCGTCCGTCTTGTTAAGCGTGGCTAAATACTTATGTTCGGATTCAAAAGGGATATTATCGATCCGCTCAGGTTTATAATCTTTTAAACCTGCCTTATAGCCTAATGTAAGCATCGCACCCTCAGTAGGAGTTCCGTTGAGGGTCCAGTTACCTTCACCGTCCTTATCGATCTCCGAATTATTGCTCACCCTTATTGCTTGAAGCAGTTGCCATAAAACCCTGTCATCTTTCGGATCGATATCTTTCCCGTCTTTAATTATCTTACCCTCCGGTATATATCCGGATCCTTCCACCTGGTAATCCTTTTCTGCAGTAATAATTGTTTTGGCAGTCATTTCATTGCGGGTAAGAGTACCGGTCTTATCCGAAAAAATGATATTTACCGCACCCAAAGTTTCCACGGAGGGCAGGCGCCTGATTATCGCGTTACGACCGGCCATCCGCTGAACGCCTATTGCCAGTATGATCGTAATGATCGCCGGCAGGCCCTCGGGAATGGCTGCAACCACCAGCCCTATCACCGCGATAAACATTTCCGAAAGCTCAAACCTCCGGATAAAATAACCAAAAGCAAAGAACAATATAGTAATGCCAAGTATGACAAAAGAAAGCCGCTTGTTGAATTTTTCTATTTTCTTCAACAGGGGAGTTGTGATATCCTCCACTTCCGATAACATCTTATTGATCTTACCTATTTCTGTCTCAGCTCCTGTTTTTACAACTATCCCCGTTGCCTCTCCGTATGAAACAAAAGTACCCGAAAAAGCCATACATCTTTGATCACCAATCACCGCATCCTCCTCTGCAGATTCAGTATCTTTTTCCACCGCAACAGATTCACCGGTAAGAGGAGACTCTTCCACAGTGAAATTTCTTGCCCTGATCAGCCTCATATCGGCCGGGATCTTATTTCCTGATTTCAGCAAAACCACATCTCCCGGGACAAGCTCTTCAGCATTAATTTTTCTTTTCTTTCCATTCCTTATCACTTCGGCTTCGAGTGAAAGCATCTTCCTGATACCGTCAAGTGCCTTTTCAGCCCTCCCTTCCTGGATAAATCCGATCAGTGCATTTATCACCACCACAGCCAGAATAACCCACATATCCACCCAGTGCTCCATGAGAGCTGTAATAACAGCCGCCCCGGCAAGAACATATATCAACACATTACGAAATTGTGAAAGCAGTCGCTCCCACATACTCCGCTTTTTACCCCTGGGCAAACTGTTCCTTCCGTATATAGCCAACCTTTCCTCAACCTCCTCCGGATTAAGTCCTTTATCCGGATCTGTTTTTATTTTTTCAACTACCTTATCCTTAGCTATGGAATGCCATTTTTGATTAACATCATTTTTTTTCATTAAATTGT
Organism: uncultured Bacteroidales bacterium; assembly: GCA_964492185.1. Taxonomy (GTDB): domain Bacteria; phylum Bacteroidota; class Bacteroidia; order Bacteroidales; family UBA10428; genus JAFGSZ01. The sequence continues at coordinate 625 of CAZBJH010000186.1, read as the reverse complement.
TTTATTTCTGTATGGTATACGAATTTATAAAAAATATCACTAAATTGAGGATAGAAAAAATCTATTCAAATGAAACAACAAAACAACAGAAACACATGTTTTCCTTTTTTAATACTTTTGCTTATGCTGACATCCTGTTCCCAGACAAACACCCTGCAGACAGTATCAAAAGTTGACCTTAACAGATATACAGGCAAATGGTATGAGATAGCAGCATATCCGCAAAAGTTTCAAAAAGGATGTAAGTGTACAACCGCTGAATACAGTCTTTCAGATAAGGATTTTATAATTGTTGAAAACAGGTGTATCAAACCCGAAGAAAACGATAAAAAAGCCTACATTAAAGGGAAGGCATTTATAGTAAAGAATTCCGGCAATGCAAAACTGAAAGTTCAGTTTTTTTGGCCGTTTAAAGGAAAATACTGGATAATTGATCTTGCCGATGATTATAGTTATGCTGTGGTAAGCCATCCAAACATGAAGTATTTATGGATACTAAGCAGAACACCAAAGATGGATAATACCGTTTATCAATCAATCACCGGAAGGTTGAAAGAAAGAGGTTTTGACCTGACAAAGCTTGAAAAAACAGTGCAGGATTGCCAGTAACAAATTCCATAGTAAA
>CAZBJH010000185.1:0-3558 GCA_964492185.1 uncultured Bacteroidales bacterium | reverse complement strand
AATATATCCATATACTTATTAACAATTAATGGGGGTTTTTAGACAGTCTGACGTTCCCCAAATATGAAGCGTTGCGGGGTTCGGGACGCGTTTTTGTCCACCGTTGGTGAAGTTGGTTTGGAACGGAATGCCGAACGCAAACACTTCAACCGCAATGCTTTATATTGTGTGTTGAACTAAACCGCCCTACCGGCCGGTGGCTTTTCATTTCTAATCAATTATTATATATTTGCTAAAGTTCTTATCCTTTCTCAAATGACGAAGATAAAACATAATATTATCGGACAAAAATTATCCTTAATTCTCCCTATAATTGCATATCTGAAAAACATTAAATCCCCTTATAGTTTTCCGCTAATTATCAAGGGCTTAGCTCAACAAGAATTAAAACACAATTGAGAAAACTATTTTCAGTGAACACTACAAAAAGAAGGTTAAAGATCTGTGGATCCGTCACCTCTTTTTTTTGCTCAACTGTACCTTAATTCCTATATTGTTAGCAACCGGTTATTGTTCTGTTTCAAATTTATTTATTTCTTCCAAAAACTTTTCAGTATCAATCATTTTATTTTCATACCAGTGTTTATTAATCCATATAGACACAGGATACCCAATTATCAGTACAATTGCAACACCAACAGCATAATTAACCGGCAACATAAATATATCTAATCCTGTCATTGCTTTTGCCAAAAATGGAAAAGCTGCAATCACAAAAACAGGTCCAGTATACAACATATACTTCTTCATACTAAAAAATTGTTTTTTATACTTAATCATCTGTTTTTGAATTTTTATGATTGAATCATTGTAAAAATCAACTTTAACAATTGAATTAAGCAATCGAACAGATAAAAGCAATGAAATCATAGCCCATACGGAAGTCAATATACCTGAAACAAGAACCCTATAATCTGTAGATAATTTTATTGTATATGTTATTACAGCAAGCAAAAATACAAATCCACCTATAACATTTACAATCTCATATCTTTTTGGTGTATCCATAGTTGATTTCGCATTGTTTAAATTCATTTTTCTTATCAGCTCGTTATTGGTCTTGAGGTTTTCTGTGAGCTTTTTATCATAATCAGACCACACTTTTTTTAATTCTTCTAATTCCATGATTTTAATTTTAATAGTTACTAAACTTTTCTCTCAGATTTTGTTTTATCCGATTAACTTTTGTAGCTACATTAGAATCCGAAATACCGAGAATTTCCGCAATCTCTTTTTGTTTGTAATTATCCAAATAAAGAAGCATCAATGCCTTATCAAGCTTTGACATACCATTTATCAATTTGTTTAATAATTGCAGTTTCTCGTCAAATTCAGAATCATATTCAAAATCAGGTAAAGAAAAATATGCTAAGTCATTTTCACTTGGTTTATCAACACGTTTACAATCCAACCGAAAATTCGATATCGCTGTATTTAATGCAACCTTGTAAATCCATGTAGAAATTTTAACGCGTCCATCAAAATTTTTAATGTTTTTCCACAGTTGCAAAAGAATCTCTTGTTCTAAATCCTGTCTATTACTTGGGTTCGGACAGTACGAATTACAAATCTTATACAGAAGATTCTTGTTTTCGGTAATAACTTGTATAAATTTTTCTTTATCCACTTTGAATCATTAATCGTTTAATCATTATTCGCAGAAAAAGAAAAATATCACATTAATATCATGTTTTTTTTTAGGCACGGATGCTTTGTCGGGTAACGCAGGCGGATTGCTCCGCCCTTGTCCCCTAAGAACCGTACTTGATAGTTTCCCATCATACGGCTCAAGCTCTCTAAAGGCGGAATAAACCACCCGACAATATATGAAAATTCAGGCTAAAATCCCGCACAACTTTCTCTTGCGGATATACTCATCCCAAGAGGGGTCGAAAGGATTTGTACCCCCTGCAATGAGTTTATGGCGTCTGATTTTGAAAAGAGCAAACATCCTTAGCAAAATTGTTTTCCCGTTGGAAAACTTGCCAAAGAATTGCCATTTTCTGTTGCCAATGGTCATAAACAGAAGTGATACAATCTTTCTGTATCCAAGGTTGTTGTGTCTTCTGCGTGCCCAATTCCAGATGTTCCGCCACAGTATCCTGTCCAGATTGAAAAATATTCTCTTCACCGCATGCTGTAGCCAGTATTTCATTTTTCAATCAGTTCAAATAGTTCTTCCACTTTAATCTCAAAGAATCTTGCTAATCTAATCGCTAAAATAGTTGAAGGTACAAATTTTCCATTCTCAATTGTATTTATAGTCTTTCTTGTTACTCCAATTTTTGTCGCAAGTTCTTCTTGAGTTAAATTTTTTATTGCTCTTTGCACTTTAATTTGATTTTGCAATTCAAAATTCTCCATCTTAATCTCTATTGAATATTAATGAAGACACAAGAGTTGATAGAGTTCCAATGTATAAGGTAATCTCACAAACTATCAAAGTCGAAATATCAATGAAAATAGATAATGCAAAGAAAATACAAATCAAAATACTAAATGTCCAATATCCGACAGTAAATGATTTGTTTCGGTTATGTAACATTAACTCATCGTTTAGAGCATTTTTTAAATCACTATCAGAATTTACAATCTTTCCAAGTTTTCTAAGTCGTATAAGATTTACTGAAAATATTATCCACCCAAATAATCCAATTAGAATTATTAATCCTAGTATTAAATTATTACTAATCAAATCTTTTAATATAAATCCACCAAACCAAATTGTCCAACCAATTGTAAACCATTTTATCAAGTTGTATCTTGATTTGTTTAATTTTTCAATCAATGAAGTTTCCATAATATTAAATTTTTATGTAACACAAAGTTATCTATATGTAACTTATAGGTTACAAACCTATGGATTTAAAATCATTTATCCAAATATTGCGCAAAACTTTGTACGGAGGTTTTTAATATTGGCTAACCGGGTAGCTTACGCCCCCTAAGAACCGTACGTGCGACTTTCATCCGCCAACTGGCGGACTCAAGCACTTTTAAGGCCAACCTTGTTAGGGTAGACCCGGCTATTATTTTTACCACTGTAAACAAAAGTAGTATTTTGTTTGCATTCCAAAGCTAAACGTTTCCTTGAGGATACCCTTTTCTCAAAATATGCATCAAATTCAGACAGGTAAGGATTGGCCTTCTGAACGATTTTAACGTGATACCGGATAGGCACCATACCGATTTTATATAAGCGGTAGGTGTACGTACCCTTAACCGATACACGTTTATCGGAAAAATGATTGCCCGGAAAGTACCTTTTGAACACCCACTTGTGGCCTTTGCCACCATGTTGGCGGGTAGACCATTTCCAGAGTTGTCCGAAAATGAAAATCTCCAGTTTCCTGAAGGTGTTTTTTGAGCAAATGCCCTTGTTATAATTCGACCACCCCCGGATAACCGGGTTTAGTTTCCTTATGAGGGCATGTGCAGGCAGTCCATGGCTTTCCCGTACAATAAGTTTTATCTTATCTTTGAAAGCCTGAACAGATTTCCGTGATGGTTTTATCAGCAGTTTACCCTTGTATTTGCGGATATGCTGTGATAAAAAGT
>CAZBJH010000184.1:0-3654 GCA_964492185.1 uncultured Bacteroidales bacterium | reverse complement strand
GAAATATCCACCGCGTTACCTCCGGAAATGCGGATGGAATCTTCTTCCATGGCCAGTGTTTGTTTGTCCGTGTTGTCAAGATAAGGACTGAGGTCGATGGAGCGTGCATCCGGGTTATTTGTAATTTCAAGAATGTTATCATTAAGCCTTAGATTCTGGATTTCGTTGGCTGGTTCAAAATCGTTCTCAATTGTGGAGTATATTTCACCGTTTTTTTTCATCAGTGCCAGCAGGGAATCGATCTTTGCAAAATGTTGCAATTCATTTTCAGGGTCCTTGTCAAGATCATCAGGATCACTGCCGCCGCCTGTTCCGCCATTGGCTGCATATTCGGCATACAGGGCATAGGGTACTGAAAGGAGCTGGGTGGTCCCCATATTCATGAATCCGTGAACATCGCCCTCAAAATCGATTTCCACTTTAAGGAAATGGGGATCGGCACCCCAGGCAATATCCGAAAATCGGTTTTTATCCCCGCCTGTCTGTGTCCCCTGGCCAATGGTTACAGTAAACAGGCCGAATTCATTGGTTTTAACATTGTGGGTTTCCACCCACTGAGGGTCGCCCTGGGCATCACCTGCAATGATAGTAAAACGTACGGTGATCTCTTCATTGCGAATTTCTTCCCCGTTGAAGCTGCGCGCCACGGCCTGGTAATTCATCCCTTTAGGGGCCCCTTGCGAAAAGAGGAGCCCGGGGACTGTAAGCAGGATAGCCAGGGTAATATACAGATTAATTTTTTTCATAGTATTAAGTTTATTACAACTTCTGAATTTTTTCAGTTCGTATCATTTTACCGTCGTGCGAATAGATGTGAATAATATAGGTACCCTGTATGTATTGCTGCATGTTTATAAATGTGATCTGCCCGTTGTAAATATCATCCAGCTTCAGATGTTGCAACTGTATACCTACGATGTTTACCAGTTCGATGGTGTACCCTGTAATATCTTTCACCCAGAACTGAAGGCGTAAATAATCCCTGACGACAGGATTGGGGCCTATATCTATCGCGTTGGATTCATGTGAATCAGGATATAATTGCAGGGGGGGCTGATGAAAACCCTGGGTAAGGAAATAAGTTTTTGCATTATCTGCAAATGTTGCCACCATGGTTTCTCCTGCCGTGGAGGCAATATATGTAAAGCCGTCATACCAGAAAGAACCATAGGAGGAGATCACGGAACGGGTGATTTTCTGGCCGGATGTGATCATGGCCAGAAGGAGCAATGCAGCCGTCAGAAATATTCGAGATTTCATTCGTTCCCCCTGTAACACCATGTGAAAAGGCCAAAAATAAGCAAAAAAATGAATAAATCAAGAGTTTGCCGACAGTTTACAAGGCTTTAGCTTATATTTTGAACATCCACAACTATATCTCCGGGTTCGAGAAAAGCATTGATCAGGGAACAATGGTCGAAAGACCGAATATCATCAACAGTTATCAGGGAAGGCCTGATCTTACCCTCATGCAGCAGCCTGGCCCTTGTTGTACCCGGCAACAATGGAGTGGCCGGGGTATACATTTCATTGCCACGGTGAAAGACCAGGTTACAGGAAGAAGCATCAGTGAGGGCTCCGTTTTTAACGATGATAATATCATCACAGTTGCCTCTTTTTTTAAAAAGTCTGTTTATCATCTGCCGGTCGGTAAATTTGTGACCGTAGGAAACGGAATCATCATAAACCAGTTTCAGTGACCTGATAACCCGTTTTTTATAGACAATGAATTCTGTTTTTTCAATTTGTTCCGAATACAAAACACGGCATTTCACATCGGGCATGGAGATGTATTCTTCCGGGCATTGTATATGCTCTTCAAGCCCAATGCCGGTGATATTACCAAAAATGGCCTTTTGGGCAGCATTGTACCGTTTATTGTGCCAGGCAATATTCTGTACCTTGCCATAGGATATCCGTATTGTTTCAACCAAAAGGGACATAGATCTTATCAATAAGTTCGTTATATTCTTTTTCAGGATCACTCATAAAGGTAAGGCCCCCGCCGCTTTTATAAAACAATTTACCATCGCGCTGTTCGATATACCTGATGATTACACCAGAATCGAGGCTGGTTCCGTCACCCCAGCCAAGGACACCGGTGTAAAACCCGCGGTAATGATTTTCCACTTCCCTGATGATCTCCACGGTCTTTTTTTTCGGGGCCCCGGTTACCGAGCCGGCAGGCATCATGGAAAAAAGTACATCACCCGGTTTATTTTTTACCCGGGATTTAAGTTTTCCGTTTATCACGGAACTTACCTGAAGAAGATATTTCCCGCCGGCAGTTATTTTGTCAATGTAACGGAAACGTTTGACCTGCACATCATCTGCAATCCGGCTAAGGTCATTTCGTAACAGGTCCACAATGGTTGCATGTTCGGCTTTTTCTTTGCTGTCATTCAGTAATTGCGAGGCTGCATCCGGCAAGGCTGCATCAATAGTACCTTTCATTGGAAAAGTGGATATCACCCCTTCTTTTATGGTGATAAAACATTCGGGAGAGAATACAACGAACCGGTTTTTGTGCCACATTTTATATTTTGCCGTACTGGCAAAAAAGACTTCCCTGAGAGATGCATCGCAAAATACGGGAGTTTCAAAGCTGAGGTTAAGTAAAAAAGTGTTTCCGGCATTGATGTGTTTCATCACAGGGTTAAAACGGTTCAGGTAGCCCGGATAATCTACAGGATTTTTTTTCAGGTTTATCCGGCGGTTTGATTTGATGTTGCTGTTTTTGTATCCTGAAATATCGAACAGCAATTCTTCTTTATTGATGTTTTCGACCGGTATAACAAATCCACCCGTTTTATCGAAATTAATACAAAATACAAAAGGCACACCTTGCTGCCAGTAAAGGTTAATTTTTTTTCTGAGAGTATCCACTGTCAATGCACTTCAGGTTGAACCGGAACAAAAATACAAAGAAAAACCGAGGCGGGACACATGTCACATAAGATCCCGGTGTATGCCGGGAGAGACTGGCCATGGTTGCGGGATTATTATCAGGAAGGTTTTATTTTGTTAAAATTTCAAACTCCTTCCGGATGAGGAGCTTATCCTTGTGTATGATATCGATAATCCACTTTCCGGAATATTGTTCAGCCGGAGTCCGGATGCTGTCACCGATATAAAAATCATAATCATTGGACAGTATAATATGTTCACCGGTGAAATCAGGCATTGGTATTCCTTTTTCGTCAGTTATGGGAGGATGAGTGATACAATAATCGAGCGTGATGCCCTTTCCTTTTTTTATGTTAAGTATCATACCGAATTCAGTGCCTTCTGAAGCCGGGATCTTATTGGTAAATTCAATTATGCGGGGTAGTTCTTTTCGTGCATTGTCCCAGCCGGCGTAGAGGCCATGGCTTTTAAGAGTGATTTCAAATTTCTTTTTTGATTTTTTCATTCGAATATGTTTAATTTTGTAATTATTTGATTAAAAAATAATTAAAAATTTGAGAACGAATGTAACCGCTTCGCTCTCGCGTAATATTTTTTAAACATATTCTTTTGTGATATTTATGCTTAAAAAATATCATGGTCGTTTCACAAGTATTTATAGCATTTAATTAGAGTTTGTCTATAAAGTTGTCAAAATATTTAACTGGTCGTGTGTCTGTTCAGAAAGTTCCAATTGCAAAGCTCGCG
>CAZBJH010000183.1:0-3758 GCA_964492185.1 uncultured Bacteroidales bacterium | reverse complement strand
CGGTTTATAGTAGCGATTAAAAGATATTCCCCAATGCTGAGCCCTTGCTTTCTTTATAGACAAACTCTAATTAGTGTCTGCTGAAAAAGTCTTTAGTGCATCAGATACAAGGCGGCAAAGCGAAGCTGTATAAGAATACCGCGAGCTGCAGCCAACTCGGTAGATGATGTGCTACAGACTAACGAAATATTATTATTATCATTAAATAAGTACAAAAGATTTTATAAATATGCGTTAAAACTCTTGCACTTTACTAATAATAAGTTACCCTATTGTGTTGATAATAAATTAATTTCGTGTTTTTTCAGCAGGTCCTGAATAAGCCTTCCTAACGGTTCAGAGGGGTGATCCCGAAGATCTCATGGCGATCCCATGTGCTCCAGTATCGAATGGCCGCTTTTCTGACCAGTTCCCAGTATATATTGCTGTCAAGTCCATGTATCATACTAAGTTCCTGAATCTCCGATTCAATTTTTTTCCGACAACTATCTTTCAGAAATACTTTCACCTTTCGGCCCATGTATTCAAAAACAGCAATGGGGGATACTTCGGCGGAAAGATCAACCTCAATTAGTCCGTGTCCCAGGGTTGCCCCCGTACTCAACTGCAATCCGTCGTTCATACAACTAAAAGGCGGGGTAAGGCCTGCTGATGAGACTACCTTTAACTCATCAACCCCTGCCCCGAAATAATCCCGTGCACGCATACCCATTTTCACACCGATAACAGCATATACGCCAAGATGTCCATGCATTTCATTTGCCATTACACAAGCTGTCCATTCTTCCCTCCCGAATTTTTCCACTGTTGCAGTGTATATAGGTTGTATGTCATCAAAATAACCCGATGTATCAGTAGGTAAGCTCTTTATCACCTGGTTCCGGTTTATGGTATTACCTCTTAATATGTTAAGCATTGCCTCTTCCGCGGCTGGAAAACCATTCGAAGTATCAAACCTGTAAATATCTTTATGTCCGTCCTGTTGCCGGCTGTACAGCCCTGGGAAATGCAACCACATAACTACCTGCTCGTCACTAAAAAGACAATGTTGTTCAAGATTTTCAAGACTTAAAGCATAGCTTTTCGAATAATCATTGGGTACCTCCCTAATTGAGCTTATCAGATTTTCCGTATAAACCTCATCTTCCGGATCGTTATTAATAATAGTAAGAGGTACTGAATTACCTGAGATCTTGTTAAATGATACCTTATCCAGCCTGAAATTAAAGGCATCATCACCTGCATTGACGTTCAGACTCCATATAATGCTCTTAATTTTCCTTGTGTATTCCTTTATCCCCGAATGACATGCTGCCGCCAATCCCAGGCTGCCAAGGCATATCATGGTTACCTTTTCATTAGTATTTGAGAATACATACTCTATAACCTCATCAGCTGCCGGAATATTTCCGGTTTCTTCATATCCCGGGCCCCATGAGAAATTAATTGCCTGTTCACATTGTTCAGGCTGAATGGATGTATGTTGGAATATACCGACAGGTATCCCTTCGTGGTGGAATTTTTTAAGCAGACTTTTTACTTTCCTGTATCCTGTTTCCGCATCCACAACCCCGGATGAAACAGTGATAGCCAGCACCCTGATATCAGGTGAAGCCAACATAAGGATTATCGCACGTAAATCATCAATACCGCAATCAGTATCAACAATAACATAATTAGCAGGTTTCCAGGGGTGAGAATATACCATTACCGGTAATATTAATAAAATGAAAAAAGAAAAAAAATTTTTATTCATAAATCCTTTATAACCCAGGGGAAACTAAAGATGCAAATTTAATCCTCCAAATATAATAATCCCTGGCATAGGATAACCATAATTTACCTGATAATCCTTATTGAACAGGTTTTCACCTTTAATAAAGATATCTATACTTTTGTTGATCTTATATCCTATCCTGCTGTTCAGTAAGGTATATGACTCTTTTATGGGATCATCGCCCGTAGTCAGATAAAGATCATAAATACCCTGTAATGATAAATTAAAGGTAAAATTATCAAATTTATAGGTTCCGCTAATGTATGCCTTATGTTCCGGGGTAGCAATAACCGGATCATCCATGGAGATGAATGAATAATTTGCATTAAAACTTAAATCCCTGTTTAAATGATAATTAGCAGCCACTTCAATCCCCGAGTTATCAAATTCACCTGTATTCACGTTCTTCGGCTGACCACCTTCCGGTAATATTTTTATAAGATTTTCACCTTTTGCCTTGAATACCGTCAGTTCAAGAGACAGTGAATTTTTCAGGAATTGTTGACTTATGGTAGCCTCGTAGTTGATCATCTTTTCAGGTTGCAGATCTGCATTTGCCGGCCTGAACATAAACAATTCACGTATGGTCGGACTGCGAAAACCTTTTGATACGGATCCCTTGATGACCGTATTTCGTAATGCCCGGTATGCAAACCCTGCTGATGGAACGGGTTCTGCTCCGAACATTTCATTATATTCCATCCGGAAACCGCCATTCAGCGTAAGCTTCTCAAAGAATTCCTGCTGCACCAGAACATATCCGGCTGCTTCATATACTGTAGTATCTGTAAATACCATGCCGGCCCCGTTCATGGCTTTTATATTTTCTGCAAAGCCCCCGTAATTTTTAAGATCTGCTCCCAATGTAATAGTATTACCCTTAAAAAAATTCATCGCTTCATATACAACCAGACCGTAATTATTATCTTGTGAACGAAAACCGTCCGTAATCTCATGAATACCAAAATTATAAAAGAAACGGGCCGAGCCGTTGAAACGGTCAAATTGGTTATTAAGTACAAAAGCCCCCATTCCCCTAAAAATATCAATGGCTTCACCAGCTTTTACTTCTTCAGTTACGCTTGTATCCATCCCCGGGTCGGTAGCCTCAAATTGTGCAAGAGAAAAATCAAGTGTGGAATTAAAATGCTCATTGAATTTCAATCCTGCACGAATATAGCCGTTAGTTATTGAAAAATCGGAGGAATCACGGTGGCCATCCGTCCTGTCATGATTGACGCCCGCAAACACATTGAATCTACCTTTTTTAAATCCCCCGTTAGCCATATACTTTTGGGTATTGTACGAACCATACATAGCCCGGGCATTGCCCTTAAATCCATCTTTGATTTGTTCTTTTGTAATAATATTGATAACCCCTCCCATGGCATTTGATCCGTATAGAACAGACGCCGGGCCGCGGATCACTTCAACACGTTCAACATCAGAAGCAATATAGGCATCTGCCATTGGATGGCCAAATATACCCATGTACTGTGGATTGCCATTGAGCAATACAAGAACCTGGGTGTTCGGGTCACCGCCAACTCCCCTCAAGCTGATCCGGCCTGCCGAACCATCAGAAACGCCAAATCCGGTTACACCCCGTTCCGTTACAAACAATCCGGGAATCTGCTCGCTCAATACAGGCAATAATGCCGATTCGGAACTTTCTTCTATTTCTATCCGGTCGATTACAGAAACAGTAAGAGGTACATTATTTCGTGTTACCCTGGTCTTTGTAGCTGTGACAATAACTTCATTCAAATCATAAGTCTTAATGGAATCCTGATCTTCCTGGGCACGAACATTCGTATAAATAAAAAGAAAAAGGCTGATAAAAATACTAAATTGTTTCATCTGGATATAATATAATTAACGTTCTGGTTTACAAATTATTATTCCTTTAATCAATGTTTGTGGTATTTGTTCACCTTTTGTTTATTTTAAATGGTGTTCACGAGCTCTCCCGCTTTAAGCG
>CAZBJH010000182.1:0-3843 GCA_964492185.1 uncultured Bacteroidales bacterium | reverse complement strand
ACCAAAAGCCTTGGCAGTAATATCATGCACAGTAAAATTACCTTATATTAACCTAAAGAAAGGGAAAGTTAAAATGAATAGTTTAAAATTATTATTAACATTTATTACGTTAACAATAACTTCATTGTTGTATGCTCAGGTTGGGAGAACCTATTCTGATGGTCATGGTGGACGAATTTTTTTCCCGTTTGGTGATATTTCATTTGCCGATGAAATTGTAAGCTTTAAAGTAGGTAACCCTGCTCCAATTGAAGGTTATGGTCCGCAGAATGTAGTTGGTATTCCGGATTATATTGGAGAATATGAAAAAAAATTCACGACACTAGGCTATGGTGGTGAATTGATTGTAAAATTTACCGATAATATACTTTATGATATTGACGGGCCGGATCTGTTTATTTTAGAGATTGGGCCGGTTATTGAACCTGTTGACGTATATATCTCAAAAGATGGAGATAATTGGATTTCTGTGGGAAGAACAGGCGGTGGAGTATCTGCGATAGATATTGCAAAATACGTGAAAAAGACGGATATTTTCAGATATGTTAAAATTATCGATATTAAGGATAATAAAAGTGGAAGATGGCCAGGGGCTGATATTGACGCAATTGGAGCAATTGGCTCAAGTATTAATTTTCAATTAAACAGTGCCGTTTTATTCAACTTTGGAGAATCTACCCTTGGTAACGATAAATCAGACCTTTATAAAATTGCGGATAAGATTAAAGAAATAAATGGTTTAACCATTATTGAAGGCCATACCGATAATATAGGTTCAGCAGAAAGTAATTTAAAACTTTCGGATGACCGGGCGAAAGCGATTAAAAATTTCTTTATCGACAGTTGTCTTGTAAATGGTGAAATGATTGAAACATATGCATTAGGCGAAAGTAATCCTGTAGCTGATAATAATACCGAAGAAGGCAGAGAAAAGAATAGAAGAGTAGAAATTATTGTTTTTCCTGACGCAAACCCTGTAAAAGATGATGTGGTGGGTGTTTGGAAAACTGTTAAACGCGGCGATATGCAAATTTACAGGTATGGAGATGTAATAGCCGGCTGGTATGAAAGTGATGGTGGTGAAATTCTTGGTAAATTAGTTGACGAACATACCATTCAGGGAAAATGGGTTGAGAATGGTTCGGCAAAAACATGCGATACCTATGTTTATGACAGAAATAACTGGGGAAACTTAATAATTGAATTTAATGAAGATTTTACACAATTTAATGCAAAATGGAGTTATTGTAATGAAGAACCAATAAATGGTGGATTTAGTGGCAAAAAAAAATAACACTACTGCCAATAAACAGGCCGTTCATTAATCAGACAAATCCTTAGGGAAATAGAAATATCACCTGAAAAATACATTGAACTACTTAAAGAAATACAATAAAATTCAGGGCGAATCCAATTATATTATTTCAACATTATAATTATTATCAACTTATTCAGTATTCAGGATCCTTGTCTCTGGCTTCATATGTTTTCGCTTATTTGCATATAAAAAGCTGTCGCCAGGGAGGCTTTTTTATCACTGTATCTTTCATCTGCCCTGCAACTATTGATGCTATTAACCTGCTTCCTTTTTTGCCGGCGCAGGTGTATCTCTTTTTTCTGTATGCATAGAATGATTAAAATTACCGGTAATACCCCAATAAATCCTGCTTATTTATTTCCTGTTAATTATATTTACGGAACAATTAATAAATGATCACAATGAATGTAAAACCATTATTATCGTTGATTTTTATCCTTTCATTTATTTTATGGCAAAATAATCCTTCGTTTGCCCGGGATGTCGATTCACTGGTAAATGAAATAGAGATATGGCCGGACGGTGTGGGTCCGGGATCCGATACGCTGACTATTGATGAAAATATTATCGTACGATCGGTTACCGGAACCTGTACCAGGAACCGGGCGGTTGAAAAGGTCACTGTTCCTACCATTACACCGGTAATTCCTGAAGAACCAAATGGCAGTGCCGTCATTATCTGTCCCGGTGGCGCCTATGCAAGGGTAGTTTATGATGTGGAAGGAATGGACATAGGAAGATGGCTGAATACCATTGGCATCACTGCATTTGTATTGAAATACAGGTTACCGGTCGATGACCATAGCAACAAAAAATATGTGCCTTTACAGGATGCCCGGAGAGCAGTGAGGTATGTAAAAGCAAACGCGGCTACCTGGCAGCTGGACACCAATAAAATTGGGATATCGGGTGCTTCAGCAGGAGGCCATGTAGCGAGCTCACTGGCTACAATGTACGATAAACAAGTGTATACCCCGGTTGATACGATCGATTCGATCAGTGCACGGCCGGAATTTATGTTTCTGCTTTACCCGGTTGTCAGTTTTGAAAGTAATATTACACATATCGGATCGCGGAACGCGCTTATAGGAAGCTCTCCTCCCCAGGATCTTATTGATGAATTTTCAGCAGAAAAAAATGTTACTGCCAACAGCCCCAAAACATTTCTGGCACATGCCAAAGATGATGGCGGTGTGAGTCCGCTAAACAGTGAAAGGCTATACCAGGCTTTGATTGATTCCGGTGTAGTGGCACAACTGAACCTGTTTGAAGACGGTGGCCATGGTGTGGGTATCTGCAAAGCGGTGGGCACTGATTTTGAAAATTGGCCCGATTACTGCACAAACTGGTTATACAGTATCGGGATGACCGAAGATACGGTAGAAATTATTGAAGAATCCTCCATAAGGGAATATACTGAAACTGCTTTAAACCAGTCAGGCTTTACAATATACCCGAATCCTGTTAGTGAAAGATCACAAGTGTTGTACCAGGTTGAATCAAAAAGTTTAATTTCTATTTCGGTCGTAAGTATTGAAGGCCGGGAGATCAGCCATTTGGTCAATGAAAATTAACAACCCGGATATTATACTGCTAACCTGCCTTCTGCATTATTCAATACCAAAGGGGTTTATTTTATCCGGTTTAAAAATGATTCATCAGTCAATGCCAGGAAGATCATAGTAGATTGATGTGCGAATTAAATTTCGGACTGTGCGCGATTATTTCCCAACCTGAATGTGCGGAGGGCAATCTCTTCTTTTAATGCCATAAGGTTGGTTTTTGGAACGAAAAGACAATTAATAATTAATATACCGGCACGAGTAGCAAACTCGCGCCAGCAAGGATTTTATTTGCACATTCACGAAAATTTTATAATCTTAGAGTTGATTTTTTTACTAAACCAAGCCTTCGATTATGAAAAAGTTATTCATTTTAGGATTTTTCCTTCATGCAATCTTTCTGATAAACACGAATGCACAGGATACCCTTTATTTGCAATCCGGCGAAAAAGTGATCGGATGGGTGGTGGAACAATCCGAAAAAGAAATAAAATACCGCATTACGAATACTGCAGATAGTCCGGTCATCGTACTTTCAGCAAGTAAGGTTAGCACCATTCATTACCGGAACGGGGATCTGTTGTCCGTTAGGAACCGGGCTATAAGAATGGATAACAGGACCGGCCTGAGCGTTGGATTGCTCTACTGGCCTGAAATAGGACTATTCAAAGCACAAGTGGATTATTTTATCATACCGGAGGTCAATATTTTGGTTAGCATATTGACTGAGGGTGAAGGAGGAGCGGCAGGTATTGCAGCAGGATCCTGCTGGTATATCAGTCCCTACACTTCCCCTGGGATAAGCCCCTTTACAGGCTTGCAACTGGGTGTGATCGACAGCGATTTCTTTCTGCAGTTGCCGGTAGGGATCAGCTATGCAGCTGACATCGGATTTGAAGGTAAATTTGTTCTGAATGCTTTATATGCTCCCCAAGAGAGTGTAATTCTTCCTCTTGCTGAACT
>CAZBJH010000181.1:0-3944 GCA_964492185.1 uncultured Bacteroidales bacterium | reverse complement strand
CGATTAAACGATTAAACGATTAAACTATTTGTTGAACTGTTGAATCGTTGAATTGTTGAACTGATGCACCGATTAGCCGATTAAACAATTAAACGATTAGCCGATTAAACAATTAACAGGATAATTATATGTCTTACGGCTTGGGAAGTTTGTACTTATAATGTAAAATTTATTCAAAATCAATTTTGAATACCGGTTTGTAACCGCGGAGAATGGTATCGCTGTCGTAAGTCTCGTAACCAATAACTACTGAGAGTATCTTTTTATGATAAACATTACGGGCAGGATTATAATACCATGATTCGGTAAATTGTATCTTGCCGATCATATCACGGGAAAATCCCTCTTCTTTCTCTATAGACCGAAGTTTCCGGGGATCAATCTTCTTATTGGTAAAGTAATCAATAGCAGATACATTTTTTTCATATACTGCCTCAAAGAGGTAGTCAATTAACTTACCAGAGTTCAGTCTTTTCAGTGAATGTTGCTGCCATGTATCTTCCGGATCGGCATTTTTTATGATCACATCATAGATGATAGTATCAGCGACCAGATATTCATTACTGAATCCGTGTTCCGGCCTGGAATTATTTACTTCACCTGTTGTTTTCTCACTTCTGTTCTGACATGCCAAAAGCATTATCAACGGAAGGATCCTGATCAGTCTCATGGTGATTGATAAATTGTTTTATCTGGTAAAAATCAGTTTTTCCCCTTTGTATGAATCATCAATATTCCCGTTATTATAAACAAGGTTCCCATTTACTATAGTGAGCAGTATTCTGGATTTGAAAACAGTACCTTCAAAAGGTGACCAGTTGCATTTGTACAGTATATTTTCTTTTGTTACCTGCAATGGATTGTGCAGGTCGACCAGCGTAAGGTCAGCCCGGTATCCTTCACGTATAAAGCCTCTTTTTTCTATCCCGTAAAGAATGGCAGGGGCATGGCACATTTTTTCAACAATTTTTTCAAGGGAGATCTTTTTCTGATGATAGAATTCCAGCATAGCTGGCAGTGAATGCTGGATCAGAGGTCCTCCCGAAGGGGCGTCCAGGTATGCATTGTTTTTTTCTTCTTCAGTATGAGGTGCATGATCGGTGGCAATTACATCGATCTTATTGTTCAGTAGTCCCTTGAGCAAAGATTTTTTATCCCTGGGCGTTTTAATTGCCGGATTCCATTTGATCCTGCTTCCCAGTTTATCATATAACGTATCATCAAACCAAAGGTGATGTGTGCAAACTTCAGCGGTTATTCGTTTATCCGGGCCTGCCGGTTGATTGCTGAACAGTGCCAGTTCTTTTGCTGTAGAAACATGAAGTATATGCAACCGGCTGTTATAGCGGGTTGCAAGTTCAACAGCCAGTGATGATGATTTAAAGCAGGCCTCTTCACTTCTTATCTTCGGATGCAGACTAAAAGGTATTTTATCTCCATAATGATCTCTATACCGTGCAAGATTGGACCTGATCGTTTGTTCATCTTCACAATGTGTAGCTATAAGTACACTGGATTCTGAAAATATTCTTTCAAGGGAATGTTGATTGTCCGCTATTATATTTCCTGTTGAGGAACCCATAAATAATTTAATGCCGCATACTTCGGACGGGTTTATCTTCAGCAGTTCATCCGGATTCTCATTGGTGGCTCCAATGTAAAATGAATAATTGGCCAGTGAAGTTTGTGCCGCCCGTTCAAATTTTTCACCGAGTGCTTCCAGGCTGGTGGTTTGAGGAAGGGTGTTAGGCATTTCCATAAATGACGTAACACCGCCTGCGACAGCTGCTTTTGATTCGGTGGCTATATCGGCCTTATGAGTAAGTCCGGGTTCCCGAAAATGCACATGTTCATCAATTACACCGGGGATAAGCATTTTCCTGTTGGCATCTATGGCCGGGATATGCTCTTCTTCAGCTGATAAAACCCCCTGCATAATTCTATGGATATTACCGGCTTTGATCCACACATGTCCTGAGAAAATGCTGTTTTCATTGACTATGGTCGCATTTTTTATCAGCAGATCAGTCATCTTGTTCAGGCAGTTTTATAGGATTTAAAAAAGCTTTGGAATTTCATTTTCAATACACCCCAAAGGGCTTCGTTGAATATGCCGCCCGACATTTTTGATGAACCTTCTTTACGGTCTCTAAAAATAATCGGGATCTCTGTTATTTTAAAACCCATTTTCCATGTAGTAAATTTCATTTCGATCTGGAAGGCATATCCTTTGAACCTTATCTTGTCGAGATTTATCGTTTCGAGAACTCTCCTCCGGTAACATTTGAAACCTGCTGTAGTATCCATTATTTTCATCCCGGTAATAAACCTTACATAGGAAGAGGCAAAATAGGACATTAAAACACGGCCGATCGGCCAGTTCACAACGTTCACCCCGGACTTATAACGTGATCCGATAACAAGGTCGGCTCCTTCTTCAGCTGCCTTTTTCAGCCGGGTCAGATCTTCAGGATCGTGTGAAAAGTCAGCATCCATTTCAAAGATATATTCATATCCCTTTCCGAGCGCCCATTTGAACCCTGTGATGTAAGCCGTGCCCAGTCCCAGTTTGCCTGGTCTTTCGATAATATGCAGGCGGTCAGTGAACCGTTCCTTCTTAAGCCTCTTTACTATAGCTGCAGTTCCGTCAGGTGAGTCGTCGTCAATGATCAGCATATGGAAGGGGATGCCCAGGGAGAATACCTTGATGATCATTTTCTCGATATTCTCCTTTTCATTATACGTAGGTATAATAACAATACTTTTATTCTCCATCATTGAAATAAATTGTTCACGAATATAAGAATTTAGAAAATAGAAAATAATAATATATTATCTGAATATTGAAGTTTGTATTAATCTTGTATGAGGTTTTTAACTTTTTAACATATTGTATAATTCTCATCGTTTTAATGAACCTTCAGTCCCGCGAAGCCTGTTATTATTTAAAGTAAAGGAGATTTTTTATTCTGCGATTTTGAGGTATCCTAATGCAAATACTATTTGGAATATGAAGCAACCATGCCCGGAAATATATTATGGAAGGATATTTAACTTCATAATTAATTGCCGGGTATTCAGTCGATTAAATACGGAGTTGGAAAAAATAAAAAAAAAAGAATAAAAAGCTTGCAGGAATAAAAACAAAACCATTACATTTGCATCCTCATTTTCAAATACAGCACGTAAGTTCTTTATAAGAGATTGATAATTAGTTGACAATAGAATAAGTTTCCAAAAAAACTTTGCGGGATTAAAAATATGAATTATTTTTGCAGACGCTAATAACAAAAGCAAGTTCTTTTTTAAGCGGGATCAACAATGAATCATAAAAACATGCAAAATGGTTTGGTATTAAAAATAATTTATTAATTTTGCAGCCGCTTTGAAAACAAGTGATAAAAGGAAAAGTTCTTTAAGAGATAAATTTGATTAAGACTGGAATAGTTAATGATAAATTATTAACTTTACAGGTTCGAAATAAGATAATAGTTCTTTGAAAATATTGAAGAGAAGAAAAAGGTTCAACGAGTTATTTAGGAATCCCTGAATAGTAAAAAATCCAGACAGTATTAAACTTTTTAATTACAACGAAGAGTTTGATCCTGGCTCAGGATGAACGCTAGCGGCAGGCCTAACACATGCAAGTCGAACGGTAAGGACCACTTCGGTGGTTACACGAGTGGCGCACGGGTGAGTAACGCGTATGCAACCTGCCTTTAACTGGGGGATAGCCCGGAGAAATTCGGATTAATACCCCATAACATCACGGATTCGCATGTTTCTGTGATTAAAGCTTCGGCGGTTAAAGATGGGCATGCGTGACATTAGCTTGTTGGTGAGGTAACGGCTCACCAAGGCTACGATGTCTAGGGGGCCTGAGAGGGTAGTCCCCCACACTGGTACTGAGACACGGACCAGACTCCTACGGGAGGCAGCAGTGA
>CAZBJH010000180.1:0-3945 GCA_964492185.1 uncultured Bacteroidales bacterium | reverse complement strand
CGACAAGTAAACTCCGCGTTTCCGGACCGCGCGAGCCTTGCAAATGGAACCTTCTTAACAGACACTAAAATAATTACGAACTTCTTAACTTCTCAACCACTCACTATCCGGATAATCTATGGCATATAAATAATCTCCATATCCTGATTCAGGGAAGTATGTCGGTAAAATAACCAAAAATCCTTTTTATGTTGCCTTTCGCCTAATCTTTGACAGATGCACTGATTTTTGGGGAAATTAAAGGCTCCGGATTATCAATTGCAACTTTATATTCTTTAAGCTTATTATAAAGAACAGTTGCCTGATCCAACAGTTCTGAATTGATATCCAGATCCGGAAGTTCACGTTCAGTATATGGATCCCTTTGGTCGACAGTCAACTCAATATTCATTCGTTTTCCCAATGTTATCAGCAATTGATTGGGTCTGGAACACAAATCTGCATATTCGACCAAAAAAAGATTTTTATCGCTTACAATGGAAAGGATATGCGTATAATAGCTGATCCAAACCGCTATCCAGTAGTTTATGGATGTATTATCATATTTCTTTCGCTGTTCCATTCCTTTTAAGTCAAATACCTTTTGATTCAGTCCGAATTCATGATGCCCCAGCCAGTTCATATATTCAAGCGCAAAGGGATCTTCCTTATGCAATCCGGAAAAACGCTTATGTTGATTTAACAATGAATAAGCATGAGATAAGGGAGATCTGAAAATAATGACATTTTTAAAATCAGGATTGTATTTCCTTAATGATCTGTATCGTAAAATAAAATTGTTGTTTTTTGCCAGATACGTAGTTCCTTCATTCCTGCCGCTCACTAAATTCTGATAGGTCAGGTATGCTTCATAAGTATCACGATCAATATCATGTTTTTTTAATATTTTGTTGTCAATATACTTATCATTAAGAAATACTTTAAAAAAATGTTCTTCGAGGGCTTCAATTGTTTTGTAGCCAAACATAAGATTATCTCCATGGGCTCTTTGCTTCAACTTGTTTTTCCTGGGGTGATAAAATTTTCTCCAGATATTGACAGATAAAAGAAATGGCATATTATCATAGGAAAGTGAATGAAATCTACCTGATTCAAACAGTAAATTGGTGAGGGCTGTTGTCCCGCCCCGTGCAAGACCTGTAACAATCACAAAATCTTTATTTTCCCTGTTGGCTGTCTTTTTAAAAAATCTTTTTTCCAATTTAAAAAGTGTCCGAGAAATATTATAATTATCCAGGATCATGCTATGAAGAAGCCTGGACCATGCTGAATAATCTTCATTTTTACTTTTATTTTTTCCAGGAAATAGAAACAAAACACCACTACCCAGGATCATACTCAAATAAAAATAAAAAGATGAGGTATCCAAATCAATAAAAGTAGCGGGTGTAAACTTCAGGTACAACATTATTGGTACTATTGAGATTCCAAGGATAATGGTTATTGATAGCAGCAAAAACCCAAATGTTGATAGAGTTTTCCCCATGCTTTTTATAAGCATTTTTTGTTTATTCCTTTCGTCCTGGTTTGATTCCAGCATACTGTTCAGTAATATTGCTGTCGCGGAGGCAAAAGAGAAAAACGGTTTTTTTAACAAAATGATCCCGACCGAAATCAGGGAAATGGATAGAAATACAAGCATGTAATATAACATCTCTTATTTATTTTTGCTGAAAAATGACCGGGTTTTATTTATAAAGGATTTAATCGGTGTCCATATTACCATTATCAAACTTGTTAAAATAATTAATAAGACAATTATAATGATAATGATCGTGGCAACGCCCAGACCCGGACCAATGTATAACAATAATGATTCCATCATTTAAAAATTTATGTTTTCATATAGTCTCACCCAATTGGGGATATGAACCCGATTATCCATATCGGTTTCATATTGTTTTTTCAGGATAATTTCATCCTCGTTCATGATATAGAGTATTGCATCATTCTGACTTTCAACAAACACATCTCCGTTTTTTAAGAACTGGCACAGCGCTTCATTGTATGAATATATATTCTCCTTAACGAACTGATCTTTCAGGTATGGTCTGTAAGCAGAGTCTTCATAATTGTAAATGAGTATTTCCGAATAGATCAATTCATTTTGCATTTCTTCATTATCTGCAGAATTTCCTTCAATCTTCCATCCCATACTTGTTGAGTTATTATTAAATACAGAGATCTCCCTGTCTGAGATAATATCCACATCATGTTGACGAAGAAAGGGACCATAAATGAGCCGGATAATTTTATTTGTCGCGGGCCGATAATGGATTATTAATGACTTGTGCCGTAAACTAAGAAAGAGATCCCCCTTTTCCCAAAAAGGTCCGTTTTCAAATACCGGTTCAATATCATTCAAATGGAATGGCTCACCTCCCTGGTTTGAAAGCCCATTTGAAAAACCATATACGAAATTGGCATAGCCATTTTCCGTAAAAATATCGCTAACACTTTTATCATATAGTATTTCACCGGTCTGCAGGCTTATCTTCGTCACATAATTATCATGAAAACGAAAAATATCAGCCGGTTTCCCATATTTGAAATGTCCGTGTTCAGTAGTACAAACCCATATATTATTGTCTGTAGACAAGTTAATCGAATGATGAAAAATTCTGTCTGTATTATGCCATATAATGCGGGAATCCTTGTCAAGTTTGTATAGATTTTCTGATTCTGCAGACATTAGAACTAATGATCTATCGGGTAATAAAAGAGGATTTATGGGCCTTGAGGACTCAAATCTTATTTCGTTCTTTTTTATAAAATCCTTTTTATGCAATTCCCATGTATATATTACCGAATCGTCATGAAAATTGAATAACCGAATATCCCAAAGATTTTTATCAGTATTGTAAAATGCATTAATTCCGTATACATCATAATCCAAATTATTGATTTCTTCTAAAGCAGCATTCTTTTTATCAAAAGTTGGGGGAACGCCTAATATTTCGTTACTGGACAATACCATTTTTACAGTGCCGGGAAAACTGGCAAAGGCTTTTAATGGTTGAGAAAAAACCCCCAATTTGGTATTGCCTAATACAACATGCCTGACACTGGCAGCGAATACACATAAAAATGCCAAAAAAAGAATAAACAGACTGAGAATTTTTAATAGTCTTTTCACAAGAATATATTTTATTTAAGTTATTAGTAATTAATTTGTTATTTCGTTTAATCAAAGTTGGTGGTAGTTATTCACCATCTATTTATTTTTTATGGTGTTCATGAACTCACTTCGTTCGTTTCGGCGAACCCTCATCCCTAATAATAAGTTCTTAGTAAATATTCATGTCCTGTTATTCACCCCATTATTCATTTTAATTGTGTTCATGAGCTCTCCCGATTACTCGGGATCGGTTGTTTTTGTACTTTTTAAATTAAATTCCTTAAGGATGAGGGTTTCATATGTTTATTTTAGTTAGTTGTTCTCAATAATTATAGTCTATTCCTTTTTGTCTTTTCTATGATTATCATACATTTCTATTTGTAATTTTAAATATCCTACAAGTCCTATTGCTAATACAATAGAGCCATACGAAAATTCTTTTATGACTTTTATTTTTTCATGTATGCCAAAATATCCAATAAATCCATAAATAAAAAAGATAAGTATTAATATCATTGTTAATACAATAAATAATTTTCCTTTTTTCGGACTTTGCCAAACTCTCTTTTCAAATCTTAACGATGTTTTCGTTGAATCTTGTAATGTGGAAAAGCTCAGGGCTACACCAAAAAAGATTAAGCCATTATTGTATAAACTAAAAATATATTCAAGGTTAGATGAGATATAATCGTATCCGTGTATAATAGGTCTTATGAAAAAGTATAACCCAAATAACAATAAAGGATATTGAAAATAACTTAGTATATGAAATACTCTTTTCATTTTTATGGTGTTATTAGTCTGTTTTACAGCGTATTCGTTTAATT
>CAZBJH010000179.1:0-3953 GCA_964492185.1 uncultured Bacteroidales bacterium | reverse complement strand
CATGTGTCTGTTCAGAAGGTTCCATTTGCAAGGCTCGCGCAGTCCGGAAACGCGGGGTTTACCAGTCGTAAATGAGCAATTTCCGGGTAAGCGTAACGCGGCAAATGGGACTTTATGGACAGACACTAAATACCTGTCATTATTGCAAAGTATTTACTGTAAAACTTTACATACAGGAAAGAAATTCCGAACTTTGTTAATTAAACATGACTAATATTCATAGTTTAATATTTTCTATTTCGTAATTTCAGCATTTAAAATGCATAAACACCCTTTATAGCCCTGCTTGTAATAATACAGATCAATTTATCAGGTGCACATGCAACGCACAATTAACATAAGCGGTGGAATTATGTTTTGTCTGTATACGGTTTTTACATCTGGTCTCCAGGCTCAGCCCTGGATGCCATATGTTGATAAAACCAAATCCACAGAACAATCTGCCGGCTTTTATGCTGTTCAGAAAGCTTTTCAACACTACTGGCAGGACAGAGAGGTAACACGCGGAAATGGTTTCAAGCAATTCAAACGCTGGGAATATTTCATGGTACCCCGGGTATACCCTAGCGGAGAACTGCCGAATACTATTCTGTGGGAAGCCGGTCAGGAGAAGCTTTCACGTAAAAAAAGCACAAAACTATACAATCCTGACTGGCAGTTTTGCGGGCCAGACGATACACCAACCCTGATTCATGACAGCACTAAAGGAGGTTCAGGACGATTGAACTGTATTTCTTTTCATCCTTTTGACCCTGATATCCTTTTTGCCGGCTCACCATCAGGTGGTTTCTGGAAAACAACCGACGGAGGTTCTTCATGGTATACTACAACCGATAAACTCCCTGCAATTGGGATCTCTGACATTGCTGTTCATCCTTTTGATCCTGATATCATTTATATTGCAACCGGTGACGGCGATGCCTGGGATACATACAGCATAGGAATTCTGAAATCGATCGACGGTGGTCATACATGGAATACAACCAGCCTGTCAGAAGAATTAACAGAACATAATTTTTTCCGGCGCATGCTGATGCACCCGCAACACCCCGACACTATGATTGCCACATCAAAAAAAGGTATTTTCAGGACCACGGATGGCTGGCAAAGCTATGAGCTGATAAAACCCGGGCATTTCAAAGATCTGGAATTCAAACCCGGTGATCCCTCTGTGATTTACACGACAGATTATGATAATTTACGAGGCTACTCAAAAATATATAAATCCGTTAACACGGGCCTGAGTTTTCAGGAATGTATGACCGGACTGGATATTGGCGGTAAGGCAAACCGTATTGAACTGGCAGTTGCACGAAGTCAGCCTGAAACTGTCTACGCCCTGGTCAGCAAACACCCTGACAGCGGATTACTGGGATTATACAAGTCAACTGATGAGGGTAACTCATGGACCCGCGTGTATTCGCAGTATGATAAAAACCTGCTTGGAGCTTCGGATGACGGACTAACCGGTGGCGGACAGGCGTGGTATGATATTGCACTTGAGGTTTCGCCTGTTAATCCGGACGTGATCTTTGTAGGTGGTATTAATATATGGAAATCAATTAACGGGGGTGAAAACTTCAGGCTTACGGGACTGCGATATCAGTCAGAGCTCGCTGATTATATACATGCTGACCATCACATGTTTAAATATAGTCCGCACGATAATATCCTGTTCTCGGCAAATGATGGCGGGTTATACAAAACAACGGATAATGGCAAAACCTGGACAGACCTTAGTGATGGCCTGCATATCACACAGGTATACAGAATTGGAAACTCATTTACAAATCCCGGCCTGTGCATTGCAGGAACACAGGATAACGGAACCATTATGAGAACATCCTCAGGCTGGAGGGAAGTGCTTGGCGGAGACGGGATGGAATGCATAATTGATTATACAGATGATGACATTATGTACGCCACTATCTATTATGGTGATCTTTATAAAATAACTAACGGTGGAGCCAGCTCCACATCCATTTTACCCGAGGAAGACCTCGAAGGTGCATGGGTAACCCCGGTAATTATGCACTCCAGGATTCCATATATTCTTTATGCCGGCTATCAGGATGTATACAGATCCGTTAACCGAGGTTATTCATGGACAAAACTATCAGATAATCTGACGGGTGGAATCAATTTACGATCTTTGGCCATTTCACCTGTAAATGATAATACTATATATGCAGCAACATACCATAACATATGGCGTACAACAGACGGTGGAAAATCATGGTCATCAATAAAAACGGGCTTACCTGACCTGGCGATCTCTTATATTACAGTTTCTCCGACAAATCCCGGTGAGATATGGATCAGCCTGTCGGGGTACAGTCCAGGAAACAAAGTATACTATTCGGAAACAGGGGGAGATGACTGGGAAAATTATTCAACCGGGCTTCCCAATGTTCCTGTAAATTGTATTGTGGCTCAGGAAGACAGCCGTAATGGCTTATATGCCGGTACTGATATTGGAGTTTATTTCCGCGATGCGAGTTTGGGAGAATGGGAAGATTTTAACGGCAATCTTCCGAATGTCATGGTAGGTGAACTTGAGATTCATCCCCCATCAAATAAAATCAGAGCTGGAACCTATGGCCGCGGATTATGGGAAACATCATTAAATCCTGAAACTGCCGATGCATATGCAGATTTCTGCGCCGATAATCTAACTCCCTGCCGGTTCGGGTTTGTTACATTTAAAAACAGATCATCAGTTTCAGCAGACAGCATGTTATGGTATTTTGGAGAAGATGCAATCCCCTCCTCGAGGACCAGCCACGGACCGCATGATATCGTGTTCAAAACACTCGGCCCCAAAACCATCTCACTTACGGTTTATAACAATGGTAATACTTATACAGAAACAAAAATCAAATATATTGATGTACATGAAGAAATTGAATTTTCTGTAATTCCTGATACTATAACCTATTGCATGGGCCAACCGATCGATCTTTATGCAACAGGTGGTTTTATTTACAAATGGATATCTGATAGGGGTGATAATCTTGAAGGTAACAAAATAAGCGTTGCCCCGGAACAAAATACTGAATTCACGGTAACTGCAACAAACGGATTATGCGAAACTGTAAGCAAATCATTAGTGATCGTAACATCTAACGACAATGTATGCAATGCACTTTTACTAAAAAAAGGGTTTAACGGTCCCTTTTCAAATACATGTGCCACACCCCAGGAAAATGAGCCCGTGCCGCCAACAGGGTCTGAAGGCCTGTATGGCTGCAATTCCCAGGACGGCTGGTGCAGCGGTGCAACAAAGATAGATAACAGTATATGGTTCAGGTTTGTTGTTCCTGAAACAGGTGAAGTGTCAATTGAGACCGAAGGATTTGACAACCAGATTGCCGTATACAAAGCAGGCAGTTGTGATGATATCCTTTCAGGGAATTATATATTTTTGGCTGCCAATGATGATTATCCGGGTAAAAATGATTACAGTGCATCTGTTCAACGGGTTGAAAATGTCAATCCACTTGATACTTTATGGCTCCAGGTTGACGGTTCATATGACGGTGCTATTGGTATCTTCTCCATTACTGTCAATGATTATCATTTAACCGGAAACAACGAAAAGCCGGTCGTATCAAATGCTGTCTCACTTTATCCTAATCCAAATACCGGTGATTTTACAATTGAAACGACACTTGATTACCACTCACCTGTCAGAATAAATATTTACAACCTCAACAGTAGCATGGTTTACTCAGGCGTTTACCATTCAGATGAAAATACTGCACATCATAAAATAAACCTGCAACGATTCCCTCCGGGGATCTATTATGCCGAGATCATTACTGATCAGGAGATCTTCAGGGAACAAATAGTGATTGTTAATTAGAGTCTGTCAATAAACGCGGCAAAATGTTTAAAAGGACATGTGTCTGTTCAGAAGGTTCCATTTGCAAGGCTCGCGCGGTCCGGAAACG
>CAZBJH010000178.1:0-4122 GCA_964492185.1 uncultured Bacteroidales bacterium | reverse complement strand
GACACTAAATAAATAATAAAGGGATTATGACAAGGGAAGAACTACTATTATCTGTAAAAGAAAAGGCGAATGCCTGGTTAAAAAGTAACATTGATCAGGAAACCAGGGATAAGATCAAATATCTTATTAATAATGATGAGCAGGAACTGATCGAATGCTTTTATAAAGATCTTGAGTTTGGCACAGGCGGGCTGCGCGGAATTATGGGTGCAGGTACAAATCGCATGAATATCTATACCGTGGGAATGGCGACACAGGGGTTGAGTAACTACCTGAAGCAGAATTTCAGCAACCTCCAACAGATCAGAGTAGCCATTGCTCATGATTCAAGAAACAACAGCCGGCTTTTTGCCGGGACCACGGCCAACATTTTTTCTGCCAACGGTTTTAAGGTTTACCTTTTTGATGATCTGAGACCGACACCCGAATTATCATTTGCCATCAGGCATTTGGGGTGTCAGAGCGGGGTCGTCATCACAGCTTCACACAATCCGAAAGAATACAATGGA
This sequence comes from uncultured Bacteroidales bacterium, assembly GCA_964492185.1. Taxonomy (GTDB): domain Bacteria; phylum Bacteroidota; class Bacteroidia; order Bacteroidales; family UBA10428; genus JAFGSZ01. Next base: position 3,613 of record CAZBJH010000178.1, on the reverse strand, counting down.
TATAAAGTCTACTGGGAAGACGGCGGACAGATTATTCAGCCACATGATAAAAAAATAATTGAGGAGGTACGTAAAATACAATCCATTGATGAGGTTAAGCAAAACCCGGTAAAGGAAAACATTGAACTTATAGGTAAAAACATTGACGATATCTATACCGATAAGATCAAAACATTATCATTATCACCTCATGTGATCGAACGCAACGATCAAATGAAGATCATATATACACCAATCCATGGTACAGGAGTAAAACTTGTACCAATGGTACTGAAAAAATTTGGGTTTCAAAATATATTCTCCGTGCCTGAACAAGATGTTCCCGATGGTAATTTCCCCACAGTCCATTCTCCTAATCCCGAAGAAGCTGCAGCACTGAAAATGGCTATAGAGAAAGCAAAAGAAACAGACGCCGATATCGTTATGGGCACGGATCCTGATGGCGACAGGGTGGGTATAGTGGTTAAGAATATGGCTGGCGAATATACGATACTGAACGGAAACCAGGCTGCCACATTGCTATTCTATTACCTGCTGACAAAATGGGCTGAAAACGGAAAATTACAAGGAAAGGAATACATTGTAAAAACAATTGTCACAACTGAATTACTAACTGATATTGCTGAAAAGTACAATGTAAAACATTACCATGTACTGACCGGTTTCAAATATATTGCAGATATCATACGACAAAATGAAGGTAAAGCCGAATTTATCGGCGGAGGGGAAGAAAGTTACGGCTATCTTGCCGGTGATTTTGTAAGGGATAAAGATGCAGTTATTTCCTGTGCCCTGCTTGCCGAAACAGCAGCCTGGGCAAAAAACCAGGGCAAATCAATGTACGAGTTGCTGCTGAACATTTACAAGGAGTTTGCCTACTATAATGAACGACTGATATCAGTTGTCAAAAAAGGAAAAGCCGGAGCAGAAGAAATTCAAAGCATGATGAATAATTTCAGGAGTAATCCTCCCGGGACCATTGACGGATCAATAGTAATTAAAATTGCAGATTATTTAACCGGCCGGTCAACAGATATGGCAACCGGTAATACCGGTATAATCGATACGCCAAAATCAAACGTTTTACAGATATTCACCAGTGACGGATCCAAAATTTCTATACGTCCGTCAGGCACTGAGCCAAAAATAAAGTTTTATTTTAGCATAAAGAGCCAACTCCCATCAATTTCTGAATACGAAAAAATCAGGAAAGAAACTGAACAAAAAATTGACAGGATCATTAAAGAATTAGACATCCAATAATAACCACGTACGCCGGGTTTCCAACCCGCTATGAAAAGTGATTATTATTCATTATAACAAAAACAAAGAAACAGATCATGAAATCATATCGAAAAGAATTATGGTTTAACACGCCTACAAGAAGGGATTTTATCAACATCACATCCCAGGTACAGGAATGCCTGGCAGAAAGCGGAATAAAAGAAGGCCTTATACTTGTAAACGCGATGCACATATCGGCCAGCGTTTTTATTAATGATGATGAATCGGGCCTTCACCAGGATTTTGAGGTATGGCTGGAAAAACTGGCCCCTGAAAAGCCTTATTCTCAATATAAGCACAACGGTTTCGAGGATAATGCCGATGCACATCTGAAAAGAACCGTTATGGGACGCGAAGTAGTGGTTGCTGTTACCGAAGGTAAGATGGATTTTGGCCCATGGGAACAGATTTTCTATGGTGAGTTTGATGGTAAGAGAAGAAAAAGAGTGCTTGTAAAGATCATCGGGGAATAGGTGTTTAGTCAGATACTGTTTCCAAAATATTCCCGTGGAAAATTAACCAGGAATAATTTTTCAGACGCCCTTGTCACCGCGGTATATAGCCACCGCAAATAATCAATATTGATCTGACCGGGTGGAATATAACCCTGGTCAATATATGCGCAATCCCATTGCCCCCCCTGGGCCTTATGACATGTGACAGCATATGCATATTTGACCTGTAAAGCATTAAAATGAGGGGTCAGCCTTACCTTCTCATATTGCTCGCGCCTGGGACTAATATCACGGTAATCTTCGAGGATACTATAAAACAATTTCCTGTTATCATCCATGGATAAAGCCGCGGCATCTACCGTTAAAGTATTTGTCAGCAGCTTAACCTCCATCTCAACAGCATAATCAGGCAGTTCGATAACTGCATCGGCAAACCTGTAACCGTAAAGCTCTTCAGTTCTTTTAATCCTGGTTACTTTAACAATATCTCCGTTAGCTATAAAATCAATCTTTTTATTTCCTGATGTCCAAAAATAATTGTTTTTTACTACCATTAGCAGATCACCGGTTGTCAGTTCCTCTTCACGATAAAGGATTTGATTTCTTATCCCCGCATTATATTGATTTGCCCGCTTGTTTGACCTGCATATAACTGTGGTATTCTCAACACCGTAACGGTCATAAGAAGAAGAAATTGATTCTATCAGTTCATTGCCCGGCAGATCCGAAATATCTTCATATCCTGAAAGCTTAAATCGCGGAATATTCTCCATCCCTTCAGATATCAAATTCCTGATACCGGTTGCATTCATTACAATGCCTGAACCGGCTGCCTGTCTGACAATATCAGACAGGAAAACTTCTGTAACCTTTTTTCCGTATCCCTCCAGTTTCTTTTTATCCAGTGCAGGACTCAATGATAAACCGACCGGTGGTAGCTGAGCTGTATCCCCTATCAGTATTAACCGGCATCCCACACCTTCATATACATACCGTATAAGATCATCAAGGAGATTACCCGAGCCGAATATCGATTTTTCAATGGATGTATTGGAAATCATAGAAGCTTCATCAACAATAAACAAGGTATTCCTGTAAAGATTTTTGTCCCTTACAAAAATTCCCGTACCATCCCGTGAGGATTGTTGCCTGTATATCTTTCTGTGTATGGTATATGCCGGTTTACCTGCATAACCTGCCAGCACTTTAGCTGCTCTCCCGGTGGGTGCCAGAAGTTCCGAACTTTGCTTTACTTCATCAAGTGCTTTGACCAACGCGCTTATAGTGTATGTTTTACCGCTACCGGCAAAGCCTTTTATAATAAACAATCCTTCTTCACCGTTTTCTAAAATGAAGCAGGATAATTTCTCTATCATATCCTTCTGACCGGGTGTTGGTGAGTAAATTAACTTTTCAAAAATACTCCGTGAAAGATATGAATTCAGCATAGGTTTGAATTAAACATAAAGTTAACAATATATTATCTAAAAAAAATTTTTAAATTCGCATTAAACATAATACTAAATAATATTCAAACTGGAATAAAACATTAATTAGAGTCTGTCTATAAACTCGCAGTGTTTGTTCAGAATGTTCGAGATCAAGGCGCGCGAACATTTTAAACCGCGGTATACTAAAGTATTCGAGGATTTAAAATGTGAGCAGCAACGCGGATATCGGACATTATGGACAGACACTAATTAATTATAAGCCTTTAATTAAAAATTATACAAATGAAACCCTCACCATTATGAGGATATATTAAAAAAGGTACAAAGATAAAAGGACATGAATATTTTTATAACCTGGTTATTGGTGAGGTTCACCGAGCACCTTATTAAATTATTAATTTGCGAGGTAACCAATACCACCAA
>CAZBJH010000177.1:0-4161 GCA_964492185.1 uncultured Bacteroidales bacterium | reverse complement strand
TCTGTCCATAAAGTCCCATTTGCCGCGTTACGCTTGTCCGAAAATTGCTCATTTTTTTATACTTATACTCCTGTTCTGATATATCGGAATTTTTAAGACACCAAAAGGCCTGCCGACCCTTAATCACAAAACAATTAAAAATTTTTGATTTCTGCTATTCTGGTTTTGCGCGTTTCCTCTGCTATTTCATTTATCTCTTTCAGCATTTCTTCCGATATAGGTACCTCCTTCTCCTGTTTAGAGAATTCAACTTCTTTCATTCTGTCAATTTTTAAATAAAGCTTCATGGGTTTTTTCATTCGTGTAAACATCAGATTATCTGTCACATTTTCCAGCACTTTAATATCTTCTTTAAGTGCACTCGTGCTAACAGCAAAAGAATACATCCTGCTTTTATCATACTGAAGAAGATCTTTCAATTTATCCAGTATACGGTTTTTGTATGTTTTGGAAAAAAGCAACAGATTCAGTGCCGACCCGAAAACCATTGTACCGGGACCGGTTTTATCAAGCATCTTTTCCGCTTTATGGATCGCTTCATCCCATATTTCGGGCTTTACCATATTCGCCTTTAATTTATTATCATCAATTTTTTCACAACCGTCGATATCAATATCAAACTGTATATAAACGATTTTTCCGGGATAATCATTTAAATCCATATTATATAATTTCTTCATGGCTGTTATTAGAAGCTCACTCCCGGGATATTGCAGGGGAATGCCAATTACAGCCCCTCCGGCCTTTAGCCATGCCGCGACAAAAGCAAATTCCACCAGTGGTTTCCCGGTACCCCCGGGACCGCTTATAAGCGTTGAAGAAGGAACCGGTAAACCCTCCGGTAATAATTCATCAAGCCATTTAATATTTGTTATTAATCTGTCCATAATCTCATTTATATTAATTTAACCATTATTAACTCATCAACTTCTATGCACAAGCGTTAACAAACACGCGCGAATCTGTTTAAATCCACACCCCTGCTATTTTTGCTCCGCAATTCGGACAATGTCCGTCTTTCAAAAAATTTCGAGTTATTTCAAAACCCGAACGTTGGATCACCAGTGTATTACACCAAGGGCATTTTGTATTCATATCACCCGCGTTCCCGGTATTCCCTATATATACATAATGAAGTCCCGAACGAAGGCCTTCTTCCTTTGCCATCATAAGAGTTTCTATTGGTGTAAAAGGTACGTTTTTCATTCTATAAGCAGGGAAAAACCGGCTTATATGCCAGGGCACATCTTTACCCAGTTCATCAGCCACAAACCTGGCCATATCCTTTATTTCCCCAGGGTCATCATTGAACCCGGGAATGATCAGGCTGGTAACTTCAAGCCAGATATCCATCTGATTTATTTTCTTAAGACTATCAAGCACGGGTTGTAACCGCGCGCCGATGATCCGCCGGTACGTTTTATCCTGAAAAGCTTTTAAATCAATATTAACAGCATTGAGATAAGGACCGATCATATCAAGCATCTCAGGTGTCATATATCCGTTTGAAATATAAATATTGTTCAGCCCTGCTTCATGAGCAAGACGGGCAGTATCAAAGCTATATTCAAAAAATATGGTTGGTTCCGTGTATGTATATGCAATTGTGTTACAACCAGCATGTTTAACCTTCCACACGATTTCTTCCGGTTTTGCCTCCTGCCCTGTTTCCAGTATGACTTCATTCGTTATCTGTGAAATATCCCAGTTCTGGCAAAACAGGCAATGAAAATTACACCCTGGTGTAGCGATAGAAAAGGATTCTGATCCGGGATAAAAATGATATAAAGGTTTTTTCTCAACGGGATCAATATGCTGGGTAATGGTCCGTCCATATACATTCGTATAAAGTTTCCCGTCTATATTCTCCCTTACATTGCATATTCCTATTTTTCCGGGTCTGATCGAACAACGGTGAGCACAAAGATTACACCGGACTCTGTCTTTTTCAAGTTTTTCATATAAAAGCGCTTCCTTCATAATAAAAAACTGATGTTTCAGGTTTGCTTTATTTACCCTTACCAATCAGGATAATTTGTTTAAAAATTTATCCATTCATATTCGCGGTCTGACTTACCAATCCTGTTTTATGAAATGGCAATCATTTTATCCAGTGCATGAGTAGCTTTTTCCCTTATCTGTTTCGGTATGTTAATTTTGTGTTCCATTCTTTCCAATGTTGATTTCACCTTTTCCAGTGTGATCGTATTCATACCTTCACATATCGTACCTACGGGATAAAAAAGCTTATCCGGATTATCGGATTTTAACCGATATACAAAATTATCTTCTGTACCAACAATAAATTCTTTTTGTTTTGACTGTTTTACATAGCCCGACATTTGAGATGTACTATCTGTAAAATCAGCCATATGCCTCACATCATCAGGACTTTCCGGATGCACAACAATCTCGGCATTCGGATGTTCATTCTTTAATTGTTTTATTTTGTTGACTTTTATATTTTCGTGCACATAACAATAGCCATCCCACAATATAATTTTCTTATTTGTATGTTCAGCTACATGGGAACCCAGATTTTTATCAGGCACGAATAAAACAGTATCACATGATAAAGAATTGACTACATTTATTGCATTGGCAGAAGTACAACAAATATCAGATACGGCTTTTACTTCTGCTGAACTATTTACATAGCTGACAACCTCCACTCCGGGATTTTGCTTTTTCATATCAATTATTTGTTTACACGTTGCCATATCAGCCAAACCACATCCTGCATTTTTATCAGGCAAAAGGACGGTCTTTGAAGAATTAAGGATAGCCGCTGTTTCTGCCATAAATTGTACTCCGCAAAAAACGATCACATCAGCTTGTGTGTTTACCGCTTTTCTGCTCAATTCAAGTGAATCACCCACAAAATCAGCAATATCCTGCACATCACCACGCTGATAAACATGAGCAAGGATAACCGCATTTCTCTGTTTTTTAAGATGCTGTATTGATTTTATTAATTTCTTATCTTTTGCCATTTCAATTATTCATCTCTTAAATATCTAGAGTTTGTCTATAAAGTCATAGTGTTTGTTCAGAATATTCGAGATCAAGGCGCGTGAACATTTTAAACCGCGGTATACTAAAGTATTTGAGGATTTAAAAAGTTTTCACAACGTTAATTATTTTTAATGGTGTTCAAGAGCTCACTTCGTTCGGTTGAGCAGCAACGAAGATATCGGACATTATGGACATACACCATCTAACCTGCATTATTCATGCTCCAGCCTTCGACTCCTTTCATCTGCCCCTAAGCCTGATTTATAAATAATACAGGCTGAAAAAACAATATAACTGTCCAATCAATATTGTCTTTCACCAAATAAAACGGTACCAATCCGGACAATATTGGCGCCTTCTTCAATGGCAATTTTATAACTATTGCTCATTCCCATGGAAAGATACCTCATTTCCACATGGGGTATTTTTCTTTCTTTAATTTGATCAAATAAAATTTTAGTAGCTTTGAAATAAGGCCTTGCATTTTCCGGATTTCCAAAGCGGGGCCCCATAGTCATTAATCCCTGAATTCGCAGGTTGGGCAACTTATTTATTTGTAAAATAAGTTTTTCGGCATTCACGGGTAAAATACCTGTTTTATTAGACTCCTTACCGCTGTTGATTTCAAGAAGCACCGGCATTATTATATCTAATGATGCACAATGTTTATTTACTTCTTTAGCCAATCTCACCGAATCAATTGTTTCAATCATATTAAAAAGCTGAACTGCTTTTTTCACTTTATTCCTTTGCAAATGTCCAATCATGTGCCATTGCACCGGATCACTTATAGCTTGTCGCATGATTTCAGCTTCCTGCACGTAATTTTGACCTATTATACTAATTCCTGCCTGAATCGCTTCCCTGACTTCATCAGGCAACCGTGTTTTTGCCGCTGCGACAAGTAAAACTCCGGGTGGAATAGATTGCTTTATATAAGCTACATTCTGGCGAATTACATCTAAATTATTGTTTATCATATTATTATAAAGTTGAGAAGATAATAGAAAACTACCTTATACATAAATAATCCTTAGTTTTTTTGCTAATGCAATTGCTAATGACATATGCAAATAAAAATGATCAGGATAAATATTACATTATCTTAAGACAGGAATAAACACGTTAACCGTATTGTATAATTAG
>CAZBJH010000176.1:0-4196 GCA_964492185.1 uncultured Bacteroidales bacterium | reverse complement strand
TTTAAAATTTTGGCAGCAACGCAGATATCGGACATTATGGACAGACACTATTTAGAGTCTGTCAATTGTGCCCTTAATACTGCTCTTTCAGCAGGTATTTATCAAGTACTTTGTCCAGTTTATTCATTTCTTTCCGTATTCCCGAGATGATCAGGGGATTATTTCTGTAATCGACTTCGATATCATCTTCCCAGAAATATAAAAACCGTAAGATATCGGATTTTTTCCTGAAAATGATCTTGCTGTCTTCCTCAGAATCAATAACATAGTTTAAATTTGAAAACGCCATTTCAATTTCAGGCCGGCTTTTTTGAAAATTGCCGTTAATGAAACGCTCTTTTCTGGTAAAGCCGAACCAGGGGTAAAATGCAGCCAGTAACAAAACAACATATAACATCATGCGGTACCTCTGAATGGTGAAAAGTTCAGTAAAAACATCCGCGAAAGTCCGGTTTTCAACTATAGCAGGGACCAATACGAAAAGCACCAGGACAAATACGAATAATGCTGCCAGGTATTTCATCATACGTCGGAGGTATATTAGCATGATATGAGGTTTGGTACAATTAAACGGATAAATTTAATTCAAAATTACCCGCCATCAAAATTACACGAAATTTATTTTTGCTCCAATTGGAGTCTGTCATGATAGTTTTACCTGCATGAATAATACAGGTTAGAATAAGTATTTTGAAAAGAAGTTTATATATTTAATGTTTCATTGATTTGTTAGGTTTGAGATTTGTTTAAATTAATAATCAATAAGTATTTCTATACTGTAAATATTAAATGACTTTTTCAGTTTACAGAATTGTCACTTATTCAGGTAAGATCATATCAGGATTTCTTTTCCTGATTTTTCCGTGTATGCTTTTTGCCCAGACCGCAATACTGGAGCAATACATTGATCACGGACTTAATAACAACCTGGGTTTGCTGCGGATTGAAGACAGTCTTCAGCTTAAAACACTGGATCAAAAGGAAGCAAGAGGCATGTTCTTTCCGCAACTTAGTGTTCAGGCAAGGTACTCAGTGGCAAAAGGAGGAAGAATTATTGAATTTCCTGTCGGCGATCTCCTGAACCCTGTATACGGGAATCTGAATTTGATTAATAATCAGATGGGATTACCTGTGGGATCATTTCCGGAAGATATAGAAAATGAACAATTTTATTTTTACCGGCCTACTGAACAGGAGACAAAATTTCAGGTTATACAGTCCGTTATTAATCCCCAGCTTGCATATAATTACAGAATAAGGTCGGAAATGGTAAAAGCCGGTTCGGCAAATGTTACAGTTTATAAAAGACAACTGGTTGCCGAGATAAAGAAGGCATACTATAATTACCTGAAGACTCTGGAAGTAAATAAATTACTTAATAATACACGTATATTGCTGGAAGAGAATATTCGTGTGAACAAGAAGCTTTTTAAAAATCATAAGATAACCATTGATAATGTATACAGGTCGGAAGCAGAGCTAAGCAAGCTGGATCAGCAGAAAGCCGAAGCAATGAGACAACAGCATATGGCTGCATCCTACTTCAATTTTTTGCTTGATCGTCCTTTAAATGCGGATATTTTGGTTGATACGGCCCTGGTGATCAGTAATCCCCGTTACGAATTGCCGGATGCCCGTGAGGTGGCACTGGAAAACAGGGAGGAAATGCAGGGCCTTGATTTTTATCGGAAAGCATCATCTTACAGAACGAAGTTGCATCGCTCGGGAAAACTTCCAAAGATATATGGAGCCGTTAATTATGGTATTCAGGGAGAGGATTACAGGATCTCGTCCGATGATGATTTTGTGCTGGCATCGCTTGTGCTTACCTGGGATCTTTTCACCGGATGGCAGCAACAGTCAAAAGTTGAGCGTGCAAAGGTGCAGGAGGAACTACTGAAAAACAAGTCGAAGGAGGCAGAGTCACAAATACTGCTGGAGGTTTCGGATGCATGGTACGCTTTACAGGCTGGTAAACAAAGTATGGAAGCCACGGGCAAACAAATGATGAGTGCAAAGAAATCCTTTGCCATCGTTAAACGTAAATACCAGGAAGGTCAGGTTTCCCTGGTTGAATTTATTGATTCAAGAACATCAATGACGAGTTCAGAAGTAAATAATATTATTGCAAAATATGATTATCTAATCCGGTATGCTATATATGAAAGGGCACTTGCATTATATGTTTTTTAAGAAAGTTTTGAAGAATATGATCCTTATCACATTGATCATGTCCGCTGCGTTTGCATGTAACAGATCATCACAGGAAGAGACTGCCGTTGTTGTTCCCGTGGAAACTTTCACGACAGAAACAACAGAGATCAGGGAAACCATACAGTGCAGCGGTATTTTATCAACCAGTAAACAACAGAAGCTGGGTTTTAAAACCGGCGGGATCATTCAGCACTTAACAATTGATGAAGGGACAAAAGTCAGGCAGGGACAATTGCTGGCAAGCCTCCAGCAGGATGAGATCACTGCCCGTACACTAAAAGCCCGTGAAGCTGTTAAAAAAGCGAAACGGGATTTTGAGCGTGTGAAAAACCTGTATGCCGACAGTGTAGCTACACTGGAGCAATATCAGGATACTGAAACTGCATTGGAGCTGGCAGAGGCAGATTTAAAAATTGCAGGTTTTAATCTCAAGCATTCAACAATAGAAGCACCGACAGACGGACACATACTAAAATTGCTGGCGGAAGAGAGTGAGGTTGTTGGCCCCGGCATACCTGTGATATTGTTTGGCTCCACAAAAAATAACTGGATATTGAAGGTTAACGTGACCGATAAAGAGGTAGTGAGGATAAATACAGGTGATTCGGCACAGATCCAATTTGATGCATATCCATCAGTGGTTTTCAGGGCTTCGGTAACTGAGATTGGAAATGCTGCCGATCCCTATACTAGTACCTATGAGGTGCATCTGGAAGTAATAAACAAACCGGGTAAAGATCTTGTTTCAGGTTTTATTGGTAAAGCACTGATATTTTGCAGCTTATCGGAGAATTACATATCCCTGCCTGCTGAGGCAATCATAAATGCAACAGAGATGTCGGGATATGTATATATTTTGCAGGATAATAAACCGGTGAAAAAGCCGGTTGAAATTACCGGGATAAAGGATGACAGGATACTTATAAAAAAGACATTGCCTGACGGGATACAAGTGATAACCGAAGGAGTACACTATGTTGATGAGGATACGGAAATAAAAGTTATCAAATAATTGAAGAAAATATAAAAAGGTAAACTATGGTGAAAAGATTGATTTATACTGGAATGTTACCAGCGTTATTATTTGTATTACAAAGTTCAACTACCGAAAACACTAAGGAGAAGATACTTGAAGCGCTCTTTGATAAGAACAGGTCGATTAATACCCTTATGGTAACCATGCAGTCAAGGGAGCGGATCAACGGGGATTATATTGCAAAAAAATCCCTGTTCAGGATCATTCGTGATCCGGTTAAAATATACATAAAGCAATACTATCCCAATGAAGGCCTTGAAGTTTTGTATAATGAACGGAAGTATGGTGACAAGGCTATTGTGAACCGGAATAAATTTCCCTGGGTCAACCTTACACTTGATCCTCTGAGTAATTCCATGAGGGAAGATAACCATCATTCTGTATTTAAATCGGGATTCCATTTTTTTGTCTCTGTGATCGAACATATTCACAAAAAATACGCGGATGATCCTGCAAAGGGTTTTAAATACATCGGTACAGTGCAATACAATGACCGCGCATGTTATAAGCTGATCTTCGAAAAGCCGGATTTCAGCTACGGAAAATATGTAGTTCAGCAAGGAGATAATCTTGAATCCCTATCACGTAAATTCATGATAAATGATTATATGATATACACTGCCAATAAAAATATTAAAAGTTTTAAAGAGCTTACACCCGGAACGGAGATCAAAGTGCCTGACGAATATGCAAAGCGGATAATATTATATATCGAAAAAGACAGGCATATACCTGCAGGAACCGAGATCTATGATGATAAGGGTTTGTTTCATGAATATATATATTCGGATGTTTATATTAATCCTCATTTCGGGGATGATGTTTTTGATAAGGAGTATAAAGAATATGGCTTCTAATTAGTGTTTGTACATAATGTCCGATATCCGCGTTGCTGCCAAAATTTTAAATCCTCGAATTCATTAGTATACCGCGGTTTAAAATTTTT
>CAZBJH010000175.1:0-4298 GCA_964492185.1 uncultured Bacteroidales bacterium | reverse complement strand
CGCGGTAGATGATGTGCTACAGACTAACGAAATATTATCCTTAAATAAATGCAAAGGATTTAAGTAATATGAGTTAAAACCCTTGCACTTAACAAACAATTAGTTGCTGTATTGCACTGATTATTAATCTATTTGGTGTTTTTCAGCAGACCCTGATTAAATGAACACATCCGGATAAACATGCCGTGTCTGATCAATCACCTTTATTCCTTAAGCTCTGTAAATTCACCCAGTATCTTTGTAAACACAAAAATAACCAGTATGCCTGCAACGCAATGTATACCAAGTGTATACATGATATACTCCGGATGACCTGCCAATTCGAATTTCCCCATCAAACTGGTATAAATACCACTCAGGGTGGCACCGATAAAAGTGGCAAGGAAGTTTGTTCCCATATACAATCCGGCTTTTTCCTTAGGTGCTATCCACATGATATATTCCTGTATCCTGGGTGAAGAGATCATTTCGCCAACGGCAAACAGCAGTATGCCCAAAAATACAAGCCCGTTAGCCCAAACAACAGAGAATCCAAGGATTATAAAACCCGCGGCAGCAATTAGCAAGCCCAGAAGAAATGAAGGAATTGCCGAACGTTTTTCGAACATCCGTGAAATGAATAACTGACAGATCATTATGATATATCCGGTATGTGAAATAGCTTCTGCATTGATCCTCCATATGCCGCCTTCTTCACTTGATATGAGAGTACGCGTGATCCATTCACCGATAACTGATTTTACACCGGTATACAATGCAGCAGTATCCATGTAATCGTTGATGTAAACAGCCATCAGATTAAAGAACGCCCAGAAAGGCATCCAGAAGAATACGCCCAGGAGGATAATAAAAATTGTAAATTTATAATCTGACAGGGCGACTCCAATATCCCTGAATTTTCTTTTAAGCGACGCTCCCTCTATTTCTCTTGGTGGTTCTTTGTAAAAAAAGATTGTGATCAGTAACATAATACCAATAGACGCGGCAGCTGTATAAAAAACATAATCCCACGACATAGCCCGTAATTTTCCCATTACCAGGGGGCCGAATGATGCACCGAGATTTACCATCGCGTAGAAAATACCAAACCCCAGTGTTTTATTTGTAGAATCGGTTGTTGCACGCACAGTGGCAGAAATAAGTGGTTTAAAGATCCCTGCAGCGAATCCGATTGTTAGCATGGTGAGCGCGATGCCTGAAAAGGATTCGGTGATGATCAACAATAATATTGATGGAATATATGCCAGGTAGGAGATGATCAATACTTTTTTGAATCCGTATCTGTCGGCAAATGTGCCGGAAAACAGGGGGATTAAATATGAGAAAGCCAGAAATACGCTTTGAATGAATCCCAGATCGTCTTTTGAATACCCCAATTGCTGAAGGTATATACCAAATCCCATATAGATCCCGTAATAGGCGAATCGCTCGAGTACTTCCACCGAGTTGGCAACCCAGAATACTCCCGGAAATTTTGACCTTTTTACCATTGTGTTATTATTATTTAATTAGTGTCTGTCCATAATGTCCGATATCTGCGTTGCTGCTTAAATTTTAAATCCTCGAATACCCTAGTATACTGCGGTTTAAAATTCTCACGCGCCTTGATCTCGAACATTCTGAACAAACACCGCGAGTTTATAGACAGACACATGACAGATTAAACATTTTTCCCAGTTTATAGACAGACTCTAATTAAGCTGAATGACGAATGTAGGAAAAAAGTTTTATGAAAAAAATAGTTTTTATTAGCCTGTATTATTTTATTCCTCAGGATTGGAACTGAGGCACGGCTTCGATGCAGGTTAGATGCGCAGTTTAAACCAGCTTTCCGCGGATGTATGCTTTATTTGTATAACAGAAAGAAACTGAAAAATCCTTCAGATCAGTTCAAGGGCCATTTCCAACTTCTTTTCCATAGGCCATTCAGCATTGATCCAGTTGATATCCGCACCTTCCTTTTCCATTTTGCGGAACCATGTCATCTGTCTCTTGGCAAACCGATGAATGGCAGTATTAAGTTGCGTGACCATGTTATCATACGACCGCTTACCGGTAATGTATTCAGTTATGTATTTATATTCCAGCCCGTAATATAAAAGGTCGTCAGGCGAAATGCCTTCCTTAAGTAAATTTTCAACCTCATCGATCATACCTTCCTGCAGTCGCTGTTGAAGGCGCTCGGTAATCCTTCTTCTTCGTGTTTCACGATCTGAACGTATGCCGATGAAAAGGGGCCTGATATCAGGATAATCATAAGGCACTTCAGGATGTTCCTGGTAATATTTTGCTATTTCAATAGCCCGAATGGCTCTTTTTTTTGTATCTGTATCTGTTTTATTGTGCAGGGATTTACAGGAATTCAATATATCCGTGAGTTCTTTGAGCGATTTTTTTTCAAGCCTGGCGCGAAGTTCATGATCCGGGGGGACAGGAATAAGTTGATATCCCCTGGTGACAGCATCAATATACATGCCTGTGCCGCCACACAACACAGGCATTTTACCCTGTTTCACAAGGCCGGTAAAAACATTTAAAAAATCCTGCTGATATTCGAAAACGCTGTATTTTTGTCCCGGTTCACGAATATCTATCAGATGACAGGGAACATTTGTCCCGTCGATTACATAATCCGAATAGTCTTTACCGGTTCCCAGGTCCATACGTTTATATACCTGACGTGAATCGGCACTTATTATCTCACCATTTATGAGTTTAGCCAGATGAGCGGCAAAGCTTGTTTTACCCACGGCAGTAGGGCCGAGTATAGTAATAAGGTTATATTTGACGGCTTGTTGCCGCATATGCATGTGATATTTTAAAGCTTTGGCATATGGCTAAGTTATATAAAACATGTTATTTTATTCAACTATCTTTGTACAATAATCAGTAACAAGTATACCATGGCATCCAACATCAACATAAAAAATAAGAAGGCATCACACGATTTTGAATTTGTTGAGAAATACATTGCAGGAATTGTTCTTACCGGCACCGAGATCAAATCGATACGGGTGGGGAAAGCAAATATTTCAGATGCTTTTTGTTATTTTAAAGATGGTGAAATATGGGTAAAGAACATTCATGTCGCGGAGTATTCGCATGGTGGTTATGTTAATCACGACCCCGCGCGTGACCGTAAGTTACTGATGAATAAAAGGGAGATCGCCAAACTTCAAAAGAAAGTTAAGGAGAGGGGATTTTCACTGGTTGCTACACGGCTCTTCATTGCCGACAGCGGTTATGCCAAATTAAATATTGCACTTGCCAAAGGTAAGCGTGAATATGACAAGCGTGAGACTATAAAGAAGAAGGATACGCGGCGTCAGTATGAACGCTTAAACAAATTGTAAGCCATAAAAAGAAAGGTGGTTTTAAAAAACCCCATTAGTGATTCTTAATCGCTAACAGGGGTTCCCATCTCAACTATAAAATTCTTTATATTAATTTTGTTATTAATAGTACTGGCTCCGGCAAGACTGAATGTCATTCGTTGTCCGTGAAAAAGTCTTTTACACTTTTACCAAATCGCGAAAAATCCCGTTGAAGTTCAACTTTTATTTCTTCCCAGTTTTCTTCGGTCTTATCGCCAAACTCGTCAAGCTTATTTTCCAGTTTATCTGCCTGGTTTTTTAAATTATTGATAGCTTCCCTTGTTTCCCCATCGACTTTATCACCGGTTTTTTCCAGGTCATTTTCAAGTTTTTCGATTTTTTGATTAAAATCATTCATTACCTCGCGGGCATTTGTTTTGAATTCTTCACCTTCCTGCTGAGCCAGCTCCTCTAATTCTTCACCAACATCGCGAAGTTCCTGGCGTAAGTCTTCTACATTGTCATTTTCAGCATCATTATTTTTTGCTGTTTGCTGATTGCATGAAGTGAATGATATCGCTATCATTATTAAGAGCACCATGCCGCTGTATTTGAATATTGTTTTCATATTTTTTTGGATTAATTGGTTATTAAATTAGTTTTTAATCTTATAGGAAAAACTGTGCCAAATTAAAATCAGTTGAGTCCCAATCAAATGTAAAATACACAATAACAGATATATACAAGCTCTAAATTTAGCACTTTAAATTTCAACCGTGAAATACTTTCCTATATTCCCCATTTAAGCAGATTTTAACCGCATTGACCGTGGAAGAATTACACGATTTCTTCATAGGTCTTAATATTTCTCTTTAATAATACGCGGTTTATCCGGCTGAATCAGATAATCAGGGTCTGTTCATAAAGTTCCATTTGCCGCGTTACGCTTGTCCGAAAATTGCTCGTTTACGACAAGTAAACTCC
>CAZBJH010000174.1:0-4330 GCA_964492185.1 uncultured Bacteroidales bacterium | reverse complement strand
TCTTCTTCGGTAGCCGGCATTTCGTGCCAGTCCTCAAGTGAAACGGTTTTAACAACAACATTTTCCCCGGGATATTGAATATTTTGCAGTCGTAATGCTTCCCGGGCTGTATCAAGAGCTACATTCCCACCCCCGATGACTATTATTTTTTTTCCTGCCTTTCTTTGTTTTCCAATTTTATTATCACTCAGGAATTCAAGAGCTAATTCGCATTTTTCGTAATTTTTAACTTTTGTCGAACGGCTTTTTGTATTTCCTGTTCCAATAAAAACAGCATCATGATCCTTCAGAAGGTCCTCAAACATCACATCTTTACCTATACGGGTGTTAAATATGTATTCAACGCCCAGTGATTTAATATAATTCACATCTTTATCAATACTTTCAAGGGGTAAGCGGTAGGTTGGCGGACCGGTCCTCATCGTACCCCCACCCCCGGGCAGGGCATCGTATACTGTAACTTCATGTCCTTTTAACCTGAGAAAATAAGCTGTTGACAAACCACCCGGACCGGCACCGATAACAGCAACTTTTTTACCTGTAGGCGTACCCGGATTTAATTCCAGTGCTGTTTTAAAATCAATGACCGTATCGGCCACATATCGTTTCAGCCATCGTATTGACAGAGCTTCTCCCCTGATGCTTAATGAGCAGGCATCTTCACAATGCGCCATACATACTCTTCCGCAAATCGAAGGAATAGGATTATCTTCATAGATCTTTTTCAATGATTCTTCGGGTTTATCCTCATATATAGCCTTGATGTAGTCTGAAATTTTCAGATGGGCCGGACATGCCTCTTCGCAAAGTTTACATTCCAGACACCGGGAAGCTTCTTTCTGAGCTTCTTCTTTATTATAGCCTATTACCTCTTCAATAAAAGAAAGTTTCCGGGTGCCAGGCGGGATCACAGGCATAGTGATCCTTTCGGGTTCAAATAAAGCATATTTGAGATCTGAAACAAAGCCGTCATAATCTTTTCTACGATGAGATAAACTTGCTTTCAGGACGGAGTATTCATCAGAAGAAAAATATTTTTCAGGTTCTGTCTTTTCATTTTTAGGAATAAATACAAATGTTTTCGGGTCAAAATGAACATGGAAATAATCGCGTGTTAGCTTTAGCGAACCGGGAGGACAAATATCAATGCATAATCCGCAAAAACAGCATCTGCCATAATCCAGTTGTGGCCGTTCATTTGTATGGCCGGGCTTGGATCCCAGTTCCGCTATTTCAACCATATTAATGGCCTGGTTGGGACAAATATCCGCGCAGTTGCCACAGCCTGTACATGTGTCCCAGTCATTCACATGAAATCCCCTGTACCTCAGTGCAGGTTCTTTCTTTTCAAATGGATACCGTAATGTCTTTGGTTTGGCAAAGAGGTATTTAACTGCTTTAAAAGGTGCCAGAATACTATTGCTCATTATTTTACATCCTCCATTATTTATTACCGGTCAATTTCAGGAGCTGTTATATATAAACTGATCATTATATTGCCCACATCTGCAATACTTTCATTTACCAGTGCTTTCTCCAAGATAGTCAGCCCGTGATTATAGGATGGTGTCCTGAAGTGTGCCCTGTATGGTTTATCCCCGCCGTCACTTACCAGGTAAAGTCCCAGCTCCCCTCTTGATGATTCACATCTTACATACGCTTCATTATGGGGTATCTTCCATTTGAAGGGATTGGGAATTTTAGTATATACTTCCCCTTCCGGCATTTTATCCAGCAGCTTAAAGATCATGTGAACACTTTCAATCATCTCATCCCTCACTACCCATATCCGTGAGTAAGCATCCCCATCCGTTCGTGTTGGAACTTCCCAGTCTACCTGGTCATAAGCTGCATAGGGTTCAATTTTTCGAATATCCTGTTTCATGCCGGTAGCTCTGAGCACCTGTCCGACAGCACCCATTCTTTTCGCTTCTTCATGGGTTATTTTTCCTATATTTTTAGCACGCTTGTAAAATATCCGGTTGTTAAAAAATATGTCATCATAATCAGGCACACAACTCCCGATAGTATGCAAGGTACTGATAATTTTTTCTTTAAATCCTTCCGGAAAATCACGCCGTACGCCACCGGGCCATATGTATATGTGATAAACCCTGCCACCGGTAAGCTCTTCAAACAGATCCATAATAAGATCGCGATGATACATTGCCCAGTTAGCCACTGTATCGAATCCCAGCATATTGGCATAGGCCCATAAACCAAATAAATGAGAACCAACCCTGGCAAGTTCGAGGAAAATGCTTCTTATGAATTGCGCTCTTTCAGGAACTTCTATACCGGCTAATTTCTCAACTGCCATGGCATACATCAGTTCCATATGATCGGGTTCCACGACATTTATCCTGCAGACGAGGGGGAAATTTTGTATCCATGTTCGCTGTTCCATGAGTTTTTCGAATCCGCGATGAAGAAAACCGGGATTGGCAGCTGCTTTGACAATCCGATCTCCTTCAACATTCAGGGTGATGCTGAAATTCCCCACCATTCCTAGATGCTGCGGGCCAAAATATAGTTCAAGTTCTCTCATTTTTCTCCTTTTTTGTTTTCAACAAAAGGAACCTGATCAAAAACATCCTTCACATACTTCCGGGTATCAAAATCTTTTCTGAAAGGAGGTATTTCATATTCCCTTTCAAGCAAAAGCGGAGTTAATCTTGGATGACCTTTAAAATAAATACCATACAGTTCGTGCAATTCACGTTCATAAGGTTCGGCGTTTTCAAATATGTTCAGTACTGATTGCATTTCCGGTTTATCCCTTGCTATTTTAGTTTTAACAATTAAATTCATTTTTCCTTTCTCCCTGTCCTCCGTATAAACAGTCAGAATATAAACAAGTTCCATTTTATTGTCTTTGATCCAGTCTACACAGGATATAAGTGCCAGATGATCATATCCACTGTTTTTCAGGGAGCTTAATATTGTGATCACCGAATCTTTTTTGCAAACAATAGTCAGTCTTTGTTCATCTGAAATTTCTACCTGAATATCATCAAACGATGATAAAAGGTTTTCTTCAAGTGATTTAACTGTATGATCCATTTTCTATTCTTTTATTGAAAACAATGGGGGCCATTCCAGTTTTCCCAGGACTTTTTCCTGGTTTTCCCTGTAATACTGATAATTCTTTCTGTATTTTTTATAGCCGTCTGCCATTCCTTTATCAATTAGTGTCCACAAGTGGGTTACAGCAACAAACACAGCTTCCGGTCGGGGCATACATCCGGCAATCCATCCATCAACCGGAATATATTTATCAAGGTGCTTAATGGTGTTATAAGAGTCCCAATACATTCCCCCGTTGATCGGACACGATCCGAAACCTACAGTGTACTTGGGCTCAGGCATCTGTTCATAGGAACGGATGATAGGTCGTAATGTTTTTACTGAGACATATCCTGTAATTAAGAACAGATTGGACTGTCTTGGTGTGGCAACAGGAATCACACCAAACCTCTCTGCATCCCATCGGGTGGTTATTGTTGGGGGTATTTCTATAATTCCGCAACCCGTACAAAAATACAATGCATGGAGCGAGTATTTTTGTGCCATTTTACCCGGAGATTTGAGCCATTTTACAACGTTGTTTCTGTCCATATGCAATCCGTTTTAAAAATTATTAACCGGTTATTAAAACAATGATCAATCCGGCAAATGCCAGTAAAGTTGGCCAGCGCCACAAATATTTGATTGCCTGTTCTATTCTGAATCGCGGGGTGACAGCATTTACAAAAAGAAAAACAATAAACACGGCGAGCATCTTTAAAAAGAAGTACCCCGGATTATTAGCTCCTCCTAAGAATAAGTTTGTAAAAAGCGATATGACGATAAATATGTTAAAAGCATGTTGTATGGTAGCGAACGCTAAAAATTTGCCTCCATATTCGGCCATAGGTCCTGATGAAATCTCCTGTGGTGCCTGTATCATTTCAAAAGGTCGGAAACCCAATAAAGCCGGAAGGATTAAAACATAAGCAATTCCTGACAATAGCAACGGGAAGTGCTGAAAAGACCATCCTGTCTGTAACTGTGTATTAACTATTTCAAGGATAGAAATGGTGTTATAATGCGACATTACAGCAAGTAATATCAGCAACAGGGGAACCTCATAACCCATGGCTAAAAGCAATACTCTTGAGATTCCTATACTTACATTGGGATTGGCGGCTTCACCACCACTTAATGCCATTCCTAAAGGTGCAATAAGCATGAGGTAAAGGATAACAAGCAATCCACCGGATTCGCTTAAGGGGCATATTTTTCCCAAAGGAAGAAACAACAGCACAACAACAGAGCCGGCCAGGGAAAG
>CAZBJH010000173.1:0-4340 GCA_964492185.1 uncultured Bacteroidales bacterium | reverse complement strand
GCAATTTTCGGACAAGCGTAACGCGGCAAATGGGACTTTATGGACAGACACTACTCTGTTTGATACTCAGCAATAATATTCATATAATGAACGTAACGGCTATAGATATCGGAAACATAATTATAGGTTTCCGTACCACGGCAATACCCGTATTTTACAACCGGATCATTATAGAATTCTGGTTGCATTTTCTTCAAAATAAAGTCATCTACATTGTTATCCCATTTATCCGGATCCTTTCCGTATTTCTCTGCCAAACGCCGTGCATCAAGGACATGCCCTAATCCAACATTATATGAAGCAAGGATGAATTTTTTCCTTTCTTCTTCATCCTTTATCCAGGAAAACCGTTTGTCAAGCCATTTAATAAAATCCACACCTGCACGTATCTGTTCTTCGGTTGATGACACGCTACTTACCCCAAACCGTGCAGCTGTTGTGGGCATCAATTGCATAAGGCCGAAAGCACCTGCCCAGGATCGAACAGAAGGATTGAAACGGGATTCCTGATAGATCATTGATGCAAGAAGCCGCCAGTCCCAGCCGATATTATCGCTATATTTCCGGATCAACTCATCGTAAGCCGACACTCTTCCTGTATATAAGGTAAAATAATCACTAACTACCATCTTGGCAGTCCTGTGGTTTTCAAAATATTTATTGTATATCACGGCAAAACGCGTGGTTTCTCTGAAATCACTGATCCATGCATTGATCTGCTCAAGCAGGGCGCCGGAAGACTTATTCACTGCCCAGGCAAGATTTTGCGGGAAACTTACAGCAGTATTAACATCAATATTAGGATAATAAGTCTGATTTACCCGTGCAACATTCTCATCACTGACCGCATAATCAATTTGTCCTGATGCTACCAGGGCAACCAACTGTTCCGCCTCTTTACCGGATTCGACTATATGAATAGGTTCTCCTATTTCATCCGACAAATTTTGCAGCCGGGTGGCATGAGAAGATTTTTTCTGTACATAAACAGTCTTACCTGCCAAGTCCAGCTGATTTCTGATAAGTTCCTTATCAATGCCACGGGATGACATTTGTTCCCAGTTTTCAGGCTTTCTCTGCACAAGGACCTGACGTGTTTGCATGATGGGTACTGTAAATGCCATCTTGTCTTTCCGCTCTTTAGTGACAGTCAGATTAACCGCGATCAGGTCGATATCTCCCATTTCCAACTCTTCAAACTTCTCTTCAAGATTATTATCTACCTGCACTTCAACTTCCATATCCAGATGATCTGCCAGTTCCTGCAATAGATCAAAATGGAAGCCCATTGGCTGGCCACGGTATATAAAATAATTCGTGGAATTATAATTTGTAACAACCACCAACTTGTCACGTGACCGGAAGTCACGGGTCTCCTGCGGCGCGATCTCCGCCGGGGTTTTTTGTGCCTCTTGTCTGGTTTGGGTACATGTTATACAAACCAGCAAGTATACTGTCAGTATTAATATTATTTTTGTTTTCAAGGTCAATCAATTTTAGTTCAACATTAGTTTTAGTGTTTCGGGTCAATTTAATTAGTGTCTGTCCATAATGTCCCATTTGCCGCGTTACGCTTTTCCGAAAATTGCTCATTTACGACTAGTAAACTCCGCATTTCCGGTTAAACATTTTGACTACTTTATAGACGGGCTCTATTTACATGGTTTATATCAATCATAAAATGTCCATGACAGCCCCCACTTGAAAACACGTATGTTCATGGGATAGTTCAACACGGTGTAATATTCAGGTGGATTTAACATATAATTAACGTGTTCCATTTTTACAAAGAATCTTGTTCGTTTTAACCGCAGGTTCAGAAAAACATCGATATATGGATAATTACCGAGTTTCTTTTCCTGTTGATTATAAAATGTACCGGTAGCCGGCATGTAGGCCGGTGCATAAAAAGCCGTATTATAATACAGGTCAAAACCGAGCAATACACGGATCTGACCACCTGTCAGTTTAAATTTTATCAATTTGTCAATATAGGTTGAATTAAAATATACGAACTCAGGCAAAGGCAGAACTGCCGGGTTAGTTGAATGCTGATAATATAACTTATTATGCGAAGTGACCCACCAGAATTTAAATACCTTTGATGCTTCAATTGTCAAAACATTTACCGGGGCAGTTGTTTGTTGCGGTAATGCCAGGCAATCAAAGTAAACATGATTTTTTATCAGGTTATAATGAAATTTCCCTTCAAATGCAAAAGGCAATACTTCAATTCCTGCTGACAAATGATTACTGTGGATATTCCGGAAATTGTTCTTTTTCCAAATAAAATGGTTTGAATAATAATTGTCAAGCAGATAATTTGGTTTGTCATTTTGTTGTTTTCCCTTCAGTGTAAGCCGGAAACCTTTCCCGGCACTGCCGAAGCGTTTATTAAAATCCACTCCGAGCATATAATTGCCGGCTTTATAACCTGCAGGATAAAACCTTCCATAAGCTCTGGCGTTAACCTGATCGCCCACAACGCCATATATCTCAGAAGTAAAATAAATATCGGTGAGATATTTTGTAAAATCCACATCAAAAAGAGTATCGCCCCCATTCTGCAAATAAGGTGTGAAAAATTCTTTAAGCCCGGTGGTATCGGTTTGATAGTTAAAAGAAGTATCACCCGGGGTATGGAAGCCGTACCACAGCATTTCCTGTGATGCTCCTGCACTGAAACCGCCTACACGCTGATTTCCCAATACTCCTTTCAAATCAATTTTCAGGCTGTTATGGATCTTCTGCAGGAACAATGAATCCTTTGTCATATTCGGATTGATGTATATATTCCTGTAATAATCCAGCGCGGAAAAAGAATCTTCATCATTCGGCGTCTGATCAATATGATCATAAATACGGGCGATTCTTTCAAACTGAAATGCATGAACTATCGATGGCCTGAATTTTTTGTCTGTACTCAGCACAATTACACTGTCACTGCTTTGCCCAAGCAGTGAAAAATCAAGTTGCTGCACCAGCATAAGATTAATGTTCCTTACCGTAGTCCGCGCATCGGGCTCAGGCGTTGAACTGCCGGATCCCCCGAAATTCACCGGGATGTTCCTTGTCATGTCAAAAGTCGTATCACTAACAAACCTGTCATCAACCACCCCCCCGTTTTCCTGCACTGTTAACTTGTTAATATTAAAGTTAGCATGAATAGAATACGGCCTGCCGGTATAACTTGTAAAAAATTTGAAACCGTGATCCTGTACTTTTTGGTAAGCATATTGCCCATGGGCTGAGATCAGGTTATATTTAATACCTGCATTAAAAAAAGGCGTAATATTTTGCGTATGAAGCACTTCAAGTGTTTCTTCGCGATTCTTTCTCGGACCCGCGCTTGTGTATGATAAACGTGTGAATGGTTTTTTCGTGTTAAAATATACAGTATTAAATGCTCTGCTCATATATGGCAGATAAGGTGTAATAAACAACAGTTCATGTTCATCCCACCGTTTTGTCAGTATATTAGAGACTGCAGATGAACCAAAATTCCCCAGGTATGCATTTGATCTGGATATCTTATAGACAGGATTCTGTAACTGAAAAAAATACAGCAAAGTATCCACTTCATATGGCAGAGTTTCAAGATAATTCCCGCTCAATGTCCAGGCATTCACCACGGCAGATGTATCCTGATCCTCATCCTGGGCAATCATCTGAAATACAGATAAGAATAAAATTAATAATATGTAAATAATTTTATTTAACACAGTATGTTTATTTAATATACTCTTTTGCATCTGTTTTTATTTTCAACATATCAAATGCATGAGATGCATTTGTTTCATTTATTCCCTGTTATTTACAAAAAGCGTGCAAAAAAAACATTCAACAGACTACTGCCTGTCTTCTGTCGCTGTAGTGCTCATTGTAAGGACAGTTTTACCTGAATAAAAATAAACAAACAATTAATTTGATAAACCAATTATCGTGTAAACATATGAACAACGGATCGTTGACATACCAAGGAGGGATATAATTGCAATATTATTTGATTCATAATTGCTACATATTTGTTAAAAATCCCGGTACGTTAGTTTGAAAAAACCAAACCCGCACCGGGATTAAAGATTGGCAACGACCTACTCTCCCGCAAAAAGCAGTACCATCGGCGCTGATGAGCTTAACTTCTCTGTTCGGAATGGTAAGAGGTGGTACCCCATCGCTATAGTCACCTAAAATCTTTATCCGGTCTTTGACCGGAATTAATACCATAAGACAAGTTGGAAGTAAATCTATTTATTAATCTGTGTCTGAAAAAAGTCTACGGGTAATTAGTACTGCTCGGCTTTGACGTTACCGCCTTTACACCTGCAGCCTATCAACGT
>CAZBJH010000172.1:0-4376 GCA_964492185.1 uncultured Bacteroidales bacterium | reverse complement strand
TGAACAAACACTAATTATTTCAGGCCGATCATCTTCTTAATCTCCGATAACATGTTAAGTGCTTCAACAGGAGTCAGGTTATTGATATCGGTGTTGGCAATATCATCCCTGATCTGTTTCAACACGGGATCATCGAGCTGAAAAAAACTCAGCTGCATGCCTTCACGGCTGTTTGTAATATTTTCCACGGGCCGTGATAAAGTTTTACTGTCGCGTGATCCTTCAAGCTGTTCAAGTATGATATTGGCCCGGTTTACCACACTCCTGGGCATTCCCGCCATGTGTGCCACATGGATGCCAAAACTGTGCTCACTGCCTCCTCGCTTCAGTTTCCTGATAAATAATACCTTATCATCCATTTCTTTTACTGAAACATTGAAATTTTTCACCCGGTCAAATGAACGTTCCATTTCATTCAGCTCATGGTAATGAGTGGCAAAAAGAGTTTTGGCCTGTGCCCCGGCTTGTTCATGAATATATTCTACCATTGCCCATGCAATGGAAATGCCATCATACGTACTTGTCCCCCGTCCGATCTCATCAAGCAAAATCAGGCTGCGGTGTGAAAGGTTATTCAATATGCTTGCTGTCTCGAGCATTTCGACCATGAACGTGGACTCACCAAGAGAAATATTATCAGATGCCCCCACACGGGTAAATATTTTATCCACATAACCTATACGTGCCGATTCGGCAGGTACGAAAGACCCGATCTGAGCCATTAAAACGATAAGGGCAGTTTGCCTTAATAAGGCTGATTTACCCGACATGTTCGGGCCTGTAACTATAATGATCTGCTGCTTGTTGCTGTCAAGATACACATCATTGGCAACATAACTTTCATCAATAGGCATCTGGGTTTCAATTACCGGGTGTCGACCCTGCCTTATATCAATAATATCGGAATCATTTAACACGGGACGGAAATACCGGTTTTCAGATGCAATGGATGCAAAAGATACTAAACAGTCCAGTATTGCCAATACAGATGCATTAACCTGAATCGCGCTTATATAATCCACAATACCAAGGACCAGATCATTAAAAAGACCTGTTTCAAGACTCAGGATCTTTTCTTCAGCACCCAGAATTTTTTCTTCATATTCCTTTAACTCTTCTGTGATATAACGCTCGGCACTCACCAGTGTTTGTTTTCGTACCCATTCTTCCGGCACTTTATCCTTATGTGTATTGCGCACCTCGATATAATATCCGAAAACATTATTAAAGGCTACTTTTAATGAAGGAATACCGGTACGTTCGCTTTCCCTCTGCTGAAGCTTAATAAGGTAATCCTTGCCCGAGTGCAAAAGATTACGCAGTTCATCAAGCTCATCAGAAACACCTTCGGCCATCACATTGCCTTTGTTCACCTGGACGGGCGGATCGGGCTTCAACTCATTTTCTATCTTATCACGGATTGTCCGACAAGGATCCAGCCGTCCCGCGATTTCCTGCAGCGCGGAAGCACCTGACCGGGCGCATAATTCCTTCAGCGGCCTGATAGCCGACAAGGCAGTTTGAAGCTGTACAACTTCCCGCGGATTGATCCTGCCCACAGCCACTTTCGAAACAATACGCTCCAGGTCACCAATGCATTTCAACTGATCTTCAATTTCTGCTTTTTCCCGCGGGTATTTAAGAAAATACTCCACTATATTCAGCCGCTCATTGACTTGCTTAATATCTTTCAGCGGCAGGACGATCCATCGTTTTAACAGGCGGGACCCCATGGGGGATATTGTTTTATCAAGTACATCAACAAGGGTCTTCGCACCTTCGTTAAGTGGGGTAAGAAGCTCCAGGTTGCGGATGGTAAATTTATCCAGCCACACGTATCGGTCTTCTTCAATCCGTGATAATTTGGAAATATGTTGTACATGATGGTGCTCGGTAAGGTCAAGATATTGTAAAACTGCCCCGGCAGCCACGGCTCCAAGTCGCATACCACTAATACCAAAGCCTTTCAGCGAGGTTGTTTCAAAATGCCTGATCAACTTTTCAGTTGCTGCATCATCGCTAAATACCCAGTCCTCCAGTTTAAAGGTATAAAACCTGTTGCCAAAAAGGGCATTGAACTGTTGCTGTTTACCGCTTTCATGCAGTACTTCTTTGGGTGAGAAACTGTTTAGCAGCTTGTCAATATATTCAAAACTCCCTTCGGCAGTATAAAACTCACCGGTTGAAATATCAATAAAAGCAATGCCGGCTGCACTTTTCTCAAGGTGTACACCGGCCAGCCAGTTATTTTCTTTGTGATCCAGCACATTGTCATTCAGCGATATGCCGGGTGTAACCAACTCGGTCACTCCGCGTTTTACTATCTTTTTGGCCAGCTTCGGGTCTTCCAACTGTTCGCAAATCGCTACACGCTGGCCTGCCCTGACAAGCTTCGGCAGGTAAGTTTCCAGCGCGTGAAAGGGAAATCCGGCCAGGTCGATAAAGGAGGCTGATCCGTTGGCCCTCTTGGTTAACGTGATCCCCAGTATCTCTGATGACCGTATTGCATCTTCACCAAAAGTCTCGTAGAAATCACCGACACGAAACAACAGGATGGCATCAGGATGTTTCTCCTTAACCGTGTAATACTGCTTCATCAACGGCGTTTCAACTGCCTTTCCCTGTTTACCCACAATACACTGTTTTTCAATTAAGAATCCAAAAATAAGGGAATTAATATAAGCTTCAAAGTGCAGGCTGTTTTTGATTTGAACATTTTATCACCAACCAGGTTAAAAAGTCTCGCGGTCTTGCAGTCTTGCAGACTTGAAGTGATGCGGTCCTGCATCAGAATGCCAGATAAAACTCCCTTGTCAGTGCCCTGTACTCCGGGCTATAATTATGCCTTTTGCCGGCCTCGATGATCAGTTCTTCTTCAGAAACAGATTCCTGCTGCCGACTGAATTCCATCATGATCCGTTTATATGTTTTACCAGGTACAGGCCTTATTTTCATACTCCGGTTTAGAAAAAGGCCAATCTCTGCTGCCGTTTCAACAATGTGGGTTCCACTGGTATACGGAACAATCATGCTCAACCTCCCCCGCCCGGATAACAGGTTAAATGAACCGATTATAAACTCTTCCATATTGAATTTCCGGTCATGCCGTGCCACTGACCTGGAAGAATCCAGGGCATGCAGTGAACGCTCAAAATATGGTGGATTGGATACAATATAATCATAACGGACTGAAGCATGATACATATATTCCTTAAATGAGCTGTGATAAACCTTGATCCTGTCTGCCCATGGCGAGGCCTGCACATTTTCCCGTGCCTGTATACATGCACTGGTATCAATCTCAATGGCATCGATCACAGCATTGGAGCGCTGCGCCAGCATTAAGGCGATCAGGCCTGTACCTGTTCCCACATCAAGAAAACTTCTTACACTGGCAGTTTCCACCCAAGCGCCCAGGAGCACACCATCAGTCCCCACTTTCATGGCACATTTATCCTGATTAATACTGAACTGTTTGAAATGAAAATATTCATTGGCCATGTGCCGGATTTATATGAACAAATGTAACAGTTATTGTTTTAAGATGAGTAATCCCCTCTTGGGATAGGAGTGGGTAATCCCCTCCTGGAGGAGTAGGGGTGGATCCATACGTTTATTTGTTTATTTGTTTAAAAGTAAGTCTTGCCAGTCCTGCAAGTTTCTTGCTAATAATTTTGGCAGTATATTGAACGCCTGCCCACCTTTTCACTTTTTTAAGAATAAGCCACTTTTTTTAATAATCATTTAAACTTTTTTTGGCTGTCTGCATACTCGCGTTTGTTACACAGGCAAATCAAAAAAAAAGAAATATTAAAAAGAAAAATAAAATGTTATTTTCGCTTATCCCGGAAAAAATTTTTTTTATGAATCATCAACAGTTAAAAGACCTGCTTGAGGAGCGGTACAGGCATTACAACCAGCCTGGATTCATTGCCAGTGACCCGGTACAGGTTCCGCATTTATTTACGGACAAAAAAGATATTGAAATCGCTGGTTTCCTGACAGCGGTAATTGCCTGGGGACAACGAAAGACTATCATTACAAATGCAAAGCGGCTGATGGAACTGATGGATAACGCTCCCGGGGATTTTATACTCCACGCTAAGGGGAAAGACATGCAGAAGTTTGAAGGTTTTGTTCATCGTACATTTAACAGTGATGATATTCTTTATTTTATTCATGCATTGCAAAATATTTATACACACGATGAAAGTCTGGGTGCATTTTTCAGCAAGAATTACCATCATGGACTGTCCTTGAAATCAAGTATTATAGCTTTCAGAAAGGTATTTTTTGACTTGCCTCATCTGAAACGCACCGAAAAACATTTTGCCAATATTGAAAAAAAAGCTTCCGCAAAACGGATTAACATGTTT
>CAZBJH010000171.1:0-4418 GCA_964492185.1 uncultured Bacteroidales bacterium | reverse complement strand
TCAATATCATTGGCACTGGCACCCGAATAGGTTGTCATAACCATGATATAAGGAGGGTCCATCTCCGGGTACAGGTCGATCGGGATATAAATCAACGAATATATACCCATGACAATGATGGCCGCAAATATCATCAGGGTAGTGATCGGCTTGTTTACAGCACTTTTGTATATACTCATAATTATAATTTTATTATCTGAGATTAATTTAATTTACATGAACCGGCACTTATTGATTCACAACTTTAACAGGATCGCCGTCTAGCAACCTGCCCTGGCCGGCAATGATCAGTTGATCACCTTCACTGATATCATCGGAGATGACCTCGACCATTTCATTATAACGCTGTCCCTGTTTAACGGATACCCTTTTTGCTAGTCCGTCTTCATTAATAAAGACATACCGTTCATTCGAACCCTGAAGCTTTAAAATGGCTGAAGCCGGGATCATGAGGGCTTTAATCTCTTTAAGGTTTATGAATGCTTCGGCCGACATTCCGGAACGTAATTTATTGTCGGGATTCGGGATCTGTATTTCAGTGATAAAAGTCCTGGTAGCCTGATCAATAGAAGGATGAATACGCAATAAATTACCTTTGAATACTTCATTTCCGTATACTTCGGTTGTGAGTGTTACAGGGGTATTTGATGAAATAAAGGGCAAATAGCTTTCCGATACTGCTACATTTGCCTTCATGGGATTGACCTGGGCAAGAGTGACAATAGCAGCTTTCCCGGCCTGGGTATTGGGAGTACCCGAATACATTTCACTGTTTTCAAAATATTTTCCTGTGACCACCCCGTGAAAGGGGGCAATGAGCTCTGTATTATCTTCAAGAAAATCAACATTTTCCCGGGCAACATCATATTGGGTTTTCACCTGGTCATATTGTTGCTCGGAAATACTGCCCGCTTTACGGAGGGTGTCGAGCCGTTGCAGTTCGGTTTCAAGATTCTTTAGCTGTATCATTGCCTGGCGAAGCTGGGACTTGTCCATTTCAACAAGCACCTGGCCTTTGGAAACCCTGGATCCGATTTCAACATTGATCTTTTTTATCATTCCCGGGGAAGCAGGAACCATATGGATTTCTTCCCAGGGAATAAGTGTTGTTGCATATGATACTTTTCTGGCTATTTGCTTAAATTGGATTTCCATGGTTTTCACTACTTCTGTTTGTTGCTGTATACTGTCAGATACAACGGACTCATCTGCCTGATCATTTTTATTGGATGTACAGCCTGTAAATCCTAAAAACAGAGCAGATGCGAAAAACAATGCGATATAATTAATTTTCTTTTTCATTACAGTGATTTGTTAAAGTTATTCTCGTTATGATATATTTTTTTATTTATGACTAATTGCTGTTAAAGCTCATTTAACAGCTTTTCAAGAGCTATTTGTGCTTTAAGAAGCTGCAGCAGGGATGATATATAAGTGTTTTCAGCCTCCAGATAATTGTTGTGTGAGGTTGTAAGGTCAAGACTCGATATCATGCCCTGTTCATATTTTTGCCTGTTACTGTTATAAACCCGTTCTGCTACCTCAACATTTTTGAGTTGATTTTCATACTGTTCAACAGCATTTTTAAGATTATAACGTAATTGTTTTTCCTGTATCTGCAATTGTTCAGTCAGAAGTTCTTTTTCATTACGAACGGTCTTAAGCTGAATTTTTGCCTGATCAACTTGTGCTTTTCGCATTCCGCCGGCGAAAATGGGGATGCTGACATTTGCACCAATAACATGTTTCGGAGAGAAATCAAGTACAGGTTTCCGTATTTTTTCCGTGTAATTATAAAAGCCTGATATAGTTGGTAAACAGGCTGCTTTCCGCATATTAACCTGTTTTTCGGAGACCTCTTCCTGAACCTGCATCAATTGATAATCGAGATTATCTGCTATATTGAAAGGGGATACAATGCTGGACTGAAAATCATACTTATTAATAATACCCCCGAGTGAATCAAGCAGTTTTATTTCATAATCTGCAGTAACTCCAAGTTGCAGTTTTAACATATTGTATGCATTTTCTATCTGTCTTTCTGCAGCCCGAACAGCATTTTCGAGCATATTAACCTGAACGGATACCTGATCGGCATCGGTCTGTTCTGCGATTCCCACATTGACCATGGTTTGGGTTTTATTATACAGGGAATTCAGATTCTCAAGATTCTTCAAAGCAATATCATAGGATTTTTCAGCAACCAGTGCATGGAAATATGCAGTGGATACCTCAGATTTGATGTCCTGTATGCTTTTCTGTTCGTTTGTTTCCGACATCTCTTTGTATAGTTTGGCTGTCTGGATACCAACGATATAACTGCCACTGAAAATAAGCTGGGAGGCTGTAACGTTAAGGTTACTTGTGGGGTCAAATGTAATATCCATGCCTTGAAAAGTAACTGAACTCCCGAAGTAATTTGAATAATCCAATGTGGCATCCAGTTGGGGAAGCCCTTGCGCGATGGTCTCCCATAAGGCCTTATTGGCCTCATTAACAGCCAGTCCGGCATTCACGACTTTTTTGTTATATTCTATGGCATAATACTGGGCACTGTCAAGACTAAGCGACAGTTTCTCCTGTGCACTTGTGCTAATGGTGATTAATGCCAATGTGCCTGTTAACAGTATCCTGGTGTATTTGATCATGTTGTTATGGATTTTTATTTTTTTTATGAAAGTCATAAAACTACTATCTTACTTAAAGTTTTCATTCTGACCAATATTTTCTTCCGGGCAGTATTTTTCGATCATTTCAAGTCCCTTACGCGTGGCAATTCCCCTGGTGAAACTTATAACGATATTTTCAAATACCTCGGAGGTGTTAAAGCGGTCAG
The DNA here is from genome assembly GCA_964492185.1 of uncultured Bacteroidales bacterium. Classification (GTDB taxonomy): domain Bacteria; phylum Bacteroidota; class Bacteroidia; order Bacteroidales; family UBA10428; genus JAFGSZ01. Next base: position 1,582 of record CAZBJH010000171.1, on the reverse strand, counting down.
GGGGAAATATCCTGTCGTCACTGAGAAAATTGAGCTGGCCCTGTAACAGCTTGGATACAATTTCAATATTGATGTTTTTCCTGATAAGGCCTTCGTTTATTCCTTTTTTAAGTAAAACAATTATATTGTTCAGATATTTTTCTTCACTCTTGGTATAAGTTTCTTTCCAAATGGAATAATGGTATTTTTTCAGGTCAATAGAAAAATGCGGGTTTATGGTTTTTATCATTTCAATTCCCATCCGGAGCATGGAAAATATCTTCTCAATCGTGTTCTCGGATTTTTTGATCAGTTTATTGATATTTTTTTCGCTTTCCCTGTCCATTGCAATAAGACATGATCGGAGCAGTTCGTTTTTATCCCTAAAATTTTCGTAAATTGTACGTTTTGAGACCCCCGTTTCCCGGGCAATATCATCCATTGTTACAGCACGTATTCCGGACCGGAAAAACATATGAATGGACTCGTTTATAATTCTTTTTTTTGTGGTCATATACATTTGAAAAATGGAAGCTGCATTATGATAATAAATTGAAGATGCAAATATATAAAACTATTAATAACAAAATAGTTTTTATGGTTTTATTTGTTTATTATTTAACATTATTTGGCACCTCTAAATAGTGTCTGTCCATAAAGTTCCATTTGCCGCGTTATGCTTGTCCGAAAATTGCTTATTTACGATTAGCAAATTCCGCATTTCCGGATTGTGCAAGCCTTGCAAATGGGACCTTCTGAACAGACACGTGACAAGTCAAATATTTTGACTACTTTATAGACGGGCACTAATTAACATTATGAATTGGCACCGCAATTAACCTTTTGTATAGGTTTTTACTAAAAACAACATCCAAAAGGATATATTCCTGTTCTCGGGAGGGATCTATACACATGAGTAAAAAAAAAATTGCAATGTGCTTTATTAAGTGTATCGGCTTTTTGATCCTGCATCTTGAACCGGGTGAACCCTTTGTGTGTGCCCTGTATGTGCAGGGGCACACCCGTCTGAAAGCTCATAAAAAACCGAAAAATACAAATTTATTTTAGGAATGAGCCACCAGGTGGGAGCCTTTTTTTTAGGGGGGTGAACTTAGCCGAACTAAGTGAAATACTTATAAAGCAGACTCGGGACTTCTCTCCAAATCCAACTTCGAAGAGTTACAGATCAAAGGATATGAGTTTATTTTGGGAGCGAGAATTAAAAATGAACCTGGTACTATCAAAATGAAAATTTTGGCTCTAAATCTTGAAAATGGGAAGAGCTATGTAATTAAGAAAAATAATTTGAGATTCATAATTTCTTTTTCCCGGAACAGGGCAAAAAAAGTTTGGAAAATCATAACCTGTATTATTCATGCGTCAGGTTCGGGTCATATGTATGGCGTCGGAAGCTGAGGCTGTAGTAACCTACCGCGAAGCTTTCGCAACGAAGCAGATGCCCTGAAACTGGCGCGCTTTGTAAAAATAAATGAAAATTATATTTCGTAATCCTGTTTGTTATTCTGTTAACTTTCAACACATAAAATAATTTCACAAGAATATATTTTATTTAAGTTATTAGTAATTAATTTGTTATTTCGTT
>CAZBJH010000170.1:0-4657 GCA_964492185.1 uncultured Bacteroidales bacterium | reverse complement strand
TGGACAGACACTACTTAAGCTCGAAATCCTTATTAAATACCTCTATCAATTCATAAATTTTTCTTTTTGCCTCCTCCAGAAGGCCGGGTATTTCATCAAGATTTTCTTTCTTTTTTGCATAATCTTCAATTTTAAGCAAATCATCCTCAATATAACGAACACCCAGGAAAGAAATACCCGGAATAAAGCGATGGGCTTCTCTGGCCATTGACTGATAGTTCATGGCCGACAATTGTTCTTCCATCTTTTCTATGGCAGGGGGTGCGGTTTTTTTAAAGGTAGTTACCATTTCAAGTATAAATTCTTTATCCCCGTTCGATATTTTATTTAAAAAACTTAAATCGTATTTTGGTGAAGTGTCCATGGGTATAAATATAATTAATTACGAAGAAGTTTTCGGAATGAAATTGTAAATACTGATTTTTGATTGAATTATTTTATTATTTATTTGCATTATGAATTCAGGGAATTCATCAAAAGATTTAGACAAACAACAAAAATCATACATAATTGACAAAGAAAGTTATTATTTTGCATTGAATGGCCTGAAAGTTGTATAATATTTATGTAAATACTATTTTTGCAAATTGATTTTCAATTGCTTAAGATTATATATGTTTCACAAATAATATAAAAAGATGGAAAAGGATTTTTTATTCAGGATAGTATTATTAGTTGTTGTTATCGCGAATCTATCATTAACATCATTCTCACAACGCTATCTAAGTGATCCTGATTATGGAGCAGACAGTGCTAAACGGAAAGAATGTGCACAAAATTTGTCCACGATGAGCGAATTTGTGAAGATTGATATTTATGATTATGCCTTTGATGCCTGGAGATGGTGCTTTTTTAACTGTCCGAAATCAAGTAAGAATATTTATATTATGGGTGCAAAAATATTAAAGCATAATATAGAAAATGCTGAAAACGACGAAATCAGGAACCATTGGATTGATACCTTAATGTTTTTATATGATAAACGTATTGAGCACTATGATCAAAAAGGTTACGTTTTGGGTAAAAAGGGTGTGGACTTGCTTAGGTACCAAAACAATCAGATTGAAGAGGCTTATGGTTATTTGAAAGAAAGTGTACAATTGCGTAAGGGAAAATCGGAAGATGCCGTTGCTGTGACATTAATGCAGTCAGCTAATGTGTTATTTAAAAACGGCCAGATCTCTGAAGATGAAATGATCAGTAATTATGTCTTAACTATAGAATCACTGGAGCAGAAAAGTAAACTTCGTGGCAACAATAGCACAAAACGTGCATTGGAAACCGTGGAAAGGATATTTGCGGTATGCGGCGCGGCAGATTGTGAATCACTTGTTGATATTTTTGGTCCGAAATACACCGAAAATCCCAATGATGTTGAATTATTGAAAAAAATAGCCGATTTGCTTGATAATGCCGGATGTAAAGACTATGAATTATACGAAAAAACATCAGAAAGCCTGCATAAGATAGAACCTTCATCGAAATCTGCTTATCACCTTGCACGGTTATTCGTTATGAAAAATAATTACCAGAAAGCAGCTGATTATTATGAAGAAGCCATTAAATATGAATCTGATCCTAAACAACAGGCACAATATTATAATCAATTGGGTGTAATCACTCATGCTCATTTGGATAATGATCCGAAAGCAAGACAATATGCGCTTAAGGCAATAGATCTTGATCCGAATTACGGACCTCCCTATATTTTAATTGGGAATGCATATGCATCATCAAGTAAAGAATGCGGTTCATCAAATTTTGAAATAGCTGCCGTATTTTGGGCTGCTGTAGATAAATATGAAAAAGCCAAACAAGTTGACCCTTCTGTGGAAAATGAAGCAAATAAGCTTATCAATCAGTATTCAAAATACTTTCCAACAAAGGAAGAAGCCTTCTTTAACGGGTATACTGACGGTGATACTTACAAAGTTGGAAGCTGGATAAATGAAACAACAACTGTCAGGACAAAGAAATAATGACAGGGGTCTTAAAAAAACAGCCCGGATATTGAAATATTAATTAACATTTTCTTCTTTTTTTCTGTAAGACGTTATCTTTATGCGCTCGCTGAATTATAAACAATTTATGTATATGTTTATATTTTACAGTACTTATTTTTATAGCAAAGTGAGTATTTGAAGATAAATTGATGGAGACATTTTACCTTGTAATTGTATTACTTCTCTTCGGACTGGCAATATCAGACCTTATTGTTGGTGTAAGCAACGACGCTGTTAACTTCCTGAATTCTGCAATAGGTTCCAGGGCAGCACCTTTTCGTATCATAATGCTAATTGCTGCCCTGGGGGTTCTTGTTGGAGCAACTTTTTCGAGTGGCATGATGGAGGTTGCCCGAAAAGGGATATTTCATCCCGGCCAGTTTTATTTCAACGAGATAATGATCATATTCCTGGCAGTGATGATAACAGATGTTATCCTGCTTGATCTGTTTAATACATTTGGGCTTCCTACTTCCACAACAGTATCTATTGTTTTTGAATTACTTGGTGCAGCGGTAGGAATGACAATAATTAAAATTTCAAATTCACCGGAAGGGATAAACGAGTTGGGAACATATATTAATTCAGGGAGCGCACTACTCATTATCTCGGGTATATTATTAAGTGTTTTTATCGCCTTTACAGTGGGAGCTATTGTGCAATTCCTTTCCCGGATTATTTTTTCTTTCGATTATTCAAAGACTATAAAATGGTTCGGATCAATTTGGGGTGGTATGGCTATAACCGCCATTACATACTTTATCCTTTTAAAAGGGGCCAGTGGATCATCATTCATTACAGAAAAGACATTGATCCTGATCCAGCAAAATATGACCCTGATATTATTTGGCAGCTTCGTTTTCTGGACTCTCTTTATGCAGATCCTGATATGGGTATTCAGGATAAATATTTTCAAACTGGTCATAATGGTTGGAACCTTTGCACTCGCCATGGCATTTGCCGGAAATGACCTCGTGAATTTTATCGGGGTTCCCCTGGCAGGATATGAATCATTTAAAGCTTACTCTGTTTCAACAGGATTTTCACCTGATTCCTTCCTAATGGATTCATTACAGGAACAAGTAAAAACACCAACTTTCTTCCTCCTGATCGCAGGTATAATTATGGTAATAACACTATGGGTATCAAGAAAAGCCAGGTCAGTTGTTAAAACCACTCTTAATCTCAGTAATCAGGATATTGTCAATGAACGCTTTGAATCATCATTGCTTGCACGTTCAATTGTAAGGCAATCAATATATGCAAGTAACTGGTTTAAAAGCGTCATCCCAAAACGCATGCTTATTGCCATTAATAAACGTTTTGATCCCACCTTTTTTAAAAAAGCAAGCAAGAAAGGTTCCGGTATATCCTTTGACATGATCAGGGCTTCCGTTAACCTTGTTGTTGCCAGTATTTTAATAGCATTTGCAACATCATTCAAGCTTCCATTATCAACAACCTATGTAACCTTTATGGTAGCTATGGGAACTTCATTGGCTGACGGGGCGTGGGATCGTGAAAGTGCAGTTTATCGTATTACCGGCGTAATAACTGTTATTGGCGGCTGGTTTTTTACTGCACTAAGTGCCTTTACTGTGGCATTCACGGTTGCATTAATTATTAACTGGCTGGGATTATACGGACTTATAGGACTTGTGTTACTTGCGGCTTTCTTTGCCTTTAAAACTCATGCATTACATAAATTCCGTTCGAAAGAAGAAGAAAAACTTGAAAAAGTTAAAAGCAGTGACCTGCTGCTAAACAGTGAAAACATATATACAACCTGTAATCAGATTATTATTAGCACACTTGTAGCATCATCGGCATTATATAAACAGGTAGTGAATGGATTGATTGCTGAAAAGAGAAAGAAAATAAAGAAAGGACTTAAAGAAATAAAAAAGCTTAATAAGGAGGTTAAAAGCCTGAAAAATAATATTCATAATATTATAAAAAGACTGGAAGAAGAAGAGTCAGTGGAAAGTGGCCATTATTATGTTCAGATCATTGATTATTTGAGAGAAATTGCCCACTGCATGACCTTTATTGCCGAACCATCCTTTAAACATGTAGATAATAATCATACTCCTTTGGTAAAAGCTCAGGCTAGGGATCTGTCAGATTTCGCCAATAAATTGCAGGATTATTTTGAAATTATTATTACGATTTTATCGAGTAATAATTTCAGTGACATCGATAAATCTACCGGTCATATGTATTCTCTTGTAGATAATCTGACTAAAATGAGGAAAAAGCAAATCAAACAGATAAAGAAAGAATCCCTGAACACCCGAAGCAGTCTTCTTTATCTTGATATACTTGCCGAAACACGTAATTTACTTCTGTATACAAATAATCTTGTGAAAGCGGCCAGAGATTTTGTTGAATATAAAAAGCTGGGAATAATTCGCAAAGCTTCGAAATAGGGTCTGCTGAACATGTCTAAAGTACATCATCATCAAGGCGGCAAAGCGAAGGTATCTGGCAATATTGTCTCCGTATCATGCTCACTATATAGAGTCTGTCTATAAACCCGCAGTGTTTGTTCATAATGTTCGAGATCAAGGCGCGCGAACCGAACGAAGTGAGCTCTTGAACTCAATTTTAAATGAGTTTAAGAACTCACTTTTAAAAGTGAGCTCTTGAACACC
>CAZBJH010000169.1:0-4689 GCA_964492185.1 uncultured Bacteroidales bacterium | reverse complement strand
AAAGCTCAAAGCTGAAAGGAAAAAGCTGAAAGTTGAAAGCTCAAAGCTCAAAGCTGAAAGTAAAAAAGCCGGAAGCCGGAAGGCGAAAGCAAAAAGAGCTCGAAGCCGCATGAAAGCTATTCCCCTCCTCCGTTAAAGTCATATGACTTTAACGGAGGAGGGGAATAGGTAGCAACTTCTCAACTTCTCAACCTGTAAAACTTATCAGGCAAACAACTCCAATACCTCCTCCTTTTGAATTGATTTAAACGATAAGTGATCGCCGACAAAAGCTTCAGCAAGTTTTGATTTTTTCTCCTGCAGGCTGACGATCTTTTCTTCAATTGAATTTTTACTTATAAAACGGTAAACAAAAACATGCTTCTCCTGCCCTATCCGGTGAGCCCTGCTCAGGGCCTGCATTTCCGATGCCGGATTCCACCAGGGATCCAGTATAAAAACATACTCAGCCGCGGTAAGGTTCAGACCTACACCGCCTGCTTTTAAAGAAATCAGGAATATCCGGCAATCAGGATCATTTTGAAATTTACTGATCTCTTCTTCCCTCTTTGTGGTTTCCCCGGTGAGCCGGGCAAAAGGAATTCCTTCGGCAAGAAGATAACTTCCGAAAAGGTCGAGATGTTTTACAAAAGATGAGTATACCAGTGTTTTATGGCCTTCAGCAATAAGGCTATGCAGGTTACGAATTACTTCATTAAATTTTCCCGAACCTGCAAAATATTCATCATCCACTATAACCGGATGATTGGCTACCTGCCGCAGTCGCGTAAGGGTTTTGAGTATCATTATAGATGATCTTTCAAAACCTTTATTGTTTACTGCATCGAGGATCACATTGCGGGCTTTCGACTTTTCGCGTTCATAATACTGTTCCTGGTATTCATTCATCTCGCACAAAACAAGCTGTTGATTCAATGCCGGCAGGTCTTTTTCCACATCTTCCTTTGTCCTGCGCAAAATAAAAGGGCTGATAATGGTTTTTAGCTTTTTTTTCTTTTCCGGCTTCTCGTCCCTTTCTATGGGTAATACAAATTCACGCTTGAAGAAATTCAGATTACCCAGCAATCCCCGATTTAAAAAATTTAGCTGTGACCAAAGGTCCATTAATGAATTTTCTATGGGAGTGCCCGTAAGAACAAGCTTATATTCCGATCTTAGCTGCAATACAGCATGGTATGTTTTTGAACCGGGATTTTTAATCATCTGACTTTCATCAAGAACAATATAAAGAAAAGAATACCGGCTGATAATATCCATATCGTTACGCACTATACCATATGAGGTGATAATAATATCTGTATCCTTCATCCTTTTATCAATGCCGCTTCTTGACTGACCTACATACAAATAAACGCCCAGGCCCGGCGCGAATTTCTTAATTTCATTATACCAGTTGTGTACCAGTGAAGTGGGAACAATGATCAGTGATGTGTTCGATGCGATTAAACTGCTGTCAGCGGTATTGTCGAAAAGTCCGGTCTGAAGGTTATTTTCATCCCGGCTCTGCACCCCGTTCACAGAATTGTTTTCTGATCTCTCATTAAGTATCTGCTGCAGCAGGGTAATAGTCTGCAAAGTTTTTCCAAGTCCCATGTCGTCGGCAAGGCAACCACCAAAACCATTAAGGTACAAATGATACATCCAGTTGAACCCTTCTTCCTGGTATTCGCGCAGCTTACCGCGGATCTGCCCGGGAACTTTAACATGAGGGCCGGCTTTCTTCTCAAACCAGTTTCTTAATTTATGCTTGTAAGTAGTATCAAAACTTTTCAGGTCCTGACTCAACAAGGTGTAATGCTGCTTTTTAAGAATGATCTGCTCATTATGCTCCCTGCCAAAAGCAAACATATCCTTAAACTTCTCGAACCATTCTTCCGGAAGGATCACAATTTGTTCATCAGGTAAAATATATTCCCGGACTCCTTCTGTAATGTTATCTTTAAACTTCACAAAGGGTATCTCAAAATCTTTTATCCTCACTTTGGCATAAATATCAAACCAGTCATTTTCCTCGGCCGAAACCTTTACTTCAAGATCCAGATCGCGAAGATAAAATCTGTTGCCGGATATGGATTGTGTAATCTGAAAACCGGCATTCACCAGCTCATTGTAATTAAAATTGATCCAGTTGACAAGCATATACAGGCGGGCAGTATTATCTTTTTCTTTTTTTCTCATCGGCACAAAATATGCCGTATCCGTATTCACAAGTCCCAGACTCAGTAATTTGGTAACGTAGCTGTTCTCAAGCTCATAATCACGTTCGATCCGGTAAAAAACCGGCTCTTCTCCGGTATACTGAAGTGTGACTTTCTGTTCTGTCTTTTTATTTGCATAATATACAGTATCCTTGTCATAACGGAATTTCAGAAGGAACTTAGGTGTATTGGACAGGTCATTCTCAAGCGATAATACGGCAACCGGGGTAAGGTCCCTGTCAATGATCTCTATACCCCTTGCATTAACCTTGTATTTTTTTATGCTGTTACGCACGAAGGTTTCCAGGTATTTACGCTCCGAATGGGCAGGGATGGCAATATCTTCCTTATTGAAGAAAGGCATAAGCTTTTTCCCGTCAATATCTTCAAATACAAACAAGTGATTATCGAGTATCAAATGACATGGATCATTAACCAGTATGATACCAGTTTTACCATTCAGTGTGATCTCCGACTCACCATGAAGAACACTAAGGTGATAGCGCAATCCGTTTTGGCCTTTATGAAAATTAAAAACGGCCCTGGCTTCATCATCATCATAATGAATTAAATCACTTATGTGAATTGTATTCGACTGGCGCTTTTCAAAGACCGGTATACCGGCATACCTGATGATTTCAATACATTTGGCCATTCGTCTTTCAATGTAGGGGCGCATATGATTATCACAGAATTCTTCGGTTACCGATTTGTAAAATGTCTGCACCGCGACTTTCTTTTTTGAAAATAACTTTGCCAGGTTATGATCATTATATTGCTCCACAAGCTCCACAAGCTGCTTTTCTTCCGATGTAAGCACAGGAGTATAAAGGTCCAGGTTGGCAAGCGTAACCCTTTCATAGATGTTAAAATACATCCTGCTTTCACTCCTTTTCACCAAATAAGGGGCGATAAGGTGTCCTAAAATACGGTGCCTGTAATATGCTATGATAAGTTTTAAATTCACCTTACAAAAATGAAAAATCTATCTCGGATTACAAATCTTATTTTTTCATCGTGATCTGTTCCGTAATGCCCTTTCGGCAGGTTTCATACCCGGGAGAGTTCGCGGAGACAGACAAACAAACAGGCAAATGATCACTGAAGCCGCCATTATACCTGAACCCTGAATATAACCTGAATGGCTTCTTACCAAGGTATTTTTCGTCCGGCTCAAGCAAAAAATCAGGAGCGAATATCCGTACCTTCTTACATGATGTTACCAGGCGGCAGGTGTCCTGCAATAATGCCCCCGAAACTATAAACTGGTCGAAAAGATACCAGTCATTCATGTATTTGATCGTTCCTTCAAGCTTAAACATCCCGCGGGCAGACAGATTATATAATGATGATATATCCGGCTCGGCAGGCGGAGCCATAGCCTGTAAGCCTTCAGTAAGGCTACGGTCATCGGGCTCATCATTGAAATCACCCATAATTACAATGGCAGAAGCAGGGAATACACTCATAACCGAATCGGTATGAGCTTTTAATGCGCGCGCGGCAAACATACGGTATTTTTCCGACGCGGCCTTGCCCCCATACCTTGACGGCCAGTGGTTCACATAGAAGTGTATCGTATCCGCTCCATTATGAAGCATTTTTACATATAGAATATCACGGGTTTTCCTGTCCTTTTCAAAGGGAAAGTCAACAGTTATTTTATTACTGTATATAATCTCCGAAAAGCCTTTGCGATAAAGAAGTGCAACATCCATACCTCTCCTGTCAGGTGAATCATAATGGACTGATCCGTACGCATATTTGGAGAGAGGGGTTTTGTTCAGCAATAATCCGGTAACATACTTATTTTCAACCTCACTCAGGCCGATGATATGCGGCGGCTGCCACCCCCCTGCCGCAACAATCACCTTATACAGTTTCATTACCTTATCGTTAAGCTTTCTTTGATCCCAGTGGCGGGGTGAAGAAGGCAAAAACTCATCATCATCTGACAGGGTGTCGTCGACTGTATCAAATAAGTTTTCAACATTATGGAACATAATGCCGATCTCCCTTCCTGTTTCTTTGCCGGGTATACCGGGCTTGTCTGCATCAGGCCTGTGACCATAAATACAAAAGGGTACCAGCAGAATGGCAAAAACTATTATCCTACTCATTGTCTTTTAATCCGGTATTTTCTTCAGTTCTTTCATAAGCCCCAAGATCAGGCAGCCCGTCCTGTGACCTTGAATTACCGTTAAGATCAGTTTCAAGACCGGGGTATTGAATGATCAAACCGGGATCACCGGCATCTTTGGCAGGTGATAGTGTATCAAGCTGCAGGTCCAGATCATCCCGGGATGTAGAAATAAATACAGGGTCCTCATTATAAATAATATTATTAAAAAGGGCTGAATTGCCTGAATCCAGTGAATCGGGATGGTTCTTTATCAGGCAGTGGTCAAACTTATAATCAAACTGAACTGCCTCGCTGTTTACCATCCGTATTTCATTTTCCAGGCTGCCATAAATTATGCAATTATGAAAC
>CAZBJH010000168.1:0-4902 GCA_964492185.1 uncultured Bacteroidales bacterium | reverse complement strand
AACCAAATAATGAACCGGCTAAATTATGCGCATTTATTTAAGACGTTTATTATAGTTAAGTTTGATTTTCTGAAATGCTCCTTTCAGCCCCGCACGACAAAATCAAAGAAAACAGGAAAACTGTTTCTGTGTTATGATTGTGCAATAAGCATCAAATCCTGCAAGCGAATAGCCGACATATTGGAAAAACTGGAGATCGAGAAACTTAGCTTTAAAAGTATCGTTGGCATAGCTCAATTTTTGAATCCTAAGATTCGGGGTTGGGTAAATTACTATGGACGATACCGGGGCTATGAATTATCGAAAGTATTCAGATGCCTGCATAGTCGGTTGGTTCGATGGGCAAGAAAACGGTACAAACGATATAGGACAAGTTTAAACCGTGCATTCTTATGGTTGCAAAGGGTTCGGAAACAATATCCGAACTTGTTCTACCATTGGGAGGTTGGCTTTTCCTGTTAAATCGTTTAGATTTGTACGACAAGAGCCGTATGACGGGAACCGGAACGAAGTGGAGCTCATGACCGAAGGGAATAAACTGTCACGTACGGTTCTGAGAGAGATTTGGGGTGAAATTCCCCTTATCTACTCGACATGCAAAACGTTGAATGCAAGTGTAAAAAACGACAACAAAAGCCATTTTACTAACATAAAGATTGAATAAATGAAAAAAATCAAACCTAAAAGCATAGCTGTAATAGCTATAGCTTTAATTCTAACACAATCATTTGCTAATAAAGAACCGGAGCAAAGAAATTTAAAACCACGAATCGTAGTACTAACCGATATCGCTCCTAATGATATTGAGCCGGATGATATGGAGTCTATGATTAGACTATTAGTCCATGCTGACCAGTTCGAGATAGAAGCACTCATTGCCACAACAGGTTGGAGTAATACCGGAAATGGTGAACGTATTGACCTAATTTACGATGCATTAAATGCGTATGAAAAAGATTTGCCGAATCTAATGAAAAGGTCAAATCAGATAGAATTTTCGAGCGATGAAACGAAACAGGAGATTGGCTATTGGCCTTCAGTCAATTATTTACGGTTGCGAACTATATTGGGAAGTACAAAAATGGGCATGAAATTCATTGGTGATGGCAATGATTCCGATGGGAGCAATTTAATTATTAGTTTGGCCGATGAGAATGACGAACGTCCAATTTGGATTTCAGTTTGGGGTGGAGGCAATACTTTTGCACAAGCCATTTGGCGTGTACAACAGGAGCGGTCACCTGAGGAGCTAAAAGCTTTCTTGAGCAAGTTTCGCATTTATACCATCACCGACCAAGACAGGCCATGGTCACAGGGCGACACCATTAACTATGCTAATAGTTCCCACCAATGGATGAGAAAATTTAATGAAGATCTGATGTTTTTTTGGGACGAATGCGCATGGAAACATCAAAACGAAACGGGTGTTAATAATTGGAATGAATACGCACTTCATATCCAAAAACATGGCAACCTCGGTGCCTTGTATCCCAAGTATAAGTGGGGAGTTGAAGGAGATACCCCGGCTTTTATGCACTTTATGCCAAATGGGCTATCTAACCCGAATATCCCAACCCAGGTTAGTTGGAGTGGCTACTTTGAGTATAGTTTAGGACGTGACAGCCTTACATTTTCTTACACCAATTATACAGGTAAAGCTTATGAGATTTGCACTAAATATTTTGAATACTTTTATCCAGCACTCTTTAACAATTTCGCCGCCCGTATGGATTGGGCTAAAGACGGGAAAGGCAACCGTAATCCAGTTGTAATTATCAATGATGATAAAGGGATTAACCCCATTGAGATAGTATGTAAAACAGGAGAAGAAATAAAGCTGGATGCATCAAAATCATTCGACCCTGATGGCGACCAATTGCGATATAAATGGTGGGTAATACCCGATGCAGGAACTTATTTTGGAGAAATTGAAATTTCAAAAAGTGACTCAAGTATTGCCTCGGTCTTTATACCGACTGATGCAGCAGGTCAGAATTTTCATATTATATGTGAGGTAACCGATGATGGTGTTCATAACTTAACAAGTTACCGCGGGATAATCTTAAAATCAGAATAAATTAGTATTTGCTTGTTCTTGCTATGTTGATTGATAAGAAAAAAGATTTAATTCGGAACATGAAAATAATATATACATAGGACTTCATTATACTAGATAAAGTCGGATACTAAATAGTGCCTGTCCATAATGTCCGATATCCGCGTTGCTGCCAAAATTTTAAATCCTCGAATACTTTAGTATACCGCGGTTTAAAATTTTTGCGCGCCTTGATCTCGAACATTCTGAACAAACACTAAGAGTTTATTGACAAACACTAAATAGTGCCTGTCTATAAAGTCCCATTTGCCGCGTTACGCTTGTCCGAAAATTGCTCATTTACGATTAGTAAACTCCGCGTTTTCGGACCGCCCGAGCCTTGCAAATGAAACTTTCTGAACAGACACATGTCCGGTTAAACATTTTGACAATTTTATAGACAGACTCTAAATAAGGCAGGACCGAATTAAAAACCTCATAACCTGAGAATTAAGTCTATTTTTATCCTATTTTAAGGTCTTAGAGGGTTGTTTTTTGGGGGCAAAATGGGGCCTCTAAGAAAATATTTCCGGTATACGGCACGTATTTCAAATTCATAGCTACGCGGGGCCGGGTATTCTATATAAGAACCTTGTACGACCGGGTTCCAGGGTTTCCTGTTGTTTCGGGTTCCCTGGTATCCGAGATAAGGAAATTTTCCTTATCTTTCCTGTATTATTTAGCGGCAAGCCTGGCCTGCATTATCAATACAGCCAGACATTTGATTATACAAAATAACCCTAAAAAACATGAAAAACTTTAACATCCCAATTGTAGTTTTATTTGTACTGATATTTCCGAAAATTATATCAGGCCAAGCAATCAATAAAATAGTTGCCGGTGAAAAGCATGTTATTTATTCTGAAATAATAGGAGAAGACAAGGAATATTGGGTGCATTTACCGGTAAATTATGAAAATAGTAAAAACAGGTATCCTGTTTTATATATAACGGATGGTGATGAACATTTTCATCTGGCTTCCGGGACCACTGAATTTATGAGTTCACAATATGTGATTCCTGAATTAATCGTTGTAGCAATCTTTCATAAAGACAGAAACCACGACCTTACTCCAACGCATAGTTTAAAAAATCTCGATGGTTTTGAGAGTGATGCTGCGAAAGTTAGTGGTGGAGGTGAAAAACTATTACAGTTCATTGATAAAGAACTCATTCCGGAAATAAAAAATTCATACAGAACCGGCCCTTATCGAATTTTTGCAGGTCACTCACTAGGTGGACTGTTATCTGTTTATGCTTATTTAAACCATAATCAACTTTTTAATGCATTTATTTCGATGGATCCTGCATTAAACTGGGATAATCATTACTGTGAACGAATACTAAGGAATTCAACATGGCAATCTCCGGATTTGAATAGTAAACTATATATTTCATCGGCGCATAATGCCCCTTATGGTGAACCTGACAGAAGCCCTTTCAGAGTGTCTCAGGAATCGTTTGCCAAAATATTAAAGAAAAAACAAATCGATAATACAAAGCATGAGTATTTTGAAAACCAAAATCATTTAACTGTTCCTTATATAAGTTTGTATGCCGGTTTGGCATATATTTTTTCCGGTTTTTATATTTTGGACGCGCCTCAATTTGAGTTAGACATACCTTTCGTAGAAGCGTTTTACGAAGAACAATCAGCTTTTTACAGGATTAAGTTCAAACCACCGGAACGATTGATTGAGATGTTTGGAAAATATTTTCTGTTTGATATGAATGATTATAGTAAATCAATTACGTTTTTTGAATTAAACACGACAAATTATCCATCGTCGCATAAAGCCTTCGAGTATTTGGCCAAAGCGAATAAAGCATCAGGAAAAATTGAAGAAGCAATTTCAAATTTTAAAAGAGCCCTGGAATTGGATCCGGAAAACAAAGACATTCAAAAAGCATTGATTGAGCTTGAAGAACAATAAATTATGGAATTGTCCGCCCCGTTCTCAATATTAATATGCAAGGAATGAAGGAAAAATAATTATTGAAAACCGCGGTCAATGTATCATTCAGGTGTATCGTTAAAAACAGCTGTCCCATTCGTCAGGTTTATTATGCTGATTTATTGCTGAGAAATTTTTACATTTGGTCGTTAAAAGGTGTTTTTACTTTTAAAAGGTCTGGTACTTATTAAAATAAACTTATGCAATCTGTTGTAGTATATTATTCCAATACTGGCAATAACAGGTATCTGGCTGAAAAAGCAGCAAAAAACATGCACTGCGATATAGTGAAAATAGAACCGAGGCTGAATGTTTTTTTATTTTTATTGTTTGGCATGAACCCGGGTATTAAAACTATTCCTGTCAATTTAAGCGAATACGATAAGGTTATATTGGTGGGCCCCATCTGGATGGGGAAGTTCATTTCACCACTTCGTAGTTTTGTAAAGAAATACGGTAGAAGCATCAACAAAATGTATTTTCTTACCTGTTGTGGAAGTAGTTATGCTGTGAAAGATGAGAAATTCGGGCATGAGTTGGTTTTCAAGATCATAAAAAATATTTTAGGTGACAAATGCGTCATGTGCCGGGCCTTACCCATAGGACTTGTGGTACATGAGGATAAACAGGAAGACAATGATGCGATCATGAAAACCCGCCTATATGATGATAATTTCAAAGGAGAGATTCAGGAGCGGTTTGAATCCTTTATTGAGCAGGTTAAAAAGGGATGACAGGCCATGCTTATTGTACATTGGTGAAGACAACAAAAAGGCCGTTATTTTATAATAACGGTTTTTTTTATGTGCGCTCGGCATGGGCATTAGCTATAGGGTGAGAGTCCCGGACGCA
>CAZBJH010000167.1:0-4959 GCA_964492185.1 uncultured Bacteroidales bacterium | reverse complement strand
GCAAATTAATAATTTAATAAGGTGCTCGGTGAACCGACCGAAGGGAGCTCACGAATACCTTATAAATTATTATTATTATGAGTAACCCTCACCAATAACCAGGTTATTAAAATATTCATGTCCTTTTATCTTTGTACTTTTTTTAATTTATCCTCCTAATGGTGAGGGTTTCATTTATACTTTCAAGTGCTCACCTTCCGAACGCGCTATTGTAACTGCCCCGCAGCTATCGCTGAATACATTGGTTGCTGTCCGCAGCATATCAAGTGGACGGTCAACAGGCAATACAAGCGCGACAGCTTCAAAAGGCAGGCCTACGGCTGAAAAAACAATGGTCATGGTGACAAGACTGGCCATGGGAACTGCTGCAGTACCAATGGAGGCAAGCAATGCTGTGGTTACCATAATGAATTGCTGGCCCAGTGACAGATCAATACCATAAATCTGTGCTACAAATCCTGCTACGACCAGTTCGTACAATGCCGTACCATCCATATTGATCGTAGCTCCAAGAGGTAAAGTAAAACTTGAGATGCGATTGGAAACACCGGTATTTTTTTCGACTGTTTCAATGGTAACAGGGAGAGTAGCATTGGAAGATGCAGTAGTAAATGCTGTCAGCAGAGCAGTGCTAACCGCTTTGAAATGTTTGAAAGGATTTACACGGGCAATAAGTGAAAGGATCAATGGTAAAGTAACCAAAGCATGAAATAACAATCCACCGATAACGGTTAGCATATAGACACCCAGACTTGCAGCCAGTTCTTTAATATTGAAATGCTCTGCCACAACAACAGCGATCAATGCAAATATACCCAAAGGAGCAAAGCGTATAATAAATAAAGTGATCTTCATCATCAGTTCAAATAATCCACTAAAGACGCCGGTAAGCAGTTCACGGTGTTTTTTGTTAAGTTGAATAATAAATACACCGCATAAAAGAGCAAAGAAAATAACTGACAACATAGCATCATTGCTTGTAAGTGCATCAAAAATATTTTCAGGAACAATATCTATAATTGTTTCACTTAATGGTTTACTGATGATATCAAGACTCTCAACATCTTTTTCCAACAAATTACTATGCCCTGTTCCGGGTTGAATAAGATTTACAAGAAATAAACCTGTAATAATAGCCAAAAGACTGGTTGACAGATAATACAGGATAGTTTTTATTCCGATACGTCCCAGTTTACTTCCCCCACCCACATTCGTAACACCTGTTATCAAGGAACTGAATACCAGCGGAACAACAATCATTTTTAAGGCTCGGATAAACAAGTCTCCCATCCAGCTGATGTACGTAACATAATTACCCAAAAAGGAGCCAAATAAAATGCCAAGAATAATACCAATTACTATTTGCCAGTGAAGCTTCATTAAGTTAAAGTTTTAATAACCTGCATTATTGGATTCACCATGAATTAATTTATAATAATGAATAAGAATTATATGATATATTGAAAAATATGACATGTTAATATAGCACAGGTTTAAACATTTAAAAATAGTATTGAATAGGGATTAACTGAAATAATATCCGTTAAAAAATTCTTATTAATCGTAGTCATCTTATTAACATGTTGATTGTATGTTAGATAAAATAAATGAATAATAATCTATCCAATATTTCCTACAATAGTATGTGAAGCCTTAAAATATTCAATTCTCAATGGCTTTAAATACACAGCAATACTTAGTCCGGAAATAAAATTGATAAATCAATATTTATATACAGCTTAACTTTAGGTGTTAAATCATCGAATAATGTCAGTTGTACATATGTAACTGTTGTATCATCGTGTAAAAACTAAAAATCATTCACATAAGTAAACATTTGTAAACAATTATTTAACTTTAATAACGGTCAGTATAAAGTATTTTTAATAATTACATATTAAAACAAATATTATTTTTAAATGACGTTTAATCAGTACATAATAATAATTTAGTAAAGTAAAAAATTAAACAAATAAGAAATTTACAGTAAAATCATTTAAAATAAGAGCATTTAATGCATATAAATTACTATATACCAGTTTATAATACTAATTATATACATTAATAGTTTAAGTTATGATATAATTAATAATTTATTTACATACAACGTATTAAGTATAATTGGAAATAAATTAGTAATATTCAGCAACATATTATAAAATTACAAATGTAAACAGTGAGTAATTTTAAAAAAATTATTTTATTTACTACTGTAAACATTTAATATATTACATTTGTGATATTATGGAGGAAAGAATTCTTCAGTTTTTAAATATGAATAATATTTCAGCCACTAAACTGGCTGACAGAATCGGGGTACAAAGGTCTAGTATTTCTCATATACTTAGCGGAAGAAACAAACCTTCATATGATTTTATTACAAGGTTTCTTAAAGTATATACTGAAATTAACGCAGAATGGCTGTTAATGGGTAAAGGTGATATGATAAAGAAAGATAATTCAGTAAAAGAGAGTGAGAAAATTGAACATGATCTGTTCAGCCATACTGAAATAAAGAATGACATTAAAAGTAAAAATGGTAAGAATATAAATAAGGATAAAGAAGGTAATGGTAATAGATTAGCTGATACTGATGAAAAACCATCTGAAGATACTGTAAGAAAAATAAAGTTTACAAATGTAAACAAGCTTGTCAGGGTATTGCTTTTTTATGAGGATGATACTTTTGAAGAATTTCACCCCAAAAAATAATATTTTTTTATTACCATTGATATGTAAGAATAATTCAGATAAAAAATAAAAATACTTTGTTAACAGAATCAGCGATTCTCCTTTAAAGAACCTGTCAATTCTTTTACTGAAGGGATGTTTTTACGATCAAGATATTCTTCAATTCCCTGAATAACTTTCAAAGTAACCCGGGGATCAATAAAATTTGCAGTGCCTATCTGAACTGCTGCAGATCCTGCAAGTAAAAATTCTATTGCATCAACTGCATTCATAATTCCACCCATTCCTATTACAGGTATATTTACAGCCTTATAACACTGCCAAACCATGCGGAGGGCAATTGGTTTGATGGCTGGTCCTGATAATCCTCCGGTTATTGTAGAAAGCAAAGCTTGTTGTGATTCTGCATCAATGGCCATACCAAGGAATGTATTTACCAGGGATACTGCTTCAGCGCCCTGAGCTTCTGCAATGCGTGCAAATTCAGCAATATCGGTTACATTTGGAGATAATTTCACGATCAACAACTTATTATATGCCTTTCTTACTGCTTTGATTACAGCTTCAGCCGAAGTACAACTTGTACCAAATGCCATACCCCCTTCTTTAACATTGGGACAGGAAATATTCAGTTCAATTCCCGGTATTTTTTCAAGGGTATTTATTTTCTCTGCCACTTCAATATATTCTTCAATGGTTGATCCGGAAACATTAACGAATATATGAGTATCAACAGTTTTGATCCTTGGATAAATAGTGTTACAGAAATAATCCACACCATTATTTTGCAAACCTACTGCATTAAGCATTCCGGATGGGGTTTCGGCCATCCTGGGGTAATCATTTCCTTCCCTGTGTAATCCGGTCGTACCTTTAACTACCATTCCACCCAATGCCTCCAGTGGCATAAAATCTGCATATTCTTCACCGTAACCAAATGTTCCGGAAGCGGTTAAAACCGGATTTTTTAATAACAGGTCTTTTATATGGACACTTAAATCTGCCATGTCAGTTCATCAACATTAAATACGGGACCATCGATACAAGCGCGTTTATTTCCTTCACGGGTTTTGACCACACAAACAAGACATGCCCCAATGCCGCATGCCATAAGGTTTTCAAGTGAAACTTCACAGCTTGTTTGTTTTTTCCTTGCATATTTTGCCACTGCCTTCATCATAGCTTCGGGACCACAGGTGTATATCCTGTCATAGTGATTGTTTTCTTTCCAGAGTAAAGAGTGATGGATAACAAAACCTTTTTCTCCCAAAGAGCCGTCTTCTGTGGTAATATGAAGATTGCCATATTTTTTATAATCAGCTGAACGAAGAACATGTTCTTTTGATCGCCCACCGATTATAATATCGGGTCGTATGCCCTTTTTATTCATGGTATGGGCAAGAAACAGGAGGGGAGCAACACCGCAGCCACCACCGATCAACAGATATCTGCCATCATTATCGGGAATAGTATAAGCGTTTCCCAATGGTAGAATAGTGTTTATGGTGTCACCTTCTTTAAGTTTGCTTAATGCCCTGGTACCGTTGCCAACTATCTGTATAAGAAATGAGAGGCTGTTTTTTTCATAATCTCTTTCATGAATGGACAGGGGGCGCCGAAGAAATGTTGAATGGCTGTTACTTACCAGTACCTGAACAAACTGACCTGGTAACATTTCAGGTAGCTTTTCAACAGATGTAAGATCAAAAACAAAAAACTCGTCATTGAGCCATCTTTTTGAAATAATTGTCAGATCCAGAATCCTTTTTTTTACGCACATCTCCTATTGAAATAATACATAGCCATAGGTGCAAAGATAGTTAAGTTGACCAATGTATGCCAATGTTATGATATACTTTTGTGTTATAAATGTCAGATATCATTAATATTTGGATGAATCCCGTACAAAAATAAATCATATTATGGCTCTTCTTTTTATCAATTATCTTTATTTTTATTATTTAGTGTCTGTCCATAAAGTCCCATTTGCCGCGTTACGCTTGCCCGAAAATTGCTCATTTACGACTGTAAACTCCGCAATTCCGGACTGCGCAAGCCTTGCAAATGGAACCTTCTGAACAGACATATGACAGGCTAACATTTTGCTTACTTTAAAGACAGACTCTAAACAGAGTTTGTCTATAAACTCACAGTGTTTGTTCAGAATGTCCGAGATCAAGGCGCGTGAGCATTTTAAACCGCAGTATACTAGGGTATTCGAGGATTTAAAATGCGAGCAGCAACGCAGATATCGGACATTATGGACAG
>CAZBJH010000166.1:0-4959 GCA_964492185.1 uncultured Bacteroidales bacterium | reverse complement strand
TCAGAAGGTTCCATTTGCAAGGCTCGCGCGGTCCGAAAACGCGGAGTTTACTAGTCGTAAATGAGCAATTTTCGGACAAGTGTAACGCGGCAAATGGGACTTTATGGACAGACACTATTTAAGGTATAATGGTCAAAATTGTATAATTTTGCATGTCATTTATTAGCCTGATTGTAGGTATAAGTCCGTTAATAAAATTGGAATGACACAAAATATGTAGATGTTTTTGTAGTTATAATAACAAATTGTTTAAATCCGGTAGTTTTTTGAAGAGGTCGAATATATATATAATTGTTTTGTTTTCGGGAATTATTTTGTGGTCATGCACTACACAAAAAAATACATTTATTACCCGTACTTACCATAATATAACAGCCAGATATAATATATTATTCAATGGCCGGGAAAGCTTTGAAAAAGGAGTAAGGGCACTTGATAACAGTTATGAATACGATTACACCGGGCTGTTGCCGGTATTTAATTATACAGATGAAAATCTTGTCCAAAAGGTATTTTCCGATATGGACAGGACCATAAAAAAATGCACAAAAGTTATCCAGCTTCACTCTATCAAGGTAAAACCCGAATATGATGACGATAAGGAATTGTCACCCAGCGATAAAGAATTCTACAGTAAGAATGAGTATAACAAATATGTAGATAAAGCATATTTATTAATGGGGAAGGCCCATTTTTACCGTCATGAATTTTTTCAGGCTACAGAGACTTTTATATTCATGTTAAGCGAATTTAAGGGTGAACCTGTAATTTATGATGTTAAATTATGGCTGGCAAAAACATACGTTGAAACCGGAGAAGTGAAAAATGCGGAAGCTACCTTATTCGAACTCAGGGATGAGCAGGATCTGCCTAAACATTTAAAGGCTTCCCTGTATGCCACTATTGCTGATTTTTATATTAAACATGATAGTATCAGACTGGCTATCGAGCCTTTGACAATAGCAAGGGATGAGGTTTCAGGAAGGGCAAGAAAGATAAAGTACACTTATATACTTGCACAACTTTATGAAAAAACGGGCAATTCTGCAACAGCTTCAGAACTTTACAGGGATGTAATTAAAATGAACCCGCCCTATGAAATGACTTTCCATGCCAGGATAAATCGTGCTATGGCTTACCAAAAAGGATTCGGGTCACGTAAAGAAATTGAGAACGAGCTTGAAAAGATGCTAAAGGATGATAAAAATATTGAATACAGGGATCAGATCTATTATGCACTGGGTAATGTGGCCCTGAAGGCGGGAGATATTGAAGAAGCGATAAGGAGGTTTAAAAAATCTTCGGAGATGAGCACAACAAATACAGACCAGAAAACACGGACATATCTTTCGCTGGCCGATCTTTATTATGAACAGCCTGATTATATGAAAGCCCAGGCTTATTATGACAGTGCTGTTTCTATAATAGATATGGATTACCCGGGCTATGACATGATCTTTGCCAAATCAACCAGCCTTACTTCCCTTGTTAATGATATTCATACCGTTGAGTTACAGGATTCGGTCCAGCAGCTTGCACGGCTTGATTCTGCCCGGATGCTCGAGCATATAGATAACATTATTGAAAAGATACGGGCAGATGGACAGGAGCAGCGGAGGCTGGAACAGGAAAGAATGATGGATGCGCAATATGCACAGTCCATGTCCCGCTATAATGCAATGAATATACAGGATCCGATAGCCGGATCAAACTGGTATTTTTACAATCCTTCGGCTAAGAATCTTGGGAAAAAAGAATTTGTTGCCATTTGGGGTAACCGTAAACTTGAGGATAACTGGCGCAGATCAAATAAGAAAACCATTTCGACGGATTTTGTCAGTTCACCTGAAGCCGAGCTTGTAACGGGTGAAGCAGATCAACAGGTAATGGTAAACGACACCAAATCAAGAGAATTTTATCTTAAAGATATTCCCTTTTCGGATTCGGCTATGGCGGCATCACATAAACTTATTGAACGGGCATTACGAAATATGGGAGATATATATAAAAACGAGCTGAAAGATTATCCCAAAGCGGTTGACGCCTATGAAGAACTGCTAAGGCGTTATCCTGAAACGGAACAAAAACTGGCTGTTTACTATGATCTGTATAATACATACCGGCTTATGGGCAATAAAGAGAAGGTTGCGGAATACCGGTCAAAGATTATTTCCGGATTTCCCGAATCAATGTATGCTAAGATATTGACCAATCCGGATTATATTAAGGAGTTGGAAAAGGAACAGAATAAGGCAATGCTATATTATGATGACACTTACTCTGCCTTTTTGAATGAAAACTATCCTGTTATAGTTGAGCGTGCTGATTACGCGCTTGAGAATTTTCAGGATGATGAACTTATGCCGAAATTTGCTTATATGAGAGCGGTTGCAATTGGGAAAACAAGTGACATCCGTGATTTTAAGGATGCCCTTTACGATTTGGTGGCAGACTACCCGCGGACCGAAGTTTCGGAAAACGCCAAACTCCTTATTGCTTACCTCGATAAGGAACGGCCTGATGTGAAAGAAGAAGAGGAAATAGAGATCGCGGAAAAGCTTTATTCAGACAGTGATGATGAGGAACATTATTATATATTCGTTGTTCCTTCATCAGTTAATATCAATCAATTGTTGTTTAATATTATTAACTTTAACCTTGATAATTTTGCCGAACAACAGCTGACAGCCGTTAAGGCAGACTTCAACAACAGGCAGAATATTGTTATGGTTAAGTCTTTTGAAAGCAGTGATGAAGCTATGGAGTATTATAATAATATCAGGCAGGCACCGGAGATCTTTAAAGATGTTCAGTCGGATGATATCGAACAAATGATAATATCGATGCCGAATTATAAAATTTTGCTTGAGGATAAGCAAGCCGGCAGGTATCAGAAATATTTTGTGCAGCATTATATTGAATAGGCAGGTTAATATCGTGACTGTGAGGAATTTATGGGAATAATCTATGAGAAAGATCAGAATACTTTGGGTAGATGATGAAATTGATCTGTTAAGGCCGCACATTCTTTTTCTTGAAGAAAAGGGATATGAGCTTATTAGTACCAATAATGGAGATGATGCAATTGACCTGGTAAAAAAGCAGACGTTCGATCTGGTATTTCTTGACGAGAATATGCCCGGTATGAGTGGACTTGAAACACTTAATGTGATCAAAAGCCTTCAGGTAAACCTGCCGGTTGTAATGATCACAAAAAGCGAGGAAGAGAATATCATGGATGCTGCAATCGGGTCAAAGATCGCCGATTACCTTATAAAACCCGTAAATCCTAACCAGATACTACTTACCATTAAAAAAAATATTGATACCAGGCGATTGGTTACCAAAGAGACAACATCTGCTTATCAGTCGGAGTTTTCCAGGATAGGCGGTCAGATATCTGCTGCTGTTGATTTTAATGACTGGAAAGAGTTGTACCGTAAGATGGTTTTTTGGGAACTGGAGCTGGGCGATTCGGTTGATACCGGTATGGAGGAAGTGCTTAAAATGCAAAAGCTGGAAGCTAATCAGGCTTTTACCAAATATATTGGCAGGAATTATATTAACTGGTTTGGAAAATCGATGAATGATAAGCCGCTGATGTCTCCAAATATTCTGCCCGAAAAAGTTTTTCCGCTTATTGATGAAGGTGAAAAGCTGGTATTTCTGCTGATCGATAATCTGCGGCTGGATCAATGGCGCGTAATACAGCCTCTGATCAGCGAATATTTTTCAGTGCTGGATGATGATATGTATTGCAGCATATTGCCTACAGCGACACAATATGCGAGGAATGCGATGTTTGCCGGATTAATGCCAAAAGAGATCGCGCAATTACATCCTGAGTTGTGGCTAAGTGATGATGAAGAAGGTTCAAAGAATATAAATGAGGAGGTGCTGCTAAGAAAGCATTTGGCCCGGGCAGGTAAAAACTACAGGTTGTATTATGAGAAAGTGCTGAATATAAGAGCAGGTAAGAAACTGGTTGATAACTGCAGCAATCTTCTGAATTTTGACCTGGTGGTACTGGTATATAATTTTGTAGATATGCTTTCGCATGCCAATACCGAGATGGAAATGATCAGGGAACTGGCATCAAACGATTCTGCTTACAGGTCAATAACCCATTCATGGTTTCAGCATTCCCACTTGCTTGAACTGTTGAAACTCTTATCTGCAAAAGGAATGACCATTATGCTGACTACGGATCACGGAACAATAAGAGTCAATAATCCCCTGAAAGTGGTTGGAGACAGGAAAACATCTACAAACCTGCGTTATAAGCTGGGGCGAAACCTGAATTACAGGGCAAAGGATGTGTTTGAGGTTATTAATCCCGACGATGCACATCTCCCGCGTTCAAATGTCACCTCGAGGTATATTTTTGCAACCGCTGCCGATTTCTTTGTTTACCCGAATAATTATAATTATTATGTTAACTATTACCGGAATACATTTCAGCATGGTGGTGTTTCAATGGAGGAGATGCTGGTACCGCTGGTAACACTCCGGCCAAAATAGATACTATAGAAAAACTGTCTGAACAGACACGCGGATACCGGACATTGATTACATCTCTACTTTTAATGATAACAATGATATGAACCTGGTTTCTGATGACGGGGGAATTATTAAAATTTGATTTATTTTTTCTGTCATTGCTTCCAGAATAACCTTTTTAATTTCAAGACCCTTGATTCTAATGAATTTTCTTCCCGGTTTTCTTATGACATAGGATTTTTGCGAAGGAAACATCCTAACCCGGCACAACATACTGGTTTGAGTGATGAAGAAAAACAGGTAATTTATGATCTCCAGGAAGAGGATCCGGCAGGGAACCGTGTATTTGATTCTTACCTGGAGAACGCTCTTTATAACTTATCTACAAAGCCTTTGGTTTTTCAAAGAGGAGTAAAGACAGTCAGCAGAAATGGTGACAGTGTCGAATACAATACCAAG
>CAZBJH010000165.1:0-5062 GCA_964492185.1 uncultured Bacteroidales bacterium | reverse complement strand
GTTAAAACAGTCCCTTTTTTCTTTTATTCAAACTTTGTTTTGGACGGATGTGATTTTTTTGTAAGTTTAAATTGAAAAAATGGACATCCTTATTTGCTGTTTTTGGTACATTCTTATTTGCCATTTTTTGTACATTGTAACTTCCCGCTTACAAAGGGCTATGTTTATATTCTCTTGAAGCTTATTTGCAATTTGTTTTAATTTACTTTTCATTATTTTTTTACGTCAACAGTATTGCACGAAAATATTTTACCAAAATATATTAGTAAGGATTTTTAAATACCATTGATTCAAAGAAGTTTTTTAAAGTATTTATCTGAAATTGTTCAACATTCCCCATAATTCTTTCTCCAAAAATTTCATTTAAATATCCTCTATCTGGATTATATCCCCATATACAGACATAAATAGAATCATTATGATATTTATTGTCTACATCCAGGTGATTATTATTCATTAGCATATGTATGGTACCTACTGTTATTTGTGGTATTTCCTTCAAAATGGCATCATGGAGATAAAAAAACTTAAATTTTCTCATAGCATAACCGAATGGATTTTCAATAAACTGGGTTTTACACAGACCAGTTTCAGCAATTCTAAGTATCCTATTTCCTTTTTCATCAAATTCCTTTAGTATACCCTTTGGTTGATTGTAAGCAATATAAGCTTTCCCTGTAAAACTATCATTTAAATAATACTTTGTAATTTTATCACCTGGTAGAATACTGTACTCGACCGGTAGGCTGGTACTTTCTTTTCTCAATACACCTATTGCATCTATATGTGAACATAATTCTTTATTTAAAGATTTATAGAAAACCAATATTAAGTTTTCACCATCAAACTTGGGTAATACTTTAATATCATTTTTTAAAGAGTCTAGTTGCTTTATGTAAATAATTGTACTATCATTCTCTTGATCAATTTGGTATGGCATATCACTAATTTTCAGTCCCTGGGCATATATTAGATATCTACCTTCACAAGTAAACTCGATATAACTTTCTGCATCATTTCCAATATACCATCTGCCTACTATTTTGTTTTTCATGTCTCTAGGAAAGCATTGTATTCCAAGCAGAAATATAAATAATAAAAAATAATTCAATTTATTATTAAAATATCTTTTAATCATGACTTTTTTATTTATAAAGTTTCAGACCATATGTTTGTATAAGGATTAAACTTGCATTTAAAGATTTTAGTATATTTTTTATTTATTTTTTTGATGTCAGTATTATCAACACACATATACCTATATTGGCATACTTTACATATTTCAATTTTATCATGTCCAATGAACCATTTTGCCTGAAAAGATTTTTGACCCACAATTCTATCTAAATAATTGATCCTAATTTTCCCATATGATTTTTCATGTGTTAAATGATTTTTAATATTACCCTCAGAATCAATACTTACTTTTCTATTTAATCCCAGATTAAATTTTTTTGCTTCAGAATATGAAGTCACATTTAAAACCATACCTTGCAAACTCGGTCGTTCTATTGCTCTGCTTTTTATTCGTTTTGTTGTATATTTTATACCTGTATTATTGACATCCACAATATCCTCAATATTTTCTTTTGGTATTGAATGTATAGTAATTTTTGCTATTTGTTTTGTTTCCTGCAACAAAACATTTAACTCATTGATATTGTAATTAATATCAAATTTTATGTAAATGAAATAGCATTTTATACTACTTTGTTTAAAACCATTTAATATTTCTTTTAACTGTAGTAGTAGCCTCACTGAATTTGCCTCAGAATTAGAAGAAGATTATAAGGTTATTAAGAACAATTTTACTACTGTTCTTTTTGAAGATGGTTTCTGTGATTTGGAATTGGATTTAATCAATGCCTTTTTAAATGCAGATGACAGAATACAATGGGGAGGTAAGTTTAATTCTAAAATTGATGCCATGCATTTTGGGTTTACATCTTCTGCAGCTAAAGAAATTGTAAATAAAAAGTAAATCAAATAAGGTTAATTATGAAAAAGTATTTTTATGTTTTACTTGTATTATTTGTAACTACTCATCTTTTTGGACAATCAGATGATCGCATTAATGAAATTCGGAAAATGTATCAGAAGATTATAGATGATAAACAGAATTTTGATACTACACAAGTAGAGATAACTTGGGATGTCTTTGAATATAATGAAGAGGATGACAGATATGTCCAAGCGATGTTAACTACATATTTTGAAAATGAGCGAAAAAAAATTGTAGAAATCAAAATCGGCGAAAGTCAACAGTGGTTTCAAAAAGATAATGCCATTGAATGTTATTTCAATAAGGATTCGTTATTTTTTGCCTATGTTATCACAACAACATCAAATTACGAATATGGTGAAAAAGGAATTACTATATACCAACAAGAAATATCGGAACATCGTCTGTATTTTAATGAAAAAGGTGAGTGTATTCATTACTTAATTAAAGAGGTTGAAGGTAAACCGGAAGAAACTGAAAAATTATTGGAAACTGCATCTAATATTGAAGATGAATGTATTAATGCTGTCGATCTAATAAAAAATATTAGGAAATATCTATGGTAAGAAAGGGCTACTAACCTACAAAATTAGATTTAATTATAGAAACCCAACTAGTCCAAGCATACGCAAAGCCCGACAATGAAACTAGTTCAAGCGTCCCGCTTGGACTCCAATCAAGCTGAACACAAATTAAAAAATCAGAGGAATGAACAAAAAAGCGAATGGAAAAATAAACCCTACCCTGCATACGTTTTCCTTCCCTTATAATCACGAACAACCGCATTCACAAGGAAATATAATTTATCTTTCGTATCCGGTTCAAGCACTTCAATGTCTTCAATAATTTGGAGCGTTTTTTTGTCATATTTGGCGTTTTGGCCTTCACCTACCAGGTAATCCAGGCTAATATCAAATATATCAGCCATTTTTTTGGCTATATCAATCGACGGGGCCGCTTCTATGGATGAACCCAGTCGGACAAGGCTATATGGTTAATAATATGAACCCAGTTATGAACCCAGTCGGACTAGGCTATATGGTTAATAATGAATTTAATAAACCCAAAAAAATGCCATTTTCGGTTCTTAGAAGCCTCATTTTGGGTATAAAATGGGGCCTCTAAGAAAATTTTTATCATTCTATACAGTAGCAAATCCGGGTCCGCAAATCCGGGTCGGACCAAATTAAAATGCTCATTATATGTTAAATAACATGGTTTTTGTCCCTTTTCAAGGCCTTAGAGCATCGTTGTGCAGGTAAAATGGTACCTTTAAGAAAAAAAACCTGAATCCATGCCACTAGCTAATAGGTATTATGTTCCCGGTAATATATGGCAAGTTTTAACGAATCGCCACATACCGGCCGGTACGTTTGGTGGTGTGAAAGGGCAGAGATAAGGATATTTTCCTTATCTTTCCCTACTCGATTAGTTGCAAGCAAAAAAAATCGTACAAAATTACAGATTGATATTTTCATTTCGTAATTTTAAAAAAATAAATGACTATGAGAACAATTCAACTAAATATACCAGATAGTGTCGATTTGAAAGATTATGATTTTTCAATGATAATTGCTGCAAAATTATATGAGGATGCAAAACTATCAGCTGGACAAGCGGCTGAGATAGTAGGATTATCAAAAAGAGCATTTATTGAGATGTTAGGAAAATATGGAGTTTCTGTTTTTAGCACATCGATTTCTGATTTACATTCCGATATAGCAAATGCCTAAGATAGTTATCTCAGATACTAGCACGTTGATACTTTTTCACAAGATTGATGAGTTTATTCTTTTGAAAAAAGTTTATGGAGAATTGATTACTACACCTGAGATTGCCGAGGAATTTGGAGAAGAATTACCAGATTGGATTAAAATTAAAGCTGTTTCAGATAAAAAATACCAGGATTTCCTGGAAACTCAGGTTGATTATGGAGAAGCAAGTGCCATTGCATTAGCCACAGAGTATGACGATGTATTATTATTACTTGATGACTTAAAAGCTCGAAAATTAGCTACTCGATTAAAATTCAAGATTACAGGCACTCTCGGAGTTATAAATAAAGCAAAACAAATGTCACTTATTGATATTGTATTTTCAAGTCATCTTGCCACTAATAATATCACTGACACAGATTTGTAATCGTTGCATTACATCAGAAATATTTTCTTAGAGGCCCCATTTTACCCCCAAAAACGACCTTCTAAGGCCTGAAAACGGCTATTTTTTAAGATTATTTGACTCATTATTAATAATATAGCCTTGTCCGACTGGGTTCTGCTTTACTTACCCCTGACCTCCCGCCATTTTTTAGGTTTTGCATTTTTGCGGGGATTTCAATAACTTGCTCACTGTCATTTTATATGGTATGATGATAAGCATATTCTAACCTGAGCTTAATAAATTGCAGCCTGATATTATGAAAATAACCACACTAAAGACGATTATTTTATACTTGTTTATTGGATTGATCACAGGGTTTGTTCTTTTTCTGATCGATCCTTTGAAAGATTTCGGCTATTCAGTGATCATGGTTGCACTTTTGTTGGGACAGCTAAATGGTTTGTTCCTGTATTTCATTGAATCGGATATCTACAGGACAATTTACTTCAGGCTCCTGATTTTCGGATTATTGATATTTATTCTTGGTGTGGTTTTTAAATTGCAGCACTGGCCGAAAAATAATTTAATATTGTCAACGGGAGCTGGATTTATCGTCGTCATCTACTTTATCAGGTTCCTGAATAAAGCAAAAAAGAGGTTTTTGGACTATATCAAATTCTTCTGGCTTTTTATGGTGGTAACCGGATTCATTTTTAAATTATACCACTGGCATTATGGTGATATCATCATGAATGCATCAATTGGAGTATTCTGGCTCGGCTTGCTTTATACCCTCTATGAGCATAAACGTGATGCAATTAAAAAAGTAATGGGCCGGCGGCAATCGTTATAGCCTGCAACTGCCAAATGCCGCAGAAGTCAGATACTAATACTATTTCAAAATACAGATAAACCATACAATATGAAAGAAATGCAACCAGTACGTCAGGATTTTGA
>CAZBJH010000164.1:0-5156 GCA_964492185.1 uncultured Bacteroidales bacterium | reverse complement strand
TATCTTTGTTATGGCCGTTACTGTTACGGCCGTAACTATTTTGATTATAATAAAAAGATATTTATGAAATTTTATAATAGAAACGAAGAACTCGCGGAGTTGAAAAGGATACAAAATCTTTCTTTCAATGACTATTCACGAATGACAGTGGTAACCGGAAGAAGAAGGATCGGCAAAACCAGTCTCATTATGAAAGTTACGGAGAACCATTCAACCGTTTATCTTTTTGTTGGACGAAAAAATGAAGCGACACTTTGTGCAGAATTTATTCCTGTTATTTCACAGTCGCTGGAAATATTTGTACCTGAAGGTATTCATACATTCAAATCGTTATTTCAATATCTGATGGAATTAGCTTCACAACGATCTTTTAATCTTGTAATTGATGAGTTCCAGGAATTTTCCAACATTAATGAATCTGTATTCAGCGATATGCAAAATATTTGGGACAACTACAGAAAAAGAACAAACATGAACCTGATAATAAGTGGTTCAGTCTGTTCTTTAATGCAGAAGATTTTCAGGAATGCAAAAGAACCATTATTTGGCAGGGCCGATAATATTATCAAATTATCTGCATTTAATATCACTACCCTGAAAGAAATATTGTACGATTATTATCCGGAGCATACAAACGACGACTTACTCGCGTTATATACATTCACAGGTGGAATACCCAAATACATTGAAATGGTTTGTGATAATGCCAGGCTTGATACTAACGGGATGATTGAATTTATGGTTTATGAAAATTCTTCTTTTACCGAAGAAGGAAAACATCTCTTAATCGAAGAGTTTGGTAAAAATTATGCTACCTATTTTTCGATCTTAAGTGCAATTTCAGGCGGGATCAATACACAACCTGGAATAGAATCTGCACTTGGGAATAAAAGTATTGGAGGACAATTAAAAAGACTAATTGAGGATTACAATATTATTGTTCGCCAACGACCGGTTTTAGCGAAACCGGGCACACAGGCAGTACGTTATGAAATTGAGGATAATTTCCTCCGGTTTTGGTTCAATTATTTCGATCGGTATCGATCGTTAATTGAAATAAAAAATTTCAGGGGCCTACAAAACATTATTAAGTCCGATTATCCAGCCTATTCGGGTAAAATGCTTGAACGATATTTTAAACAAAAATTAGCTGAAAGTTACGAATTCAGGGAGATAGGTTCCTGGTGGGAGCTTAAAAAAAATCAAAATGAAATAGATATTGTTGCGCTTAAACTAGAAAAAAATCAAGCTTTTGTGGCAGAAGTTAAACGGCAGAAAAAGAACATTAAACCCGGATTATTTGCAGCAAAGGTAAAACATTTAAAAAACAAAGTATTTGCAAAATACACCATTGAAAGTGGGTACCTCTCACTGGAAGATATGTAATTGCCGGTAAAATTTTTTAATATTAAGTGTTTATTATTAGGGGAAAATCTATGCCGGAAACAGAAGTATTTGAGAAAGTTATCCTGAAAGCAGGGAATATATTAATTTACAGGCAACATTAATTTAAATCCAGTACCACGGGTTTTGATCATAAATCTTCATTCCCTGGTCTGTTAAAATTCATAACCGGCATTTTGCATCTTATATGGCATTTTAATAACTTGTTTCGGATTTACAATAATAATTTCGGATTATATAAAAAAAATCTGTACATAAGGCACAGCTAACTATATGTTAAGAATGAAAAGAAAAGAAAAAAATAAAACATCAATTTAAATACTAAAATTGCGTGTAACATACCAAATTGGCATATTATTCGAACGAAAACATTCGTATATAAACTAGTTTTACCTGCAAGGCTATGGCAGCACCATCACTCTGGAAATAGATTTTTAAGTCTGACTTTTGATTTAACAAGTATATTTTCCTATTCTGCATAATGATTAGGCGATTCATCAATTCTTTTTTTCATAAGGTTATTCATTGAACTTATATTTGATGCATTAAATGTTAAACTAAAATGAAAAAATATGAAAACAAATTCTTTAGTAATTATCGTGATAACGGTAAGTTTAATCATTAATTCCGGTTCTTTATTTAGCCAGAAAATTATAAAAGTTAAATATTTTCCTGAACGACTTCCAAGTATTGAACTTGAAGAAAAAACGCCCCAAAAATACTTAATGACAGCTGAATACTTCAATAAAGACATTTATGGGAATCTGGGAAGCAAAATTAAAGTAACTGGCGAATATACCAGGGGTTTGAATCGTGGATATGTATGTTGGAACAATGTTTATATTGCCCATGGAAGCAATTTATCTGAATCATATCAGGAGAGGGTAAAACAGGATTACATGGAAAATATTACTTACATCCCTTCACCAGATTTGTTGGGAGAATCTTTCTTCCAAAAATTTAAAAAACATAAGGATAATGTTTTTGCTCGAAATTTAATTTGGGACATGTTGGCAATAGAAGGATATGCATGGAATTATTTTGATTCCCTACAACTGAACAAAACATTTATAGTACCGGATATTCAAGGATCATTTGACATGGCTGAAATAGGAACCTATAACCATGCTAAAATTGAATTGGCCTGGATAGGAATTACAATGATGAACGGTAAGCTTTGCGCGATTATTGAATACAGGGCCTTGGATAATAAACTGGAGATAAATACAGACATGATGAAATCAAAGGGAAGCGAATTTTATTGGGGTAAAACATGGCTTTCATTAGCGAATAAACAAATTGAGTATGCCGAGATGTATAGTAATACGGTTCAGGAAATGGAGATTGAGGGATTACCTGATAAACTACTAGCCAGTAGCAAGCGGATACTTAAACTTGAAAGAATTATATAGATTATCACTAAATTCGACGTTATGAAATCGAGAGGAATAAAAGACTTGTATTTACCAAAAGTTGTTGCAAGTCATGTTAAAAATATGTTATTCTGTGCCCTGTTTACTCCAATTTGGGGATTAATTATCGGAGCTGAAATTAATAGAAACTTTTTACTTCCAACATTTCTGATCATGTTTGTTGCAATGGAAGTTATTTACGTAATATCAAAGAAATTTTTCATTTTTAAATTTGATTTTGCACCAAAAGATAATATTCCCGGAAAAATTACAAGGATTTACCTGTTTCGTTTATTATTGTTTTATGTATTATCAATTGCAATAATAACCCTGATATTTGCTCTTTTCGTGGTCATATTTCACTTGATAAGGGGATTTGGTTTTCCTGATTTTTTATGGCTTGTCAATGAACTTAAAGGATCTGTAATTACTACTTCAATAGCCTTTTTATTTATTACACCTATTTTTTTCTTTATCCCCTGGCAACAATCTATGAAAAGAGAGTTTGAATTAAGAGAGCAAAATCTGATATTTCAGAATGAAACACTTAAAAATCAGGTGAATCCACACTTTCTTTTTAACAGTCTGAATACCCTTTCGTCACTTGTAAATTCTGAAGTTGCTGTGGCCAGCCAATTTATTGCCAAATTATCGGTGATTTACAGGTATATACTTGATAATAGTTCAAAATTAAATGTGCCGCTTAATGAGGAAATTGAGTTTATCAGGGACTATTATTATTTGCATCAAATCAGAAACGAGGGTAAAATAAAACTTAAAATTGCAATCAATAATGACGGATATTCGTACAAAATCATACCCATATCTTTGCAACTATTGATTGAAAATGCCATAAAACACAATATGGCAACACAAGTTAAACCTTTGATAATAAATGTTTATCTTGAAGAACAAAATATTATAGTAAAAAACAACATCCAAAGAATGGCTACACAAGTTGTTTCGACTAAAATTGGACTTAAAAACCTTAACGAAAGGGTGAGGTTGGTAACAGGTAAAGAAATTATCGTAAAAGAATATGAAGACAATTTTTTGGTTAAAGTACCTTTGATAGCATGAATGTTTTAATAACAGAAAATGAGAAGCCTGCTGTTGAAGGCCTTGTCAGGCTCTTAAAAAAAATTGACACAAACATAAATGTGGTTGGGATTACCGAATCTGTGGAATCAACAATAAACTGGTTTCAAAGTAATCCCAGTCCCGATTTAATAATTATGGATATTCAGCTTGATGACGGGCTTTGCTTTGAGCTGTTTGAAACGATGAAAATTGAAATACCTGTTATTTTCACAACTGCTTACGATGAATATATGCTCTCTGCTTTTAAGGTCAACAGTGTAGATTACCTGTTAAAACCCATTGAAGAAAACAATTTGCGCAGAGCTGTAGAAAAGTTTAAGTCTATTCATTACAATGCATCTGTAAATAGCGAAGTGATAAAGCAATTATTGAATGAATTGAACAAAGGGTATAAAAATCGTTTTTTGATTAAAGTGGGAGAACATTATAAGTCAATTACGGACAATGAGATCACATGTTTTTACATATTGGAACGAGCTACATTCCTTAGGACATCGTCAGATAAAGATTATGTGATTGACTATTCCCTCGACAGTTTACAGAAAAAGCTTGACCCTGATAAATTTTTCAGAATCAACAGAAGTTGCATTATTAATGTAAATCAGATAAGTGATATTATTAATTATTCTTCAAGCAGATTGAAAATTATATTGAAAAGTGATAAACCAATTTATGATATTATTGTAAGTAAAGATAAAGTAGGTGAGTTTAAAAAGTGGATTGATAAATGAATAATCAATTAAGCCCAGCAGGCTAAACAATATAGGAATTAAGACATAGTTGAGCAAAAAAAAGAGGTGACGGATTTACAGATCTTTCACCTTCTTTTTGTAGTGTTCACTGAAAATAGTTTTCTCAATCGTGTTTTAATTCTTGTTTAGCTAATTCCCCGGGAATACAGCAAGAATATATAAGGGGATTCAATACTTTTCTTCCTTGTTTTTAGGGTTATTCAGGGATGTTTTTCACTCCCGGGGTATACGTGTTTAACAGCTTGTCAGTTTATGCCCGCATTATTTCTTCAGCATAGCATACAGCTTTCCCGTTCGGCCTAACGAATTATTATCCTTAATAAGTGCAAAGGATTTTATTAGCATGAGTTAAAAACCTTGCACTTAACAAACAATTAGTTGCTATATTGTGCTGACTATTAATCTATTTCGTGTTTTTCAGCAGGCCCTAACTAGTGTTTGTCAATAAACTCGTAGTGTTTGTTCAGAATGTTCGAGATCAAGGCGC
>CAZBJH010000163.1:0-5214 GCA_964492185.1 uncultured Bacteroidales bacterium | reverse complement strand
TGATCCTCGTTAAAGTTAAAATTGACTTTTTCAAAGCATTGGATCATGGCTTTGTATGCACCGTGAATATCTCCCATTACAAATTTACGGCCCATATTTTTATTTGATTTATCATTATAACCGATTATTTGCCCAAGTTGTTTTGAAAATAATATTCTATCTGGATAGAACGGGATGGTTTTTCCTTCCCCTGGGCCGGGTTTCGAACTGCCCGCCTGGCAGTTCGACTAACTTTTTGGCTGCCACCCAAAAAGTTAGCAAAAAGGTCACCGTTCCATAAAAATCACTTGATTTACTACGGAAGTTTTTCTCCCCGCGGAACCCAAACTCACTCCTCCTGCGTCGTCGCTCAAACAGGGTTCCTCCAGTGCCCCCGCAACGAAAACCTTCCTTGAAATCTAACGCGATTTTTCTGAGACGGATCCCGCTACTGCATAACATTATACTAATTTCTAAGTATGTGGACTTCGTGGAATGCAGACTTCCTTCTGTCATTGAGTAGACATGAATAGCACGTCCGAGCCAGAGTATGTTTAATTCCTTCCCCTGGGCCGGGTTTCGAACTGCCCGCCTGGCAGTTCGACTAACTTTTTGGCTGCCACCCAAAAAGTTAGCAAAAAGGTCACCGTTCCATAAAAATCACTTGATTTTAGATTATTTGTTAAAAAAAAAGCTTAAAAAGTGTAACAAATATTCTAAAAATCGTATCTTAACTTTGTAACAGATCATATCAGCAAAAAATTTTGATGAAATATATTATAATAAACCTATTTATTAAGCTGCAATCAAATAATCCAATTTATATAAACTCAAATATTTATTCTACCATGCAAAAATCAATGACCTTTTTATTTTTAGTTTTATTCAGCTCTTTTCAATTAGTTTCCGCACAGATCTATGTGGATGAAAGTGCAATAGGAAACAATGACGGAACAAGCTGGACAGATGCTTATGTTTTACTCGATTCAGCCCTTGTGAATGCCGTTGATGGTGATTCAATAGTTGTGGCTGAAGGTGATTACATACCCCATATGGGTGTGGATTTTGATGCTTCCGGTGATACGACCCGCAAAGAAGCAACATTTAATATTCCAAGCGGAGTAGGTGTTTATGGTGGCTTCCCTTCAGGAGGCGGGGAACGAAACATAAACGATAATCCTACTTACCTGAGCGGGGTTAGCTTTATGACAATATCAGACACCTCTTATCACGTGGTGTATTTCAGGGAAGTATCCGGCAGCACAAGACTGGACGGATTCACGATACGCTTTGGCAGAACCGGAAACATTGCCGACCCTGAAAATCCCGTGATCAACGACTCAATCGGCGGGGGAGGTATCCTGAATGCAGTATACAATAGTGATGCCAGTAGTGATCCTGTCATTGCCAACTGTACTTTTACAGCGAACTATGCATTCATCGGAG
Source organism: uncultured Bacteroidales bacterium (assembly GCA_964492185.1). Classification (GTDB taxonomy): domain Bacteria; phylum Bacteroidota; class Bacteroidia; order Bacteroidales; family UBA10428; genus JAFGSZ01. Next base: position 3,789 of record CAZBJH010000163.1, on the reverse strand, counting down.
CCGGTATATGTAATTTTGTGCCGAATGGCGGACAGGCCAATCCCGTGATTGATAACTGCAACTTCAACGCAAATATGGCATTTATCGGTAGCGGCCTTGCCAATTTCGCGATGAACGAAGGGATCATCAATTCTGAACTGATCGAATGCCAGTTTGTAAACAACACGGGCTTCCAGGGAGCAGGCATGGCTAATATTGGTATGGGAGGCGAAAGCAGTGCCTCGCTCAATAATTGCACTTTTCGTGGCAATACGGCTTCTGAAGACGGCGGAGCTATTACATATAATGCAGGACCCGGGTTTACCGGGAACCAGGCCGGAACCTGTGACATCGTAATGACGAACTGTACCTTTTCAGGTAACAACGCTACTGGTGGTGGAGGTATATCAGGTTATACAGATATGGACGGAACAACTTCCATTCAGATGGAAGACTGCATTTTTGATGGCAATACCGCCAGGGATACGGATTATGCCAGCGGAGGCGGATTCTATGCTTCCAGCGATTCAGCCGGTGCCACTTCCATTACCATGAAAAACTGTACATTCAGCAATGATTCGGTCATAGCACCCGACTGGGCTTCAGGAGGCGGCATGAAAGTATCTTGCGATGCCTTTGCCGAAATGATCGTTGACCTTGACAGCTGTATCTTTGCCTCAAACTATGCAACCCACGCAGGAGGCGGTTTTAACATGAGTGCCGATTCAACCTGCACGGCCGAACTGACCATGACAAACTGTGAATTTATTAAAAACACAGCCAGAATATACGAAGGCGGGGGAATGGTTACTTCCTCACATATGTCTGCTGTAATTGTGCAGGAACTCTATAAATGTACTTTTGAAGGGAACATCTCCGGCGGAAACGGAGGTGGTTTATATATAGCCAATGAACGCAATGAAATCAGTCCAATAATTGACAGCTGTGAATTCTCGGGCAATATTGCTTCCAGCGAAGGAGGAGCCATGTACAACGCCTGCTGGAGTAAGGGCAGCGGACAAGGCGGGGAAAACATGCCCGTGATCAGCAATTGTAAATTTTTCAATGATACCAGCCGCAACGGTGACGGCGGTGCCATCTACAATTATTACAGTGATGCCTCTGTTACAAATTCCCTGTTCCGGAACAATGCAGGCTATTCGGGCGGAGCTGTTGGTAACAACCATAGTAATGCAGTGTTTGACAATTGTATGATTGTTGGTAACCATGCTACTACATTGCGTGGAGGTGGTATCAGCAATTATGAAAGCAGCCCTCAATTCACTGATTGTTCAATCAGCGAGAATAATGCAGAACAATCAGGTGGCGGCATGATCAATAACAATTCCAGCCCGGTCATTGAAAATTGTACCATATCAGGAAACACCGCCCGCGAAGAAGGAGGGGGTATTTGGAATAACACAAATAACGGGGAAAGCCGCCCCGAGATCATCAATACCCTGATCAGCGGGAACCGTGCCAGCAATGGAGGAGGAATCATCAGTTACGCAACCGAGGGTACAACGAACCCGGTACTGGTCAACTGTGTTATTTCCGGAAACTACGCCACTTATTCCGGCGGCGGGTTATATAACCAGGCTGGCTTTAACGGTTATACGGAGCCCGTGATCGCCAATACTACCATTTCGGGAAATATGGCCGGTGACGAGGCCGGCGGAGTGATTAACCGGTCAAACGACGGCAACTGTAATCCCGTATTTCTTAACTCCATCATCTGGGGCAACAGCCAGGCGGGCGGACAGATCATGAATGAAAACGCCATACCATCTTACGCTTATTCGGATGTGGAAGGCAGCGGGGGAAGTGATGACTGGAAAACATCATTCGGTACCAATAACGGGAACAACATCGACACCCTGCCCCATTTTGTAAATATGCCCGATACGGCTGATGCACCCACACTATCAGGGAATCTGAGCCTGCTGGCCGGATCACCATGTTTTGATGCAGGTGACCCGGGAACACCCGACACGTTACTTACAGACTATGATATTGCAGGAAATATCAGGATATTTCACGACATCATTGACATGGGCGCATACGAATACGCTTCATTCCCCGAAGTCATTGCAGCTATTGAGGATGTTGTTGTTGATGAAGATGCGGCAGACTCGACAGTGGCCGATCTGAACGAAGTATTTGAAGATCCTGAAGAAGGTGGTGCACTTGAATTTTCAGTTGTTGCCAACAGCAATGAAGACCTGCTGTCAGCAACAATAAACAGTGATGATTCAACCCTGGTACTTTCATTTAATGCCGATTCAAATGGTGTGGCTGAAATTATCGTTGGCGCTGAAAACCAATACAGCTACATGGTGACGGATACATTCACCGTAACGGTCAACCCGGTGAACGACCCGCCGGTTGCTGAGGATGATACCTGGGAAATACCCGAGGATGCTGAAAACGGGGATGTTGCCGGAACTGTGGTTGCAACAGATGTGGATGATGAATCACTTACTTTCTCTATCCAGTCTGGTAATGATGACGGTATTTTCGATATCATGGCAGGCACGGGTACGATCAGCGTGGTTGATAACACCAACCTGGATTATGAAACCACAACGAGTTATACTCTGGAAGTACTGGTTAGTGACGGAACAGATACAGATGTTGCAACGATAACGGTCAATATTACAGATGTTGACGAAACAGCTATTGAATCATCGTATGCCAATCAGCAACTGATACTGTATCCTAATCCATCAGGTGATTTCATCAACGTGGTTACGGAACATAAGGGTACATTCACGGTGATCGATATTAATGGGAAAAAAGTAACCCGGTTACAATCCGGGAAAAATGATATCCGTGAACTGGAACCGGGAGTGTATTACATTATACTGAGTAAAGAAAACAGGGATCAATCAGCAATCCCATTCCTGAAAGAATAATTTTATTTCAATAAAAAAAAGGAGCCGTACCGGCTCCTTTTTTTTTATTCCTCTATCACCACTGTATCCGATTTTGCCCCCAGTTCTGTGAGGGCCTTCTGAATAGCCTTAATAAATGGCGGCGGGCCGCAAACATAGAAATGCTGCCCGAAATCAGTTATGTGCTTCTTTAAAAAGTTCTTATCAATAAGCCCGTGTTCATAATTATCATGTTTCTCCTCACTCAGGATATTGATGAAATCATCACCCAGTATTTTACTGAATTCATCTTTCAGAATAATATCTTTTTCGGTGTTATTGGCAAATAACAGTTTGTTGCCTTTGATCTTTCCATCCTTGTTCAACTGCCTTAAAATAGCAATAAAAGGGGTTACTCCTGCTCCACCTGCTATAAAAGCACCATTGCCCTTGTACTGTATGGCACCCCAAACATCACGGATGATAAGCTCATCACCCGGAGATAACCTCGACAGGTGATCGGTCATTCCTTCATGCCCGGGATATATCTTTATAATAAATTCAAGATCAGGATCGCCGTTAAGGCCGGTAAAGGTAAATGGATGGCCTTCATCTTTCAAAGGCCCTTCAGCAGGAGATACTTCGGTAGCCTGCCCCGGAACAAAGGAATATCCATCCGGCTTTTCAACTGTAAAACGCATGACATTGTGAGTCACTTGTCCGGTATCCAGTATTTTTACTTTGTGTTCTTCCATAACTTCCTTATATATTATAAAAAAATGAAGTGTTTAATATATATAAACGATCAGCAGAAATTTGTGTTCAAAAAAAGCCTGATACCAATACAAAACAGACAGTTACCCTATTAGATAACTGCCTGTTTTTCAAGTAGCGAGACCGGGAATTGAACCCGGGACCTCATGATTATGAATCATGC
>CAZBJH010000162.1:0-5403 GCA_964492185.1 uncultured Bacteroidales bacterium | reverse complement strand
TTGTGAAAAACATTTTAAACCGCGGTATACTAAAGTATTTGAGGATTTAAAATGTAAGCAGCAACGCGGATATCGGACATTATGGACAGACACTATTTAGAGTCTGTTGATTTTTTTAGTAACAATTCACCATTATAGCTTACCGAATGTAAGATATTTTTGGCTTTAATAATTGCCTTCTCCGGTAAGGGAGAATAGTGTATTTGTTTAGTGACCTGCTGTGCTTCCGGTGAAATAAGCCAGTCGAGCAATTTGAGTGTCTCAAGTGCCTGTTCCTCTGACCTGTTATCGTATGCCTGCTCTTTATACAGGATGATCCATGTAAACCCACTGATGGGATATGCATCTTCTGCAATTGAATTTGTCAGCATCACCCTTGTATCATCGGGGATGTCACCCCGTGCGGATGCACTGACACTTTCTACAGAAGGCCTTATATATTTGCCGGACTGGTTTTGTACCAGGGCAAATGATAAATCCTGTGCAAAAGCATATTCAGAACCAATATACCCAATGGATCCTTCGGTCTGGCCGATCGTTCCCGCAACACCCGGATTTCCCTTGGCCCCCATGGCAATAGGCCAGTTCAAAGCCTTACCGCGTCCAATCTCTTTTTCCCATTCGCTGCTGATCTTTGACATATAATCACTAAAAATAAAGGTGGTCCCGCTTCCATCTGAACGCACAACGACTGTTATATTCATATCGGGCAAAGGAACACCGGGATTGTTTGCTGTGATCTTTTCATCCTTCCAATTTGTGATCTTTCCCATGAAAATTCCTTCCAGCAGCTCGTCATTAAGTTTAAGGTCATCAACACCAGGCAGATTATATGCTACAACAACAGCCCCGATACAGGTAGGAATATGAACAACCTCTGCCGGCATTTCAGCAGCCTGATTATCAGTCAGAAAAGCATCGGTGGCACCAAAATCAACCACACGATCCTTGAGACTGCGAATGCCACCGCCTGATCCGATACCCCCATAGTTAATGCTTATATCGGTCTTTTCCTTATAATCACTAAAAACCTGGTTATAATAAGGCATTGGAAATGTTGCCCCTGCACCGGTAATAGTTTTAACGCCCGATTCGCCGCTCTTTTTCCCGGATTGCTTACAGCTTACCGAAAAAAGTAAAGCGCTTATGATAACTATCTGTACAAAAAAAATCTTTTTCATAATTTGTTTTTTTTATTGTTTAATATAAAAATATTTAAAAATTGACCTCCAGGTTAAGATAAAACATTGAAACAAGTGATCTGTTACCGGCAGGTATCCACCCCTGATAATTCGGAGATAACCTTATTCCTTTGACAGGATTAAACTCCATACCTGCAATTATCATCTCACCGTCATTCATAATGTTCCATGCGTCCGGTTCTCCGGATAATTTATTTGACATAATATAATCATAACGGGCAAAGATCCCCGTTCTTTTACCTGTACTAATATCACCGTATACTGAGATACCCGAAAGATCATTATTCTCCTCCACGTTATGATTGCCCTGAAAATTGTATTCAATACCAGTTGAAAATATACTGTGGGAATATCCTATGAAAGTCGCAACTGACATTTGCGGATTATCGCTATTCATCCAATCAACATATGCCCTTATTAACATATCACCAAAAGGTTTCACGGTAAAACCCAGGCCGGCCTTATAAGTAGTATCGAGTTGAATATTTTTATAACCCTCTCCGTTTGAGATGATTAAGTCGCCCTCGAAATAATCGTTAAACTTATATACAATACCTGCTCCGAGATCGGCACTGGAACTAAACTTATAAGCATCCTGAAAAGATTTGTATATGTATCTCCTGCCCCAGAATTTTTCCTGCACCTTAAAAGCATTCAGTCCTATCAATCCAAAGCTGGTTGTTAATCCGCCTTTCTTATATTTTAACCATGCATTTTTAAAAAATGCCACATGTTGCAGCTTTCCTGCACCGGGATCAGCAACATCAAGCGTTATGCCGGTTGAAAATTCCGGTGAAAATTTGTGTTCGTAACCGATATATGCTCTTGTTAACTGAAAAGCCGAAGCATTTTCTTCTTCAAATGCTTCTGTGTGAAAATTTGTATAAATCCTTATCAATGGTCTTCCACCTGGAGTAAAGCTTTCATTCCCCTCTTGCTGTTGCCCTGACATCTGTATGAAAAATACAGAAGAGATCATAAGAGCCATTATTGGTATTTTCATCTTTTCTTATTCGGTTTTGTTAATAATATAATTTCACAAAACAAATAACCGATAAAAAGACAACAAAGAGGTTACCTGATCATTAAGCTAATATTAAATAATTGTTAACTCAAAATTTATTTGTCAGGTATAATTTCGGTTTATATAATAAGCTGGCGCGAAGGAGAAAAAAAGTTACATAGCCGGCAGGTAAAAATTTGTTGTATTATAGTCCGTGGCTCTCATGTGCATTATTAATGCTTACGGAAAAACCGAATTAGAGTCTGTCAATAAACTCAAAGTGTTTGTTCAGAATGTTCGAGATCAAGGCGCGTGAACATTTTAAACCGCGGTATACTAAAGTATTTGAGGATTTAAAATGAGAGCAGTAACGCAGATATCGGACATTATGGACACACACGAATTAATAAGTATTCAGCCATTTATACCGCCTTGCATTTTCACCAAACTTTATAGAAAGGAATACTTCATGAGATCCGTAAGTATGTTTCATGATAGATCCGAAATTGTAATCAAAGGCATAACCGAAATGGTATTTATCTACCTTAAGTCCTGCAAATATAATCATCGCGCTGCCGGTTCTGAATCCCAGTCCGCCCCAGTAATTTCTCAAATAAGTGACTTTAGCCTGGATATCAAGTTGTGTGCTTGTAAATTCAGCAACTTTTAATAAAAATGAAGGTTCCAGTTTAAAATCATTATTTATTTGATAATCATATCCTCCGATCAGATAATAATGTCTCTTCAATTCATAGGTTCCATCCCCTGTTTCGCCAAACTTAACCGAAGATCCCAACACCTGTGAAACAGATAATCCACCGTAAAATTCCCTCTGCATATAAAATATACCGACATCAGCATCAGGTATATACATTGCATTGTTTGAACCGGTGATCAGGTTATCATTCTGGTCATCTGAAAGAATAACTTCATCACCTGAAAGCTTAAACTGGTAAAGCATACCTGTCAGGCCAAAAGACATTTGCCCCGGCCCCAGATCAATATGATATGCATATGTTCCTTCCATACCTGTTCTGCTGAGAAGTGAATTATGGTCATTAAAGATATGAGCTCCCCAGGCTACTCTACCCGAGCGTGAATTCAACCGCCTTCTTCTCTTTACAGATGCATTTCTCATTATAAAACTGTTTCGCAGTATTCTCGAATCAATACTCAGTGAATGGGTTTTGGGTGTTCCCCTGAAGCCAACCCATTGCTCACGCGCGATCAGATTGATGGATGTATATCCTCTCAAGCCGGCGGCTGCCGGATTAAACAGGTAATAATTCAGGCTATACTGGCTGTATGCCGGTTGTTGCTGAGCCACTGCAGACTCTGCAAAAAACAGGCAAAATATAAAGACCGCTAAAAGATAAATGCTTAATGACATTTTATTCTGATTCATAGAAATTATATTTTGTAACCGGAGTTTTTTCATTTCTTTTGTTATTACCGGACTATTGTCACTGTTCCTGTTATTTCAAAGTTCTCGCTTGGAATTCTGATAATATAATAATATGTATCCATAGGAAGCTTTCTGCCTTTTGAAGTACCGTCCCAATCGTTTTCATAGCCATTTTCAGATTTAAATACCAGCTTACCCCAACGATCAAATATTTCTACCCTGGCATCCGGGAATGCTTCAATATTATTGATCACCCATTCATCATGAACATGATCACCATTAGGAGTAAAGGTATTGGTAATTTCTCCAAGCACATCACGGGCCCTGCATTCATCAATGTATATTGAACTGCTTCCGTGACATCCATGTTCATCCGTTACAGTAACTGAAACAGTTATATTTCCCTGTTCAATGATCGCCGGATTACCAATATCACCGGTTGACCATTCATATGCCATAAAATCCCCGGCATCCAGTGTCAATGACGGTCCGCAAAGGGTCGTATCCTCACCCAGGTCAACCTGCGGCAAAGGATGCACGGTAAGCATAGCGCTATCCGATGCGGTACAACCGAATTCATCACTTACCGTTAAAACAATTTCACCCGAATTTACAGCAGTATAATCTGAACCCGTACTTCCATCATGCCAGTCATATGTCTGATAAATATCAGCCGGTGCAAAAACAGCCTCCTCACCATCACATATCTCCCTGTCGGCTCCCAAATCAGGCTGAGGGTCGGCAACCATTACCATAGCTGTTACCGGTTCCCCGATACAGCCGTACTCATCAATTTCGATGACAGATATCTGGTAATCTCCTCCCGGCACATTCCAATCCCGCGTAATTGAATTTCCATTATCATCCTGAGCATCCTGGCCGCTTACTGACCATGTGTACTCTGATCCCTGTGAAGCCTCAACAGAATAGCTTATTCCTGTTGTTCCTGAACATACTACATCAAGATACCCTTCCGGAAGGTTTACAGGATCATTGGAAGTTATAATGTCACCTGTTGACGGTAATTCTCTTGAGATACCTGTTGCCGGACCACTCCATGATCCCGGACAACCGCCCGTTTCGCTCACGGCCCTGGCCCATACGTTCAATGTATCTCCTTCTGTAACCGTAGTTGAATATTCATAAGGTTCAGCATTATCCGTATGAAGGGTGGTAGCTCCACCATCAAGTGAAAATTCAACTTGATCGCCATTTATTGCATTAGCCACAATTATTATTTCACCTTCACCACATCGTTCGGTATTCTGAAGCAGTACTTCAGGCTCGTGTACGACAAAAATATAATCCGTCTTTGTTTCAGTATCCGAGAGACCGTCGGTAATAACAAGCTCAACGGTCTTATCACCTGAAGTAGTATATGTTACAGTATGCGGGCCTGCAGTATTAGCATCAGATGGATCCGCCCCTTCACCGAAATTCCATGAATACGTTGTAGACGGGGATGTTCCTGTGGATGAATTGGTAAACTCAATTTCTTCTCCAAGACATACTGTTTGTTTATCGGATGTAAATTCTGCATCAAGCATACATCCCTGAAGGGCAACATATAATGTCTGTTCTTCTCCTGAACACCCTTGTTCACTGGTTTCAATAACACTTATATTGCCGCTTGTAGAACCAAAGTTGACGGTTATTGACGAGTTTTCGGGTCCGCTTGCTCCGGATAATATGGTTGCCTCGTCAGGAACATCCCAGCTATAAGAAGAACCGGGAGTCAAATCTACACTGTATGTTTCATCTTCTGCATAGCAATCCGGAGTTGTGTTACCTGA
>CAZBJH010000161.1:0-5476 GCA_964492185.1 uncultured Bacteroidales bacterium | reverse complement strand
GACCGGATGCGGTTCGCGCAAAGTTATCCTGCAGGGTTTAACATTCGTACAAATATAATACGAATATTTTTTATAAGTGTGGTTGCCTGCTGTAGCTTTATTACCCAATTGAAATATTTAAATGCTTTCCTAATCCAATTTCAATCAGTTTATGGTATGTCGAAATCTGAATATCACTTTGTCCACCTTCAAATTTTAATAAATCAAGCACATATTCAATCTTTTCTTGAATTTTATAATCCTGATTCTTGTAACAATCAACAAAGTTATCCTTGTATGTAATTTTCTTTCTAATCATCACGCATAGTTAGTGTCTGTCCATAAAGTCCCATTTGCCGCGTTACACTTGTCCGAAAATTGCTCATTTACGACAGGTAAACTCCGCGTTTTCGGACTGCGCGAGCCTTGCAAATGAAACTTTATGAACAGACACATAGCCAATTAAACATTTTGTCAACTTTATAGACAGACACTAGTTAACTAATCAGTTACATTTTCAAGATTAAATCAGGATTATTTTTAGCAGTGAGTTTCTCCTGCTATTCCGACTAACGTTAAACTTGTATGTTTGATTATCAATAAGTTATTAATTATTGTCAAATTTTTAAACCTCATGGGATTTCAGGAAAGTGAAATGTTTCATGATTTCATGAAATGGCTATTCTATTGCCTTTTCTGAAACAAAGAAAACAAGAAACTAAAAATGCTAAATTTGAAATCGCTGTGTTTAACAAAACAATAAGATCTTTTTTTTTGTTAATTTAGCCTGTATTATTCATGCGTCAAGTTTGGAGCAGATGCAATGCGTCGGAAGCTGAAGCTGAAGTAACCTGCCGCGAAGCTTTCGCAACGAAGCAGATGCCCTGAAATTGGCGTACTTTGTAAAAATAAATAAAAAATATCACGGTTCTGATTTGTTATTTTAATGTTCTTCAATATATTACATAATTCTCATTTATTTCTATGAACCTTTAGCTCGGCGAAGCCAATAATGCAGGTTAGTAAACTAATTTAATAATCTAAATGAAGAAGAAGGAATTAAGTGGGTTGGCGATAATAATTATGTTATTTCTGTTTTATATTAAGGCAGACAGTAACATTATTATCGAAAATTTAAATGAAAAATTCGGTTTAGAAAGAAATCAAGTTAATTGTGTATTGCAGGATTCGAAAGGTTTTATTTGGTTTGGACTAGTAAATGGCTTATATAAGTTTGATAATGCGGAAATAAAAAGGGTCAATTCAAATATAGTACATGTTGAATACCCGGATGTAAGATCAATTACTGAATATAAGGAGGGTATTTTAATGCTTGGCACCCATGATTATGGGATATTACTATATAATACGGTATTAGAGTGTTTCGATACATTGTCATTCAGAAATAACAATGATCTTAAATCTATCAAAGTTAATAAGATTGACATCGATAACAATGGTGTAGTTTGGATAGCATCAAATACCGGCATTTATAAAATCAAAGAGATATCCAATAAAAACAATTGTTTCGAGTTATTACATTGGTACAACAATCAAAATTCTGCTCTTAATTACAATGAGATTGTCGATATAAAAGCAAGCGATAAAGGAGTTGTTTGGTTTCTTTCCATGACATCGATTGGTTATCTCCAGGAAGAAACCGATTACATATTGGATATTAGGACTCTTGATGCAAACAAGTCCTTTATATTTCTTGATGAAAATAGAATTTTGATATCCAGTTATGGTTCAGGGTTAAAAATCTTCAATATTGATTTATGTGCCATAGAGGAAGATTTCGAATTTCATGATGAAGAAGATATTAGGGTAAAATACGTGTATAAAGATCATAATGGCAAGATATGGTTAAGCATTTCAAATGTTGGATTGTTCCAATTAGATTCAACCTTAAGACTCTCAAATTCCACTTTTTTTACAAACAACTCTAAACAATTTAACAGAATTCTGTCAAATGTAGTTTTGTATATTGGCGGGTCAAATGATGGTGCAATATTTATTTGTACTGATGCCGGTATAAACCTTATTCACCAGAAAGATTTGTTTTTTCAATCTATTTCAACAAAATTCGATAAAAAATCGGATATAGGATATGGTGTCCGTGCAGTGAATAGCATAAACAACAATAATATTCTATTGGGCACCATGGGTGCCGGATTAAAACTTTTAAACCTAAGCAATAATAAAGTTACTGATATTATTATAGATCCCGAAAATAAACATCTGGCAAATAATATACAGGCAATCATAAAAGATAAAAGCGGACATTACTGGTTGGGTACAGAAGGGCATGGTGTGATTAAATTAAAATGGAATGGTAAAAATTTCATTAAAAAATACAATTATCGTGTATATCCTGTTCCATTCCCAGATCATTCAATTTTTAATGATTTTATTATGTGTTTACTGGAAGACAACAATGAAAACATTTGGGTAGGTACATGGAATGGTCTAAGTCTTCTAAAGCAAGATGAACGGGAAAAAAGTGACCAATCAAAAGCTGAATTTATCAATTTTTTGAACGAATCAGATAAACCAACATCAATTAGTAGCAATATTATCCGTTGTATATTGCAAGACCGGCAAGGCAATATCTGGGTAGGAACTCAAAACGGTCTTAATAAAGTCATTATTAATGGCGATAATTATGTTTTCGATTCCGGAATATCTGATATGGATGGTAATGGATTAAACGATAAATCCATATTATCTATTTATCAAAGTAATAATCAAGATATTTGGTTCTCGACTAATAATGGTGGGCTTTGTTTATTAGATCCTGAAAAAATGAAATATTACGAGTTTAATGCTACAAATGGCTTTATTAACCAAATTGTAAACTCCATTAGTGAGGATGAAAACGGATATCTTTGGTTGGGAACCGGCGATGGAATCTGTAGATACAATACTCAAACAGGATCATATAATTTATATAATAAAAATGATGGTTTAATAACCAATTTCCAATTAGTCAATTCGCAATATTGCAATGGCGACAAGATATTTTTCGGAGGTGATATTGGAATAGTATATTTCAATCCTACTAAATTTAAAAACTCATTATATGATATTGATCTTGAATTTACTGATATTAAAATATTCAATAATAGTATTAAAGTTGACAAAAAATCCCCTCTTAAAAAAAATATCAGTTATACTAAAGAAATAAAGCTTAATTATGATCAGAACTTTATTACATTCGTTTTCTCGTCTTTGAATTTCAATTATCAAAAAGACATACGTTACTCATGCATACTCGAAGGGCTTGAAAACTCATGGAACCAACTTGGGAAAGAACAAAAAAAAAGCTATACAAACTTACGGCACGGTAATTATATATTTAAAGTGAAGGCATATGATTCAGGCAACCAAGATAATGCTGAAATTATTTCATTAAACCTTAGAATCAAACCACCAATATGGAAAACAAAAATGGCATTTATAATCTACATATCGGTCATTATATTTCTGATATATATTATCAACTTGATTTTCATTAATCAAGAGAAAAGGAAAAATGCATTAGCCTTAGAAAATCTTAATGCAAAGAAGGAACACGAAATTGATTTAATGAAATTACGTTTTTTTATGAATATTAGCCATGAATTCAGAACTCCCTTGACACTCATTTCAACACCTCTTGAAACACTTATCAATAGTAAGGTTGAAGAACAAAAAACAAGAGACTACTATCAGATTATGTTAAAGAATGTTCAGAAACTTAAACGATTAATAGATCAACTTTTGGAGTTGCGGAAAATCGATGCCGGCTATCTTAAGATGGATTGGAAAATTGGAAATATTGTCTTATTTATTCAACATATTTTCGATACTTTTATATCATATGCTGAAAAACGTAATATGACGTTTAGATTCAATACTCAAATCGAAAGACTTAATATGTATTTCGATTCTGATAAATTGGATAAAGTCTTCTTTAACCTGCTGTCCAACGCGTTTAAATTTACCGAAAATGGTGGTGAGATAGAAGTTTCCATTGAGATCGAAGAAAAGCAAAAAGAAATTGACAATAATATTTCAAATTGTGTAAAAATAATTATTAAGGATAATGGAATTGGTATTTCAAAAAAAGCGATGGGCACAATTTTTCAACGGTTCAAAAACATTGATACAACAAGGCCTATTGACAGTGCTTCTACTGGGATTGGGCTCTCATTGGCCAAAGAATTGATCGAATTGCATAAAGGTTCTATTTCTGTAGAAAGTGAAGAAAATATCGGATCAATATTCACTGTTTTGATACCAGTGTTAAAATCTGTTCCAAGCGGTGACATAAAAGAAGACCAAACAGATTCTCAAACACAAATATCTGACTTTGATGATAGCAAACCTGAGAATATAATTGATTTAAAAAAAGGGAAACAAAAACCTTTAGTGCTTTTAGTTGAAGATAATGATGATCTAAGAAGCTATATCAAAAGTGAATTAGACGCGTATTTCAATATTATAGATTGTAATGATGGCGACAAAGGTTTTAAAATAGCAACAGAGCAAATTCCTGATTTGATTGTTAGCGATATAATGATGAATAAAATGGATGGTGTATCCATGTGCAAATTGATAAAAGATGATGAAAAAACCAATCATATTCCGGTTATATTGCTAACAGCACATCATGCAGGTCAGTTTAAACTTGATGGTTTTCAGATTGGTGCGGATGATTACATCACTAAACCTTTTAGTATGGAAATACTTAAAACAAGAATTTTCAATTTAATAAACCAAAGAAGTAAACTTAGGATTAAATTTAGTTTGGGTGTTGATAATGAACTTACCATGGATCCCTTAAATTCATTGAACCCAAAATTCATAGATAAATTAAATAAAATTATAATAGATAACATCGATAATCCTGATTTTAACTCGACTGCTTTAGCATCTGAAATGGCACTCAGTAGAATGCAATTATACAGAAAAATTACAGCTCTTACTAATCAGACAGTGAGCAATTACATTAAAACCATTCGATTAAACCATGCTGCACATCTGTTATTAACAACCGACTTACAAATTACAGAAATAGCTTACAAAATTGGGTATTCTGAATCTTCTAGTTTTTCAAAAAGTTTTAGTAAATTCTTTAAAAAAACACCTACGCAATTTCAGAATTCCAAAAGAAATATGTAAATAGGGTCTGCTGAAAAACACAAAATAGATTAATAGTCATCACAATACAGCAACTAATTGTTTGTCAAGTGCAAGGGTTTTAACTCATATTACTAAAATCCTTTGCATTTTTCATGAATTATATTTCGTGAGTCTGTAGCAAATCATCTACCGCGTTGGCTGCAACTCGCTGTATTCTTATACAGTTTCGCTTTGCCGCCTTGTATCTTATGCACTACAGACTTTCTGTACAGAGACATGACCGTTTAAACATTTTGCCAAGTTTATAGACGGACACTAAATAGTGTCTGTCCATAATGTCCGATATCCGCGTTGCTGTCAAAATTTTAAA
>CAZBJH010000160.1:0-5566 GCA_964492185.1 uncultured Bacteroidales bacterium | reverse complement strand
GAGCCCAACGAGCTACCAACTGCTCCACCCCGCAATATATTATTTAAGAACAAATATTTTTAAGAGCCAAAATTTCATTCAGCGGGTTCTGAACCTGTGTCCGCCTAAGGCGGATAAGAGCCCAACGAGCTACCAACTGCTCCACCCCGCAATATATATTTTTATGTAAATGCTATGCCTTTTTAACAGGAGTGCAAATATAGCCAGAATGATTAAATTCACAAAATTATAAAGTTTTTTATTGGTTTTTCATAACCAATTTTTTGTTTTAAACGTTAGTGATTATTGATCCCTTTACAAACGGGTTTTATATCAGACGGATATTCATGAAAACGAAACATTGTGTTTACACCGGTTGAAATAAAACTTATTATCTTTGTTTGTTTAATTATTGGAAATACCACAGATGAGTAAAAAAGACAAAAAGCAATCGCTCTTCAGCAAGTTACGGCATAAATACCGCTTATCAATATACCGTGATGCTACCTATGAGGAAGTATTGAATATAAAGCTTTCACGATTGAATGTGTTTACAATAGTAGGATTGGCTCTTTTGATTTTTCTTGCTATTGTAATTTCCGTTATTGCCTATACACCGGTAAGGGAATTCATTCCGGGATACCCCGATGAAAATACCCGCAAGAATATCGTGTTTAATATTCAAAAGCTGGATACGCTGGAGAA
The DNA here is from genome assembly GCA_964492185.1 of uncultured Bacteroidales bacterium. Classification (GTDB taxonomy): domain Bacteria; phylum Bacteroidota; class Bacteroidia; order Bacteroidales; family UBA10428; genus JAFGSZ01. The sequence continues at coordinate 4,882 of CAZBJH010000160.1, read as the reverse complement.
AGAGATCTCACGCAGGGACCTTTATTTTGAGAATATAAAAAGAATCATATCAGGCCAGGAACCTGATAATTACAGCGATCAGAGTGATACGGTCCGGAATTATGATAATATTACTATTACCCGTTCAGATGAGGATTCTATCCTTCGTCAGTTAATGGCACAGGATGACCAGTTTTCGTTAAGCGATATAGATAATTCCCAGGAAATAAATGCTATCTCGAAAAAACATTTTTTCCCTCCTTTGAAGGGAATGATCACTAATTCATTCAATACTAAAGTCAACCATTATGGGATTGATGTTGTTGCACCACCGAATGAAGTGGTTAAAGCAACGCTTGGAGGATCGGTCATCTTAGCAACATGGACTCTTGAAACCGGTTACATTATTGAGATACAGCATGATAATAATTTGCTTACAATATATAAGCATAATGCCGAATTGCTTAAAAGGGTAGGGGCTTATGTCAAGGTTGGAGAACCCATTGCTATTATGGGCAACTCCGGTGAGCTTACCACAGGTCCTCATCTGCATTTTGAGCTGTGGTACAACGGTACACCGTTGAACCCCGAAGATTATATTTCATTTGAATAATAAAAATAATATTGTGCAGGTAAAGAAATTGGCAATACTTGGTTCCACGGGATCAATTGGCACCCAGGCATTGCAGGTGATCGAAAAGCATTCGGGACGTTTTAAGGTATCTCTCCTCACGGCAGGAACCAATGCTGATTTGCTCGCTGAACAGGCTATGAAGTGGATTCCCGAAGATGTGGTTATTGCTGATGAAAGTAAATACAAAGAACTGGCAGATGCTTTGTCTTCGCTATCAACACGTGTGCATGCCGGTGAGAAAGCTGTTTCTGCCATTATTGACCGGGGGCGTATCGATACAGTACTTACAGCCATGGTCGGTTTTTCCGGATTGCCTCCAACATATACAGCTGTTAAAAAAGGAATGGATATTGCCCTGGCTAATAAAGAAACGCTGGTGGTTGCCGGTGATTTGATAACACGGGCAGCGAGGGAATCCGGATCCGGAATTTTTCCGGTTGATTCGGAGCATTCTGCTATTTTTCAGTGCCTGACAGGCGAGCAGCCGGAGGATATTGAAAAGGTCTATCTTACTGCATCAGGGGGGCCTTTCAGAGGTAAATCATATGATGAATTGAAAACAGTAACTGCAAAGGAAGCCCTGAAGCATCCAAACTGGTTTATGGGCAGTAAGGTGACTATCGATTCGGCAACACTAATGAACAAAGGACTGGAAACCATTGAAGCGAAATGGCTTTTTAACCTTGACCCCGGACAAATCGAGGTGATCGTTCATCCGCAATCAATAATTCATTCCATAGTGCAGTTTATTGATGGTTCAATGAAGGCCCAGATGGGCCTTCCCGATATGCGACTGCCCATTCAATATGCTCTAGGTTATCCTATGCGTTTACAATCGGATTTGGAGCGTTTTAGTTTTATGAATTATCCGAAGCTTACTTTTGAACTTCCTGACAGAGATGTTTTTCGTTGCCTCGATCTTGCTTTGCTGGCCATGCGTAAAGGAGGCAATGTTGCATGTGTCATCAATGCAGCAAATGAAATAGCTGTTGATGCATTCTTAAAAGAAAAAATAAAACTGACGGATATTTCGGAGATCATTCAGAAAGCAGCAGACAAAATAGAATTTATTGCAGCGCCGACCTTAGAGGACTACATTAACACTAATACGGAAGCCCGTGAGTTCTCATCGGGACTTTTAAGATAAGAATGATGGTAGAATATGCCCTTAATTGAAAAAATGACCGGTTTTCCAAAAAATCGTCTTATTTTTGCACTCACTTTTTTAAGTTTAACAGGATACCATATACATGGAAACGATCATTAAAATCGGACAATTATTATTAAGTCTTTCTATTCTTATCATATTACATGAGTCGGGCCACTTTCTGTTTGCCAGGCTATTCAAGACGCGGGTTGAGAAGTTCTATTTGTTCTTCGACCCCTGGTTTTCACTGTTCAAATATAAGAAAGGGGATACTGAATACGGCCTTGGATGGCTTCCCCTGGGAGGGTATGTGAAAATATCAGGGATGATAGACGAATCAATGGACAGGGAGCAAATGAAGAAGCCTCCCCAGCCATACGAGTTTCGTTCGAAACCGGCATGGCAGAGGCTGTTTATCATGCTTGGGGGTGTTACGGTCAATCTTATTCTTGGTATTGTTATCTATTCATTTGTTCTTTATTCATGGGGTGAGAAGTACCTGCCCAATGAGAACATGACCGATGGCATATGGTGTTATGATTCACTTGCCTATGATATCGGTCTGAAAGATGGTGATAAGATACTGGCTATAAACGGGGTTGAACCCCAAAAATATTCCGATATTCTTGAAGAGCTGATTTATGGCGGTCATGTTATTGTTGAGCGTGAGGGAGAAAAGAAACAGATCGAAATACCGGAAGATTTTATTTCAAAATATCTGGATAACCCCAAGTCCTTTTTGATCTATCCACGTGTACCTTTCATTGTTCTCGAAGTGCCCGATACCAGCCATAATGCTAATGCAGGCCTGCAATCCGAAGACCGTATAATCAGCATTAACGGACAATCATTCAGGTATCGTGATGAATATGAAAGGATTGCAGACACCCTGAGGGGTCAGCAAATTATACTTGGTGTGATGCGTGAAGGGGAAAAGCATACGATCGAAGCACAACTGGATGAAAATGGTATGTTGGGTATCTATTCGGTTATACCAAATTTATTGGAATTAGATAAACTGGGGTTTTATGAGCTGGAAACCCAGAAATATACATTCCTTCAGTCCGTTCCTGCCGGGCTTTCAAAAGCAAAAAAGAAGCTCGGATCGTATATCCGTCAGTTCAAGCTGATCTTTGATTTTAAAACAGGAGCATATAAAGGTCTGGGGGGGTTCGGTACTATCGGGGGATTATTCCCTCCTTCATGGGAGTGGCAGGTTTTTTGGGAGATAACGGCATTGTTGTCGCTAATCCTTGCTTTCATGAATATTTTGCCCATCCCGGCACTTGATGGCGGACATGTGATGTTTTTGATGTATGAGATGGTCACCGGACGTAAGCCGGGAGAAAAATTTCTTGAATATGCACAGATTACCGGACTGGTAATACTTGTCTTAATACTGGCCTATGCCAATATCAATGATCTGGTAAGATGGTTACAGGGATTTATGTAAAACCATTAAAATTATTGTTAACTTTGTTATTAAACAAAAATGTGAATTTATGAGCCTGACAATAATATTAGGTATGATCGGTCCCTGGCAGGTGGTTATAATCATAGCACTGGCCTTATTGTTGTTTGGAGGGAAGAAAATCCCCGAATTGATGAAAGGATTGGGACAGGGCATGAAAGAATTCAAGAAGGCCACTAAGGATGATGATCAGGAAAAAGAAGAGAACAAGGAAAATAAGGAAAAGGGGAAAGAAGCTTTAGATAAATAATATACCGGCAGAAAAAAAAACAATCAAATGAGAAAACATCATTTTTACCTGTTCCCGGCTCTTTTATCCTTGTTAGTATTATTCTCATGTCAGACAAGGCAGACAGGCCTGCTGCCATCGGTTACGGGTAAACCTAATGAAGTGCTGGTTGTTGTTGACAGGGCCGACTGGGATGGCAGGATCGGCGCTGAATATAAGGAATTACTCATGCAGGCTCAGACGGGATTGCCCCAGGATGAACCGAAGTTTAAAATTACACATGTGCCAACATCTGCATTTGATAAAGTGTTCTATCCTCACAGGAATATTCTGATCACAAAAATTTCTCCATCTAATAAGAAGGCAAGGATCATTGTACAGAAAGATGTATGGGCAAACCCCCAACTTGTACTAAACCTCGTTGCCCCGGATGATTCCTCCTTTCTTCGGCTGCTTGAAGAAAAGGGTGAGCGGGTTGTGAACATTCTTGAGGATACGGAAAGAAAGCGATTGATGGATTCCTACAGGAAGAACCAGCAGAAAGGTTTGAAATTGCAGATACAGGATAAGCATAAGGTATCACTTATTGTTCCCAATGGTTATAGTGTATACAAAGATACTTCCGACTTTATCTGGCTTGCACAGGACAGGGGTGATGAGTTACTGGGCTTTTTTATTTATCATTATCCTTATACTGAAAAAAATACTTTCACACGGGATTACCTCCTGGAGAAACGCGATGAATTTTTGAAAAAATATGTTCCCGCCGAGGTAGAAGGATCATACATGACTACTGAACGTCTTATATTACCTGAACATACAGCTGTGAGCATGAAAGAAGGCAAATATGCCGCGGAGCTTCGTGGTTTATGGAGGGTTGAAGAAGGCCTTGCTATGGGTGGCCCGTTTGTCAGTATAAGCACTGTTGACGATAAAAGAAACCGCGTAATAACCCTTGAAGGTTACATTTTTGCTCCGGGCAAATCAAAGATGATCCTTCTGCGGCAAATTGAAGCTGTTGTATATTCATTGGAAATACCGGAATAAGCCAATACAATTTTTTCTGACAGGGATTCCATAATCATATCGGATCCCTATTGATTACCGAAAACCGATTACCTTTTAAAACATAGCTGTCAGTTGTTATATTATTATTAATTTTACGGATTTGTATAATTAGAGTCTGTCCATAAAGTCCCATTTGCCGCGTTACGCTTGTCCGAAAATTGCTCATTTACGACTAGTAAACCCCGCGTTTTCGGACCGCGCGAGCCTTGCAAATGGATCTTTCTGAACAGACACATGATAAGTTAAATATTTCACCAACTTTATAGACAGACACTAATTAGAGTCTGTCAATAAACTCTTAGTGTTTGTTCAGAATGTTCGGGATCAAGGCGCGTGAGCATTTTAAACCGCGGT
>CAZBJH010000159.1:1459-5575 GCA_964492185.1 uncultured Bacteroidales bacterium | reverse complement strand
TCCAATATGTCGGCTATTCGCTTGCAGGATTTGATGCTTATTGCACAATCATAACCCAGAAACAGTTTTCCTGTTTTCTTTGATTTTGTTGTGCGGGGCTGTGTGAAGAATTTTATCTTTTATTATAATTTTCTGGTCAGGTAATCCTGGCTTTTTTTCTTCGAAATTCAAAAGCAAGTTATCTCCATATTGTTTCCAGGTCCCTTTACAGTAATGAACAAAACCAATTGCAGCCGGTAGCTTTATGAAGCTATAATAAATGACTGTTTGATCCTTCGCTACCACTGCTACTGCACGATCCCATCGTGAGGTAATATTCTAATGAGGTAATAATCTATGCCCCCGGCGCCAGCGTCTGCAGGTGTCTTTAACTCTTGACGCATACGCTGCAACTTGTGCCGGTATATTAAAGATTAATTGTATTTTCGTATTAAAATATCAACCTTATGGCATTAAAAAAAGAGATTGCACTAAACACATTCCGGTCGGGTTATAATTGCGCACAGTCCGTACTATCAGCTTTTACCGGAGAAATGAACCTGGATGAAAACCAGGCCATGCAAACGGCCTGTGGCTTTGGAGCAGGTATGGGCCGGTTGCAGGAAACCTGCGGTGCAGTTACCGGTGCTTATATGGCGCTGGGTGTGCATGCCTGTCGCGGGAGCTCTGAAAACAACGAAAAGAAAGAAAAGTCGTATGCTTTGGTACAACAATTCAGCGCAAAATTCGAAGAGATATACGGTACAGTGAAATGCAGATCGCTGCTCGGATGTGATCTGCGTTCGGAAGAAGGCCGTCAACACGCGAATGAAAACAACCTGTATGAAGAGGTTTGCGAGAAATGCGTAGCGGATGCGGTAAGGATTGCTGAGGAGTTGATGGCGAAAGAGTGATGAGCTGTTGGTTTCGGAGTGCAAGTATTTCACGGCATCCGGATTGCAAATCCGGATGAGCATTGATTTTCATGATTGGCCGGTTTAAAGTGGATGCATAACCGGCATTTTTATGTTTTTTAATGAATCAGCAATAGGATCTTAAAAATCTACTTTGATGTGATGTAACAGCATGTTATCGATATCGAAACCGGCATAATACAGTTCTCCCGGTTTTATGGAATGTAATGCAGCGCTGTACATTTTTGGGGATATTTGTTTGTCGTTGACCATAATGTAGGCGTGTTTTATTTTAGTGACTATATCGTCGCCCGAATGATCATATGTCACGACATAAGCAACCTGACTGCCCTCTCTGTTAAAAACAAAATTGCCTATGGCCAGGGGCTGCCTGCCGATCTCCATCGAATTTTGTTTCACAACTTCCATGTCGGGCGATACTTTTTTACCGTCTATCATCACAAACATGTAGTCGCCGTCCGATGCAGCATAAGCTACATGTTTACCATCAGTGCTCATCGCAATTTCCTCGCTCATGTTTTTGAAATCACCCGATATTTTTTGTTTGTTCAGATAAATGCTCCATTTTCTTCCGGTTTTTGCTTTATAGGCCACCTGCCTGTGACCGGGGCCTAAGGTAACGGATTCTATTTCTGAAAATCCATCGGAAATTGTTTCATCTCCTTTCATCAGATACCAGTCGCCTTTAATCTTTGCCTGGTAGATGACATCCCGGCCTTCACCGGTAAATATGATTTCATTGTTCACCTTGCTGAAAATGCCTTCATGCTTTATCTGATCATAATTCCCGGTTATTTTTTTATCGTTCATCATGATAAAGTATTCTTTACCGTCCTGTACAATATAGGCCACATTGTTTGCATCGGGCGACACGTAAGGAACGCTGATGTAACCGTCAAACTGACCGGAAATTCTTTCGCCTTCATTGAAAAGGGCGTACCAGGTATCGTTGTCGAATTTGTATTTTGCAGAATATACGGCGTTGTATGTATTGTCCGGATTCCTGACGTATGCCAGTGATTTTGTACGGAAAAAATTTGAGCTGGTATTTTTTGTAATGCGTATTGACTTTGCCATTTTTAAAAATTCCGGCTGTACTTTTTTGTTGTTGATCATGCAATATTCGTAAGCATTATCCCACGTAAACGACGACTTCATGCGCGGCATGGTATTCAGGATATAGGTATATTTCTTCTTGTCGGGACTTACATCGACTCCAATATATGCGTTACTATTATAGATATGCCAGCCATTATAATAGCCCTTGCCTTCCGCTTCATATATATTGCCTGAAGTAAGTTTCAGGGTAAAAAACGAGAGATCTTCAAGGTTTTCGTCAAAATCATAATGAATTATAAAATATTCGGGCAAAAGCTGTTTATTGTCTTTAAATAAATACATGTACCGTGTGGTAGAGGTCCCGGAATTACTCTCGGTGTGTTCATAATGTGCAATATTGTATGCAATATGTTGCCCGTCATGGCTGAAGTGAATGTCATAGAAATAATTCAGGAACGGTTGCGGCTCAACGGCCAATTGTTGCACCACTTCATATTTCATTGATCCGGCAAGCGCTTCTAATTCTTCAATGTTCTGCGCGGAGGGTGAGAATGAAATAAATTCCTTATTGAATGGGGTAATGAAAAAATCTTTTTCAGCAAATAAAGAACCGTTCACCAGTACCTGGGCTGTAAATCGTCCGATTTGCCAGTTCGGGGTTCCGGTAAATCCCCATCCCCTGTTGATATAAGCCGAGCTCCAACCGGCTTTTACATTAAATGCCGTTTCGGCCCGCCCGAATTCGTCACCGTTAAAATACTTCCAGATGAATGTGATATCGTATGACTGATCACTAACCTGGTAATTCAGGTTATTCACGTTCAGCTCGATGTTAACGTACTTTGTTTCGGGACTGAACAGGAGATTGTATTCCCGGTTGGCTTTATCGGGCACATCACTCCCCGAGGCAAAAAACAATATCTCATCAAGGCCGATCAGCAAAGAGTCTGATGCCCGGACTTTTCCGCCCCATGCGGAAAGTAAAATAAAGATGCTGAACAGGATGAAGCTGCGGTTCATTGGTTTGGATTAAAGCTTGACTGGTAAATCAGGTTCAGGACTTCAGAAAATAACTTTTAAAGATAGTTTTTTTTTAAATTACTGAACCACACCGGGCTATGTTTTTATTATTTTTAAGCCGGAAGCCGGTAAATCCTACCAGGTTAATCTGATCTTTGATGAACGTAAACCCAAACCTTTCCGCCTGATCTCCTCTAACCGGAAGAAGTGGATCGAAGAGGCGATGAAGGTTGATGAGTTCTTTAATCAAATCAGGGTTAAGTGAAGCTCTGCTGGCGCGGATTTGCATTCCGTGCCCTACCGCTTGTACGGATTTGATTTTAATTCGGTCCGACCTTTTTTTGTAAGTGCCCTATCTGATCATAATAAACTTCGTACCATACCTGTCCAGTTCCAGCTTAAGCGTTGTTTTTCTTTTTTTGGAAGAGATAATATCCATATTCCTGATATCACCCGACAGGGCATCCCATTCCTGAACCTTACCGCTGCCTTCGAGCGTTATCATGGTTTCCAGGGGTTCAGTGCCTTCATTAAAGAAAAAATACAGCTCAGCATCAGCCAGTTTCCGATGGGTGTACTTTATTTCAGGAATGGTTTTGTCCAGCTTCACATCAGGTTCCGGCAGGGCTTCCAGCACCGGCATGGTCAATTCACCGGAAGGTTCATGGATAGCCCAGTTGAAATCCTCAGCATCCGTTGCATCGCGGAAGGACTGATCAACCACCAGGGAGGGCTTGTCACCCATTACAATGACTTTTCCACCCGTTGAGGCAAATGACCTGAGACGGTTCAGGGCCTGTTCGGAAATTACCATGGCAGAAGGAATGATCACGGCAGAATAGGCCTGACCGCTTAAATTGATGAAAGCACCTTTTTCAAGCGTCATTGCTGATGCAAGGGCGTTCTCATCCACGTAGTCGAAATCACGCTGCTTTTCAAGCAAATGCTGCATGAGCTGAAGTGACATATCATCAGACGCTTTGTGCCCGAGCCATAAGCTGGTAGTCGGGAGACAGACAGCAATTTTAGCAGCCGGCTGTCCCTTCGACAACAGGTACGATGCCCGGTGTATGTACGTGGCAACTCGCGGGAACTCTTCCGTCCCTGTCCATCCGCGCATACC
>CAZBJH010000159.1:0-1359 GCA_964492185.1 uncultured Bacteroidales bacterium | reverse complement strand
CCGGGATCTTTACCCCGTGTCGGGTTGTTGACCGCCCGGGTTGGTGAACTTCTATAAGCATGTTTTACAAGCAAAACCTCCCATTGGCCGGCAGGAGCTTCCCAGTTTAATTCACCCTCCCGGATATCAAGCACCTGGTTTATACTGTCCTCCCTGTTGATGGCAACGGCACTGACAACATCATCCGGTAATGTTTTGGTGAGTCCTGCTCCTCCCTTTACTTCAAAAAGGGTGTCAACAACCAGGGCTTTCATGCGCAACCCCGGTGCCTCGGTAGTAAATTTCCCGCCGGCAAAACCGCTGGGGTATTTGCCTTCATCAACGATCCATACACGCATGTCCCGTTGTTTGGCCAGTTCTACGGCTTTTTTAACCATGTCCAGCCATTCCGCGGAAAGATACGGACTACCCATATCATAACCCGGCTCAAGGGTTACGATATGCACACCACGTGCCTTAAATTCATCCAGGTCACGGGCGATGACTTCTTCCGTGATCTCACCGTCCCATCCCCAGTAAAAAGTCATGGAATAATCGACAGGCGGACTTTGAAAATTTCCGGCAAGCTCTGAAGAACTTACAAGGTTCAGGGACTGGTGTTCTTCTTTACTGGTCCCCGTACAGGAAGATAGTGCAATGACCAGAAGAATATATCCGGACAGAGGTCCGAAGCTTTTAATTACATACCGCGTAATCCGGTTCAACATGTGATTTTGTGCTTTATTCATATGCTATTGATTAGTCAACAATACAATTCCGGTGCAAAACCAAAGATATCTTATTTTTACAATTTTTCCTGGACTTATTCCGGTTTAGTCATACTGCCGGCCGGTATCATGTTTACTCAAAACGATACAATTTCACCTGTAAAATTTCAGGATCTTTTCCAAGCCTTGCGGCTCCTCCGGTTTTATTCTGAATAGCCGCGTTTGCCAGGTCGTAATTGATCATGATGTTATCACCATTCAGCAACCTGCCCGGTTTTCATTTGCCATCAATGTATTCTCCTTCGTATATGTATTCGAAACCCGCCATGGCAGGTCCCGGCGAATCAGGAATAAAAACAACAGAGGCATCTGCTCCGGCTACAATAAATTCGTTGTCGCCTTTCTGAATGATAAGTCCATAACCCCTTTCAGCCATTACCCGGCCACTTCTCCGGTCTTTCGTAAGTGCCACCCCGATATCAAAACCCCCGAAATTGATGGTTTGCTCACTGTGATCAGGGGTTGGCGCAAAACCCATTATTTTACCACCGGCCTGTGCACGGGTGATCTCCGGCATCAGCTGGTCCAGCACATCGTATGCTTTGGCCAGTGGGGATCCCGACGGATTGTCTATATGACGGTCAATGCCAAA
>CAZBJH010000158.1:0-5803 GCA_964492185.1 uncultured Bacteroidales bacterium | reverse complement strand
GTCCGGGTTTCCAACTGCCAGCAAGGCAGTTCGACCTGCTTTTTATCTTCCACATAAAAAGTAGGCAAAAAGGTCACCGTTCCATAAAAATCGCTTGATTTACTACGGAAGGTTTTCTCCCCGCGGAACCCAAACTCACTCCTCCTTTGTCGTCGCTCGGACAGGGTTCCTCCAGGGCCTTCGCGACGAAAACCTTCCTTGAAATCTATGCGATTTTTCTGAGACGGATCCCGCTACTGCAAAACTATATGCCAATTTCAATGAAGGTGGGCTTTGCTAAACATCGTATCCCTTCTGCATAGTAAAGATTGAAATATACAATGTAAGTCCTTGGTGGAATATCCTTTTCAAATAAACTATTACAAGAACGGGACCCCGCCTTCAGGATTTTCCGTTAAAAAAAATCAAGGTGATCACCGTTAAAAAAATCGAGTTGTCCGACGTAAGGAGTTCTCGATTTTTAGGTGGGTACCTTGATTTTTTAGGAAAATCCTGTCAGCGGCGGCATTTCTTTGTTTACTTTCTTTTTGCTGTAGCAACTTAGCCGAAGGCGATCTCACGACCCGTTAGGGGAGTAACAAAGTAAATCGAACCGCTTGGGGAGCGGTTCGAAACAATTGGTCCCCGAAAGGGATGTATTAACGATATCCCGGATTTTGTTCCAACATGGGATTAGCTACCAGTGCCGAGGTAGGTATCGGGAACAGGCGTTTATTCGGGTCATTGGTTGGCTCATGCAAGCTCCATGTGCCCGTTACAAAATTACCAAACCTGACTTGCCGTGTCCTGCGATGACCTTCATAACACAATTCCCATGCATATTCTTTCAACAGTTGTCCAAACTCCGTAGGCACTCCGTTAACCTCAACAGTCGCCAGCAGATCATCAGCCGTGTATTTCTTGTCTTCCCATACATCACTATCAAAAGCACGTCTTCTGACCGAATTTACCAGTTCGGCTGCCAATTCGGCATCACCGCCTGTCCTTAATAAACATTCGGCTTTCATAAATTTCACCTCGGCAAGGCGGAACCATACCCAGTCGTTGTTGCATTCAATTGCCGCCCCGTCCTCAATCTCATATTTATGAAGCCGGTAGCCACTGAATTCCCCTCCTTCTTCCACTGAAGGAACATCTTTTGTATAAAACACCGGTATACCTTCGGAATTCCTCAGGGTATCACCTTTGTCATCATACCGCTGCCCTTTATGAAAATTCCACTCTCCTCTCATATCCAGGGAATCGAAGGAATCGATAAATGACGGGCCGGCAACAATGCCATTATCGAGCCAGGACTCGAAATGGTAACGCTGGTCCTCGACAAAATGCAAAGTATACCTGTATGCGATATAAATAATGGCACCATCAATAAGCTCATCCATAGGCACATTGAAAATAGCTTCCTTTGAAGTTTCATTATCAATTGCAAAATTGCTTTGGTAATCAGAGGCAAGTGCATAGGTTCCGTCCTCTTCTTTAGCCAGAATAGAATCGCAATACATTAAACAGCTGTCATACTTTGCCACACCTGTCCATGATTCCGAATTAAGATACGTTTGTGCCAACAGGAAGCTTGCTGCCCATTTGTTCATACGGCCGTAGGTTTTTGAGTCGTTATCTTCACTTAGATAAGTTATGCCGTATTTCAGCTCACTGATAATAAAATCGACTATCTTTCCCCTTTTGACTGTCGGAAGAAGAGTGTCAACAGGTACATCATATTCAACGGAAAGAGGAACATTTCCATAGGCATCGCACAACAGATAATACCATAATGCTCTCACCGCTCTTACTTCAGCAAGAACAACCTCACTGTTCTCGATTTCAAAGGGGCTTGTTTCTATCTGGTAAATTAATCGGTTACAATCACTAACACCTGTGTAGGCATCACCCCAGAACCAGTCTATCTGTGCATCATCAGGCGTCCAGGTATGATACTGCAACCTGTGGTAAACACCCCCGTCATACCATCCGGTAGGACGCTGCGGCGTAAGGCAGATATCCGTTGTATTTTCCAGTGTCCACCATCTCTGCCAGTCGAACAGTATCCTTAAATCGGCATAAACAGGAGACATAGCCAGAGCAATCTCATCATCATCCTGATAAAAATTGTCTGCTATAATCTGATCATAAACAGTCTCTTCCAGGTCGGTGCACGAAAAAGTAAAAGTCAATGCAATGCACCCTGTTATTATATATCGTATTGTATTTTTAAATTTTATGCTCATTGTAGATTATTTTAAGGTTGATTAAAAAACAAGATTTAATCCCGCGGTGAAGGTGCGTGTTGTAGGATACCTTTCCCATGACTCGATCCCCGGATCAAGGCCTGCAAAACTAACTTCCGGATCCAGTCCTTTGTATTTGGTAAAGGTGTGCAGGTTCATAGCAGAAATATATATCCGCATTCGCTTTATATACAGCCTCTGCAGATTTCCGAATGTATATCCTAATGATACATTGTCAATTTTTACATAATCACCGTCCTCAATATAATATGAATTGTAGGCTGCAGCATTGGCAACGTAATTACCATCCATCTGTGGTTCGAGGGTTGCCCTGGTAACATTCATATTTGTACGAAGCACATTAAAAGATTCGAAATGTGACCTGTACTGGTTATAAATCTGGTAATCGAATGCACCCCTTAATCCTGCATAAAAATCAAACCCCGCGTAGGTAATATTAATATTCAGGCCGGCAAATAATTTGGGGATACCGTTACCCAGTAGTCTCTTATCCTCTACGGCAGGATTAATTATGGATCCCATTGAATCGGTTACATAATACCATGATCCTTTGGATGAAAGGGAATCCACCTCCCAGCCATAAAAATTACCTACTTCATCGCCAATGGAAATGTAGTGTGTGCTTTGTTGAATAGGTGATCCGGCCCAGCCTGCCCAGATATAATCAAGTGTGAATATTCCGCTGCTCAGGCTTTTTAACTTATTCCTGCTATAGGAAATGTTTCCTGATATCTCTACCCTTAATTTTTGTTGAACAGGTACAGTATTAATGCTGGCTTCAAATCCCTTATTCTCAAGTGTCGCTGCATTGGCCAACATATTATCCACAAGATACGGGGGTTTGGGAACATCATATGTCCAGAGCATATCTTGTGTAGTACGGTTAAAAACATCAAAACTACCTGATATCCTGTTATTGAACAATGCAAAATCAACCCCGGCATTCAGTTCATGCTTTTCCTCCCAGCGCAGATCAGGATTATAATTCTGGAATGGCACTACACCCTTAATCAAATGGCCGTCATAAATGATCTGTTTTGAATCATCAAAACCCAGAAGCGGCAGTGACCTGTATGCATCTTGCGGTGTAACACCGGTAGAACCATAACCTGCCCGTAGTTTTAATTCATTTACAAAAGCAATGCTCTTAAGGAAGGGTTCCTCATTGATCCTCCATCCCACAGACGCAGCAGGAAACAATCCCCACTTGCTGTTATCACCGAATTTAGAACTGCCGTCCTGTCTAAGGCTGGCCATAAATAAATACTTTTGTTTGTAATTGTATGTCAACCGGCTAAAGAAAGAGATCAGTTTACTTTCCGAACGACCTGCATCCAGCTCTGCTTTACCTTCTTCAATAGAGTATGACTGGCTGAATTCCCAGGCATCAAGGTTATCGGTTGCCATATTTTCAGCATACATATAGCTGCCCCTGTGAGTGAACATCTGATAGCTGTATCCTCCCAACAGATTGAAGCTGTGATCGCCCAGAGACTTTTTATAATCTATAGTGTATTCGGCAGTATAGTCAACATTCAGATTTGCCCATTTCCAGATTGTCCCGTTCAGATTGTTAACAGTGGTGTTGAAATGATCCTTTGTACTCCATTTATCCCTCATTTCATTATATCGCTGCATAGCCCCCATGGCACTGATGTTTAAGCCTTCAATGGGTTCAAAAATCACCTTGCCGCTAAACAGTGTCTGTACCCATTTTCTTTCGTCAGTTTCTTCAAGCAGCATAGCAACAGGGTTATATATACTTAATGTATTGTCAAATTCAAAATAAGAACCGTCTTCTTCATACACCGGCTGGGTAGGGTTCATTGCAAGAGCTGAACAATAGGCACGGGTGTAAATAATATTATCATCAAAATTATTGTTATTTATATTGAAGTTAAACCTCAGGCGGTCGTTCAAAGCCGAGTGGCTTGCATTAAACCTGGCAGCAACTGATTCCCTTCCCGAATTCAACAGTGTCCCTTCCTGGTTCCTGTATGTTACGGATGAAATAAAGCTGGAATTTTCATTACCACCGCTTACGGATAATGAATGTACCTGCCCGAAGGCCTGCCTGGTGATCTCATCCACCCAGTCGGTCGCATATCCTTTATCCAGGCTGTCAGCCCTTGTTCCGAAAAATTCCCCTATCATCCTGTTAAATTTGGGTATCTGTGTAGTATCACTCTTATAACTGATATAATCCTCCGCTGTTAAAATATCCCGTGAACCGGTAATATTTTCAATACTAACACTTGAATTTAACTCTACCCTGATGCCGGCACCTTTCTTACCTCTTTTTGTAGTGATAAGAACAACACCGTTTGATCCGCGGGTTCCGTATATAGCAGCAGCAGAACCGTCTTTTAAAACATCAATGCTTTCAATATCCTCCGGTGCTATGGTATAAATGCTTCCGCTGGGGACGCCGTCAACAACAAATAAAGGATCCCTGCTGGATGCACCTCCCCCGCCTAGTGTAGTTACTCCCCTTATCATTAACTGAACACCTGCTGTCGGGTCTCCGCTGGGATTTGAAACCGCCAGTCCCGGTACTTTACCCTGTAACAATTGCACGGGACTTTTAACCTGGCCCTGGACAAAATCTTCCGAATTAACCTTGGATATCGCCGTTGTTACTTCCTCTCTTCTTTGTGTCCCGTATCCAATAACAACCACTTCCTCAAGTTGTGTGCGGTCAATGGAAAGTTCCACATTAATAACATCCCTGCCCGAAACTGCAATCCGCTCCGTCAAATATCCGACGAATGAATAAACCAGTACCGCATCATCATTCGGAACCTCAATGCTATAATTCCCGTCCAGACCGGATATCGTTCCCGAACTTGTACCTTCAATAACAATGTTAACACCCGGTATTGGTTCACCGGTCTCCGCATCTGTAATTGTTCCTGAAACGGAATTCTGTTTTTGGGTACGTTTAGGAGCAATAACAATCAGTTCATCTTCAAGAATCGTATAAGAAATTTCTGTTGAGCTGAATAATTTATCCAACACCTCTTCAATCTGAAAATCTTTGATGTCCAGGCTTACCAGCCTGTTGATATCAGACAACTCATCATTATAAAAAAACCGGTAGGCGCTTTGGTTTTCAATATTCCTGAAAACCTCCTTGACTTTAGCATTTTCCACATTTAATGAAATATTATCTTCCTGTGAAAAAGAATTTGCGGTAATAACTACCGTGAAGATTAGGTTAAGAGCTATTGATAATCTCATAATCAGGAAAAGTTTTCTATGCCTGCTTACGGCACAATTATTGTTTTTTTTCATAAATTTAAAGGCTGTTAGAGTTAATATTTGTCCTTTTCATAAACTTTACGGAGTCAATGAAAATGACGGTTATTTAACAGTAGTAGTTTTTATGATCGCGGAATGGGGCTACATTTCGCGATCTTTTAAAATAAATTAAGCAGATAAATTGTTCATAGGCAATCAGGTTTAAAGGTTTTAGTAATCAGGGCTTTATTAATAGTCTTTGGCTCTAGTGTAAATTAGCGTTTATTTTTGTATATTTGAATAAAATATTACAA
>CAZBJH010000157.1:0-5950 GCA_964492185.1 uncultured Bacteroidales bacterium | reverse complement strand
GATTTAAAATGTGAGCAGCAACGCGGATATCGGACATTATGGACAAACACTAATTAATAATTTACATAAATGCAGAAGAGTCTTGCAATCATTCTTCTACTTGCCATAAGTTGCTGTTCCCGGTCACAAACCAGTAACAAATCAACCATGCAATCAACAAATCATATTAATCGTGAACCGGCAGTTGCCGGCCAGTTTTATCCCGGAACAAAAGACGCTCTTACAACCGAACTGATCAAATTGTTTGCAGAAGTAACGGGGGAAAATGAAATAACCGGCCCATCCGGCAACAATAATGAAATACGGGCACTTATCGTTCCGCATGCAGGATATGTGTTTTCAGGGACAGTAGCTGCATCTGCCTATAACCTCCTTGATCCGGGGAAAAATTATAAAACCGTTTTTCTTATCGGATCAAGTCACAGGACCTATTTCAAGGGAGCATCAATATATAACACGGGTAATTATATCACTCCCCTGGGTGAGGTTGAAGTTGATAAGGAAATCGCGAATAATCTGATCAAACAGTATCCGGATATCTTCTGCTTTAATGATGAAGCCCACCGGCAGGAACATAGTCTCGAAGTACAACTGCCTTTTTTGCAGTATCACCTTGAGAAAGACTTTAATATTGTACCAGTCATTATCGGGGGTCAAAATATAAAGGAGTCAGAAAAAATCGCCAATGCCCTGCGTCCTTATTTTTCAAGTGACAACCTTTTTGTTATCAGCAGTGATTTTTCTCATTATACTGATCATGAACAGGCCATACAGGTTGATAAGCATACTGCCAATGCTATAATCAACAACAAACCTTCAAACCTGGTTAAGCAGTTAAAAGAAAATGAAGAAAAAAATATCCCGGGCCTGGTGACAAGCTTATGCGGATGGAGTTCCGTACTCGTCTTAATGAATATTACCGGTGAACTGCAGGATATCAAATATATACCCGTATTATATAAAAACTCGGGTGATCATCCCCTTTATGGTGAAAAATCCAGGGTAGTAGGATATTACTCAATAGTTATTTCTCAAGCGGTAGCCGGCGAAAAAAAAAAAGAATATAAACTAAGTGCACGCGATAAAAAAAATCTTTTATCAATTGCACGTCGAACACTGAATAGTTACCTGACCGGGAAAAAGATCCCGTCTCTTAATGCCGCAGATTTTTCTCATGAACTCTTGATACATACCGGTGCATTTGTTACATTACATAAGGATGGTAAGCTCAGAGGATGTATCGGGTCTCTTAACTCCAACAAACCCCTGATCGATCTGGTTCAGGAAATGGTTATTACATCAGCAATGCATGATATAAGATTCAGTCCGGTTAAGGCAGATGAGCTGGATGACATTGAGATAGAGATTTCCGTGCTTACACCACTAAGGAAGATCTCTTCTGTCAACGAGATAACCCTGGGAAAACATGGGATATATTTAAAAAAAGGACCAAATGCCGGAACATTCTTACCCCAGGTAGCCACACAAACAAACTGGACCCTGGAAGAATTTCTTGGCCATTGTGCCCGCGACAAAGCCGGATTGGCCTGGGACGGCTGGCTTGATGCCAATATCTGTACCTTTGAGGCTATTGTTTTTCATGAATAGGTAATAATGATAATGATCTCCGTATATCCTGTTTTACCGATCGCCATAATATCCCTGATCTTGTACATGCTTACATGGCTGCTTGCTCATATGTCTGTTATAAAAAAACGACTGCACCTGAAAATATGGAACGTGGTCTTACTTGTCACTTTTCTTACAACAGCAATTCTTGGCCTTATCCTGGCCATTCAGGTAAATTACAAATTAAGCATTCCGGGTATTAAAAAAATGCTTATATGGCATGTTGATTTTGGTATCGGAATGACAATGACGGGTATATTTCATTTACTTTGGAACTGGCTATTCTATGCAAAGTTGTTTCATCGTTCATCAGAGAAAATCATACCCCGTAAGGATACTACTTCTGAAAATAATACCATTACCGATACTTCACCAGGATTTTTACAGATAATGCCTGTTATGGCACTTGGATTTTGTACTGTAATTACCCAGATCGTTTTAATGCGTGAATTTATCGCTGTTTTTAATGGTAATGAGCTGACCACGGGTATGATTCTTACCTCATGGATGATACTGACAGCTGCAGGAGCCTGGGCCGGCAGATCATCCGGGCGTCAAAGACTGACAACCGGATCCAAATTCTTCCTTCTGCTTGCTATGGGAATACTGCCCATCGTTTTGGTTTTTTTGTTGAATTATCTTAAAAATATTGTTTTTGTCCATGGTATTGCCATCGGTCCTTTGTCCATCCTGGCCGGTACACTGGTTATACTCACCCCTTTTTGCATTATCTCAGGATATTTTTTTTCTTTTTATATTCATTATTGCCGGTTCCATCATATACAATTACCGGTGGCCAGGCTTTATGCCTGGGAATCTACAGGCAGCATTGCAGGAGGTGTTGTTATTAGTTTTATTCTGCTGTATTTTTTATCCAACATGCAAATTCTCAGCATCCTTCTCCTTGTTATGATCCTGATTAACCTGGCCGGTGTAATTAAGGAAAATCACCATAATAAATTCAAAAGGATCATAATTATCATTCTTATATTCCTTATCGTGCCTTTATCCTTTATTTTTAAAGCAGACCTGTTTGTAAAACAGTTTCTCTATCCCAACCAGGAAATTTGTTATACCAATGAAACCCTGTATGGTCATTTAACGGTGACACATACTGCCGGGCAATACAATTTCTATGAAAATAATGTTTTATTATTCACATCCGAAAGCTTTATCGCGCATGAAGAAAAAGCACATTATGCAATGGTCCAGCACAAGGATCCCCGGGATGTTCTGCTTTTATCCGGCGGAATCACGGGAACCATTGATGAGATACTCAAATATAAAATAAAAAGTATTGATTATGTTGAGCTGAATCCCTGGTTATTGAAAACAGCTGAAATGTATTCGGATCTGCCGGATGATAAGAGGGTAAATACAATTATCGATGATGGCAGGCGCTATGTTAAATCAGGACAAAAAACCTATGATGTTATTATAATGGATATTCCGGATCCCCAAACAGTTCAACTGAACCGGTATTATACCATTGAATTCTTCATGGAACTAAAAGCTATCATGAATAAAGATGCTGTGGGATCATTAAACATACCTGCCATCAGTAATTATATGAATGAATCGGAAATCGAGGTGAATTCGATCATTTATAAATCATTAAGTTCCGTATTCGATCATGTACTTATTATTACAGGTGAGAATAATTATTATCTTTTTTCCAATCACACACTTAACATCCATATTCCCTCACTGATTGAGGAAAAGAATATTGAAAGCAATTACGTTAACTCATATTACCTTGATGAATCTTCTATGTACGAAAGAAGTGAATACATACGCGGTAATCTGAAAGAAGATGCCCCTGTTAACACGGATTTTAAGCCTGTAGCCTATTTTCGAACCGTATTACAATGGCTGAATAAATATGATAAGAATAACATAATGTTATACACCGGCCTGATTGTCCTTGTTTTTGTTTCCATACTTATCATACGACTGCATCCCGTGAACCTGTGTATGTTTACTGCCGGCTTTTCCGGCAGTACTGTCGAGATAATCCTGCTTATTGCCATACAGATACTTTATGGTTATGTTTATTATATGATCAGCATTATAATTACCCTTTTCATGGCAGGATTAGCTTTGGGGGTATTTATCGGTCAAAAGGTCATCAGCAATTACTCAATTTCCGGTATGAAAAAACTTATATTTACAATGATGCTCTTTCTGTTTTTAACCGGATCGATACTTATCATTTTAAAAAACACATCCCTTCCGGTAATACTTCTTCAAATAATCATTGGCTTGTTAATGATAATTTCTGCAGGCATTACAGGACTTATTTTTCTGTATGCCTCCAAACTCCGGCCTGACCTGCCTTCCATGGGAGCCGGGATTTACAGTTTGGATCTGCTTGGATCTGCAACGGGTGCTTTTCTTTCTACCATTTTTATTATTCCTGTTTTGGGGCTTATCTCAACAGCCATGGTACTTGCCGCATTAGCTGCCATTACATGGTCCGTTTTACTGATAAAAGCGCATAAGTATTAACACTATATTTTTTTGTAAATTTGACATAAATCCGGCGTTCACTATGAAAAAAAGGGAATTTCTAAAAACAGGAATATTAGGATGTGCAGGTTTATATTGTGGTTTACCGAAAGTATCCGGCATACATAATGGCCCGTCAGCACATTCCCCAGTATTTTCATCAGATGAGCCGTGGAAATGGAGCAAAGAAGCATCATATTATGTGGTTACTCCCAGGGGAGCGCGTTGTACATTATGCCCCAATGATTGTACATTGAAAGAAGGTGAGACAGGCGACTGCAGGAACAGGATAGTTGTAGACGGGAAATTATATACAATAGCTTATGGCAATCCCTGTGCAGTGCATATTGATCCTGTTGAGAAAAAGCCCCTATATCATTTTTTGCCTACAAGTAAAGCGCTTTCTGTTGCTACCGCGGGTTGCAACATGGCCTGCCTGAATTGCCAAAACTGGTCGATATCACAATCAAGCCCCAAAGAAACACGCAATTACGATCTGATGCCTGATGCGCTTGTTAAAAAAGCCCTTGACAACAAGTGCAGTTCCATTGCTTATACCTATGGCGAGCCCGTGGTTTTTTACGAGTATATGATTGATTCAGCAAAAATAGCTCATAAGAAAGGGATACGGAATATTATGGTTTCCAACGGATATATTAATGAAAAACCCTTGCGTGAACTTAGCCGGTACATCGACGCTGTCAATATCGACCTGAAATCATTCAGCAACAGCATATATTTAAAGCTGAACGCCGGTGAACTGCAACCTGTCCTGGATACTTTACTTACCCTGAAGGAAGAGAAGGTATGGATCGAGATCACCAATCTGGTTATTCCAGGCTGGACAGATGATTTTGATATGATAAAAAAAATGTGTACCTGGATATACAATAATGATCTGCATAACTATCCACTGCACTTCAGTCGTTTTCATCCTCAGTATAAACTCACCCGCCTGCCGGCAACACCGGTTTCAACATTGATAAAAGCCAGGGAAATTGCACTTGAAGCCGGTTTGAAGTATGTATATATAGGAAATGTTCCCGGCACCGGTGCTGAAAACACGTATTGCCCGAAATGCGGCAAAATAGTAATTGAGCGAAAAGGATTTAAAGTATTAAAAACCAATTTATCAGATACGAACTGTTGTGCTCACTGTGGCGAACCTATAGCCGGGGTATGGGAATGAGATCATTCGCGCAAGCCTTGCAAATGAAACTTTCTGAACAGACACATGACCAATTAAACATTTTGACGAATATAGAATCAGTGATATATACACCTATGTACAATACAAAATACCTGTCATCATTAATTATTCCTGTTCTGTCTTTGATTTTTTATAAATGTCCGGGGCAGATCGGTTTTATTATTGAAGATACAATCTGCATAGGTGATCCGGTGCATATAACAAACACATCACGAAATGCTGCATCCTATTACTGGAATTTCTGCGCGGGTAATCTATTGTACACGCCGCAAGGCGAAAATCTCAATGATCAGGGCACTTTGAGTGATCCGGCTTTTCTCACAATGTTAAAAACGGATGAAGGTTACTACACATTCATAACCAATCAGGATAACGGACACCTTACCCGTAATTTTTATGGCGAAAATCCTTTTGTCACACCAGTTTCAGATGATCTGGGTAATTTTGGGGGCATTATCCCTGATCAGGCAAAAGGGATACAGGTTAAAGAAGATAATGGTGAATGGTATGCTCTTATAACAGGTGGCACTGGAAATGAATCCCGCCTTGTACGCCTGTCATTTGGGAATTCCCCAGGCAATGAACCTGCAGCCGAGAACCTAG
>CAZBJH010000156.1:0-5958 GCA_964492185.1 uncultured Bacteroidales bacterium | reverse complement strand
ATGTGGAAGATAAAAAGCAGGTCGAACTGCCTTGCTGGCAGTTGGAAACCCGGACCTCATGCGACGAAAAAGGAAAAGTGAGTTTGGGTGATGAAGCTGAAGGGTATTTTTGTTCAGGAGCATGAAAAAATCTGGTATTATTTAAATATTCTGTTATCTTTAACCCGTAGTATAATTTATGGTTCAGGTTTGGGGCAGATGCAAAGCGACGAAAGTTGAAACATTCAGCCCGGCGAGACCAATAATGCAGGTTAAAGGTTTTTTTTCATTGCTAATAGTTGATAGTGTACAAAACATTTTTTTATGTTCCGAGTAAAATAATAAGTAGATTCTTTCTATATCCCTGATAAACCAGCCTTGATATGTTGTCATTAACATATTATCCCGATACAGATAATATACAGGTTAATTTCATATAAATAAAAAATCACATGAAGATAATTAAGTATTTGGAAGGGAATTGCGCGGTATGGATGATCGTGTTTTTGCTTTTCATAGCGGGTGCGGTAAAAGGACAGCCGCCAACAGTGCGGATTAATGAATTTATGGCATATAATCAGACAACCCTTGCCGATGAGGATGGTGATTATTCGGACTGGATTGAGATATACAATCCCACATCTGCAGCAGTGAATCTTTGGGGGTGGGCATTATCAGATGATCCGGGCGTTCCCCACCAGTGGATGTTCCCGGATATAAAAATTGAGGCAAACAGTTATTTGCTTGTATTTGCTTCCGGAAAGAACAGGGCAGTACCGGGAAGTGAGCTCCATGCCAATTTTAAGCTGAATGGTTCAGGTGAGTATCTGGTGTTGATGAACAATGTAAATGTTGCCGTATCCGAATTTACCCCGTCCTTTCCGCTCCAGCTTGATGATGTTTCTTATGGATATTATGACGGTACATACATAAGTTTTAATGAACCTACGCCGGGTGCTGATAACCAATTGTCGGGAAGCCTGCTTTTGCTGCCACCTGAGTTCAACATGGATCACGGGTTTCATGAAACCGCCTTTGAGCTCGAAATATCTTCAGATGTTGATGGCGCTGATATTTACTATACTACAGATGGTAGTACTCCTGCAACTGATAACGGGATTCTTTACAGCGGACCGGTTAATATTGACGTTACAACCGTAATACGGGTAGCCGCTGCCCTTGAAGGAGATTTTGGTAAAATTGCCACCTGTACCTATTGTTCACTGATGATATCATTGATCAGCCCAATGATTTGGAAGGATACCCAGCTCTAGATGGCGCATCTCTCTGGCCACAGCAGGTTTGTTCATTTATATCTTAATGGGATCTATTGAGGAGTGTGTTGTTTATCATAACGGATGGACAGTGATTTTGCCGCTGCTTATATTGACGGAAAGGAAGAGGAGTTTGATGTGATCAAGGACTATCAGGCTGTTGTTGACGGGAGCATATCGGTATGGAATAACCTTATGGATTTGGCAAATAACGGATGTAATCCTGTAGTGTGGGAATCCGGTCCCGATGCTGACAATACGATCTTAATTGCTGAAGATGAAGACTGCAAGTGACCATTCTGCATAAAACCGGGTAACCGGCAATTTTTTCTATCTTTGGAAGAGATTGCCGGTTAATATTTTTATTATGAGATATCTTTTTGTGGTATTGTTTTTTTGTCTTTTTTGTTGTTTGCATTCGCGTTATTTTACACTGGTAGAGGCCACCGAACGGGAATGGGTTGCGGGAAGGCAGTCTGCCGGAAAGGGGAAGGAATACAGGATCAAACTGATAGTCAGGAAAGATTATGATAAGTTGAGTTTTCATAAATTGTGGATGAATAACCGGCCGCTTGATCTGAGAACAGGGGTGAACAGCAATGCGGAAAACAGGGAATTTCAAAAGGGAGATACCCTGATCCTGTCTGCCAGGTCAGTGGATAGTGATAATAAGACACGGGGTATTGAGAAGCAGTTGCCGCTGAATGTTACGGAGAAGTATAAAGAAGCGGAAGCCGTGTTGCATTACCGTTTAAAAGATAAGGACCGTTATTATCCTGTGGATGAGTTTAATGAATTGGATGCACGGTATTTGAAGTGAGAGAGCGGGAGGAGAAAGGGCATTTGGTAACAGGTATTTGGATAAGCGAATAATTGGTTATCGCTATAATTTTTTTAAAAAGGTATGATAAGGATCAAAGATACATTGATAAGTTCTGAGTTAATTGATGAGAAATTCGCCTGTGATCTTGATAAATGTAAAGGAGCATGTTGTGTCCAGGGTGATTCGGGTGCCCCGCTGGAAGAAAGTGAAATAAAAGTCCTTGAGGATATTTATCCTGCTATAAGAGTATATTTACGAAAAGAAGGTGTGAAGGCTATTGAACAGCAGGGAACACACATCATTGACCGGGAAAATGAACCGGTCACCCCTCTTGTTGAAGGTAAGGAATGCGCTTATGCTGTATTTGAAAATGGTATTGCCCGTTGTGGTATCGAAAAAGCGTTTAATGATGGGGTGATTTCTTTTCAAAAGCCGGTTTCCTGCCATTTATATCCTGTCCGTATTAAAAAATACAGGGATTTTATCAGTGTGAATTACGACAGGTGGCAAATTTGTGACCCGGCGCGTAAACTTGGGAAGGATTTAAATATAACCGTTTTTGAATTTACCAGGGATGCCCTTGTCAGGAGATTTGGCAAAGACTGGTATGATCATCTTGGTGTTGCTTTTAAACAAAGGCTTAAAGTCAATAATAGCAACAAATAGTGTCTGTCCATAATGTCCGATATCTGCGTTGTTGCTTAAATTTTAAATCCTCGAATACTTTAGTATACCGCGGTTTAAAATTTTTGCGAGCCTTGATCCCGAATATTCTGAACAAACACTTGACCAGTTAAGCATTTTGCCCACTTTATAGACAGACAATAAATAGTATAAATCCTGTTTTTCCGGCATTCCTCTTTTATTTTTTTCCGTCAACACATGTTTCACAAACACGGGGGTATTATTTTTTTGGCAAATTCATTCTATATAATATTTACTATTTCACAAAAAACAATAAAAAAACGGCTTTACCCCCATAAAAAAGGGGGTAAAACAAAAAAAATAATGCTATATATGTAAATAATATTAAAAAATAAAGGGTAAACAAAAAAATAACCATATATTTGTCCCGGTAACCATATGAATAATCTTAAACATTACAAAAATGGCAACTATCAGATTTAAGGCACTTGAAGAAGTTAGTAAAAAACCACTCAGAGACTTCAGTTTTCCCGGGAAGAAGATATCTGACTTTTATGGAATTAATGTTTTCGATAAGTCGAGGATGCAGGAATATCTTGCTAAGGAAGCATATGAGAGTGTGATGGAATGTATTGAAAAAGGCACAAAAATTGACCGGAAACTGGCTGATAAGGTGGCAGTAGGCATGAAGGCCTGGGCAATGGAAAGGGGCGCAACCCATTATACCCATTGGTTCCATCCGCTTACTGACGGTACAGCTGAAAAACACGATGCTTTTATTGAAAAAAATGATCTTGGCAGTATGGTTGAAAGTTTTTCGGGCGAGTACCTGGCACAGCGTGAACCTGATGCGTCGAGTTTTCCAAGCGGCGGTTTGCGTAATACTTTTGAGGCCAGGGGGTATACGGCATGGGATCCTTCATCACCTGCATTTATTGTTGGTAATACATTAAGCATCCCCACAATCTTTGTATCCTATACGGGAGAAGCGCTTGACCACAAAACACCTTTGTTAAAAGCATTGCAGGCAGTTGATAAGGCTGCTGTTGAGGTATGCCAGTTATTCGACAAGAATGTAACGAAAGTATTATCCACACTGGGGTGGGAGCAGGAGTATTTTTTGGTTGAGGAGGAATTATATAATGCGCGCCCAGACCTTACCCTGACTGACCGTACTTTAATGGGGCATGCTTCGGCAAAGGATCAGCAGCTTGATGATCATTATTTTGGTTCCATACCCGAGCGTGTATCCAACTACATGCAGGAATTCGAGTTTGAAGCATATAAGCTTGGCATACCATTAAAAACACGGCACAATGAAGTTGCACCTAATCAGTTTGAAGTAGCTCCGATCTTTGAAGAGTGTAACCTGGCGGTTGACCATAACCTGCTGGTAATGGATGTTATGAGAAAGATAGCCCGCCGTCATGGTTTAAGGATACTCTTGCATGAAAAACCTTTTGCAGGGATAAATGGTTCGGGAAAGCATAATAACTGGTCACTGATGACCGATACCGGGGTAAACCTTTTATCACCCGGGAGTAAGCCCAAAACCAATCTTCAGTTCCTGACTTTTCTTATTAACACTATAAAAGCAGTAAATAAACACAGGGATCTGCTGCGTGCCAGCATTTCCACGGCAGGAAATGCCCATCGCCTGGGTGCTAACGAAGCGCCCCCTTCCATAATATCCGTGTTTATCGGAAGCCGGCTCACGCAAATGCTGGATGAACTCGAAAAACGGGTATCCAGCCGGAAAATGACACCCGATGAAAAAACTGAATTAAAACTTGATATTGGTAAAATACCTGAAATCCTGCTGGATAATACTGACAGAAACAGGACCTCCCCGTTTGCTTTCACGGGAAATCGTTTTGAATTCAGGGCTGTTGGAAGTTCAAGCAACTGTGCCGCTGCAATGGTGGCTTTGAATACTGCTGTTGCCGAGCAGCTGATACAGTTTACGAAAGATACGGATACGCTGATCAATAAGGGAGTGAAGAAGGATGAGGCTGTTTTTCAGGTGTTGAGGAAGTATATTATCGATTCGAAACCCATAAGGTTCGAGGGTAATAATTACGGGGATGCGTGGAAGGAAGAAGCGAAGAAACGCGGCCTTTCCGAGGTTCATAATATTCCTGAAGCACTTGATGCATATCTCTCAAAGAGTGTAAGAGCGCTTTTCAAATCACAAAAGATCTTTACGGAAAAAGAACTGGAAGCACGTACAGAAGTACGGTATGAAAACTACACGAAAAAAATTCAGATTGAAGCAAGAGTGCTGGGTGATCTGGCGATAAACCACATAGTTCCCACGGCTTTGAAGTATCAAACCATGATCATTGAAAACGTGAATGGACTTAAAGACTTGTTCGGAGAGGAAGAATTTAAGGAGCTGTCTGTCGGGCGAATGGAATTGATCAGGGAAATATCCGAAAGGGTATCGGTCATCAAGAAGAAAGTAAATGATATGGTAGAGGCCCGTAAAGTGGCCAATAAGATAGAGGTAGTGCGGGAAAAGGCCGGACAATATGCAGAAGTTGTTTTTCCATATCTTGATGAAATTAGATATCAGATTGATAAGCTGGAATTGATCGTTGATGATGAGATCTGGCCTTTACCAAAATATCGCGAATTATTGTTTACAAGATAGTTCTTACGAGGGTAATTTTTCTTCAGTTGTTGAAAAGTTAGCAGATGGTTCTTATATAGATTAGCATTGTTATTATAAACACTATTGTTATTATATATGCCTTCATAGGGCTGATTGTTTCGAACCGCTCCCCAAGCGGTTCGATTTACTTTCTTTTCTCCAGCAAAAAGAAAGTAAACAAAGAAATGCCGCCGCTGACAGGATTTTCCTAAAAAATCAAGGTGCTCACCTAAAAATCGAGAACTCCTAACGTCGGACAGCTCGATTTTTTTAACGGTGATCACCTTGATTTTTTTTAACGAAAAATCCTGAAGGCGGGGTCCCTTTCTGTTGTTGGTTTATTTGGAAAGGATACTACCGTAAGAAACTTACGTTATTTATGATAAGCTCTGCTATGACACACAGCTCATCCGGATTTGTAACCGACCAAAGGGAACTCAGCGAATTCTAATCCGGATGTTTCTTTACCCTACACCAGACAGATGGAGCCGATGTTCCGCTAAGCCCACCTTCTATATAATTAGCATAAAGTTTTGCAGTAGCGGGATCCGTCTCAGAAAAATCGCGTAGATTTCAAGGAAGGT
>CAZBJH010000155.1:0-6049 GCA_964492185.1 uncultured Bacteroidales bacterium | reverse complement strand
TCAACTCCTCAACCTCTCAACTCCTCAACTCTTCAACTTCTCAACCTCTCAAACTCTCAAACTCTCAACTATTCTCACACTTCCAGTTCCTTAAACAATCGTGCAGTTTTTCTTTTATATATGGCAAATCCGGCCAGTGCATTTCCCAGTACCATTGCTACCAGTCCCGGAATAAAACCGATATAAAATAGCTCTGGTTTCACCACGGCCTTAAAAACCTGTGGCATCATCATTGTTGTGTTTTCCAGCATTCCACCCAGATCAATCCCGTTTTCCTGCAAGTAATAAGCTGATCCCACACCAATAGCCGTTCCAACGACAGAACCAATAATTCCTATCAGAACAGCTTCATGTATCATGGTTATATAAATATGTCTTTTCTCCTCCCCAAGGGCAAGCCGTATCCCGTATTCACTATAACGGCGTAAACCGCCCAATAAACCTGTATTCCAAAGAACAATGGACATAGCAATAATAAATATAGTTATCATTATTGCACTCATATTATCAGCAAAAGCCAGATATTCATCCAGACCATTCTGTTCCCGTAGTTTAAACATTTGAGGTGAAAATTCATCATCGGGTGAACTATATTCCGCATTAAAAGATGTTTTCACTTTTTCAGCCTGTTCATCATCATAACCACCTTCTTTAAAAAAGCCCAAAATTTCACCGGCGGCATCATCCATATCCAGTGCACGCTGTGCATCACTGATATCAATGATTATTGCACCACGGTCAAGCATGGCAGAGCCAAAACTCACAGTACCGCTTACTTTAAAAACTTCAAACATCATGCTACCATACATTGTAGAACCAAATAGAGTTATTTCATCACCTACGGAAACATCAAAGCGTTCTGCAAAATCATCACTGATCAGCGCTTCACCATGCTTATCGGGTATATTTCCCTTCACCACGGATTTGGGAATATTCATTCGTTCTGCCTCCTTCGAACCGGGAGAAAACAGGTCGACAGCTGTTCCTGCAGCAGGCCCCTGGTTTTTGGTTTCTCCTTTCTCATCCGGTATATCCAGTAATCCGCCAAAATGAATACGTTCAACCCATTCCATACGCGAATACTTTTTTTGCAGTTCCTTCTTCATTTCATCCACACCCAGCAATGCCAGATCATTCGGTATTTGATTTTCGTTTTCAGCATAAGCACGGGTCATTATTCGAACATGTCCGGTTGAGAAATTGGCACTTATATCTATCATATCACTAAAAACACCACCCAGCCAACCACTCATCAGTACAGTAAGAAAAACACCCAAAGCCACTACAATAACCGGCAGGAGGCTGCGATTTTTATCTCTGATTATTCCTTTTAATAAAAACTGTATCATTGTTGTTTTCCTTTTAATGCATCCGTAGGTTTCATTTTTGATATTCGCCTGGCCGGCAGATAACTTACAACAGTGGCTGACACCACAACAAGTAAAAGTGTACCGATAATCAGTCCGACACTGTAATAAGGGTAAATTGTCTCAGCTATGGTTATTCCCATATCATCCACCCCGAATGAAATACCGACCTTATCAAGGACCAGGAAAACCGGTATTCCATAAACAGCCCCCAATGCCGCTGCTAATATGCTGTGTGCTCCCCCCTCAACTGTAAAAATACCGACCACTTGCGACCGTGTCATGCCCAGCGCAATGTATGTCCCTATCTCCTTTTGGCGCCGAAAGATAGACAATACCTGTGTGTCAAATATGGCAAGCAATGCGATAATAAGTAATAAAATCTGCATTATTGACCCGCCTCCTTTTTTGGTCCGTATAAGCTGATCAAGTTCAGCCAGCAGAAAATCCAGATCTTTAAACTCCCATCCGGGAAGATCTTCTATTTGATAATCCTTTGATGCCACGAGCAATGTTGCTTCATTTTCCATTCCTGTCATTTCCTGTAACATTTCAATCGGCACCCATATCTGTCCGTTATCCACGGAAGGGACATCACATTTGAAAACATGGGCTATTTGAATCTCACGGGCATCAAAGGTGCCGTTTACATCCCGCCAGCGGACCAGTACTCGGTCACCGGCATTCAGCCTTGTGGTTTCTGCCATGCGATTACCGATAAAAGCTGAATATCCATTATCAGATGATTTTAGATAAGAAGTCGGCAATTCAAGGATATTTTGATCAGGATCAATCCCTTTTAATATCACACTTTGCATGCGGCCCCCGGGATAAGCTGTCCCCTGGGTAATCAGTATGGGGGTAAGTTTATCCTCATCTATCAGCTTCCGGACCTTTTCCGATAATGGTGCGTGAGCATCCTGAATAGTGTATGGATCATACCTGTCGTAATGTGGGTGCCAGTACTGTCCGCCCCCCGTTTCCATGTCCATTGTATCATTCCTGCCCTGCCTGTGCCACCCGTCTATCATACCATTAAAAAAAATGATAAGCACAAATGCAAAGGACAGAACAGCAACATTCAGCCAGGTTCTCAAACCCGCTCCCATCAAGTTTTTGAATGCTAATTTTACAGCTAACATACGTCAAATATTTTTGTGTTTTTCATCACTCTCCACCTTTCCGTCTGCAAGTGAAACTTTCCTTTTAAGATATTGCATCACTTTTTCATCGTGAGTGGCAAAAATGAAGGTCACCTTTAATTCTTCATTCAGTCTTTCCATTGTTTGCAAAATATGGTGCGAATTCTTCGAATCAAGGTTTGCTGTAGGTTCGTCGGCTAATACGATCGTAGGTTTTTTCACCATTGACCGGGCAATAGAAACCCTCTGGCATTCGCCTCCGGAAAGCATTGAAGGTTTTGAATCAATTTTATCTGTTAACCCCACCCATTCCAATGCTTCCATTACAGCTTTTCTTCGTTCGGATGCCGATTTGTGCTGTAATAGCAATGCGAATTCAACATTTTCATACACCGTGTATACCGGAAGCAAATTATATGTTTGAAAAATAAATCCGATATGCTTATTACGAAGCATTGCAGATTGTTTATGAGACAAGCCGGAAACCGATTCACCCATTACGGTAGCCATACCTTCTGTTGGCGTATCAAGCGATCCTATTATATTTAACAGGGTTGTTTTCCCGGAACCACTTGGTCCGACAAACCCCGCAAATTCACCTGTCCCAAATGAAAGGTTAATATCATTAAGAGCTGTAAACTCTCCCTTTCCCACAGGAAAACGTTTTGTAAGCTTTTCAAGTTTAATGATCTCCATTTTTTCTGTTTTATTATTATGTCACTAAAAAGTAATTATTAATGATTATATACTATCATGATCTGTATTCCTTTACCGGAAAACAGGTTATCCGTATCAGCCTGCTTCGGGAGGATATACTTCTCCGGATTCCAGTAAACCATAACATACAGGTCTAATCTCCTAAACTGTTTTTGCCAGTTTACAAAACTGTATATATTCTCATTTTTCCAGTCATAGTACAGTATTGTATTTATATGGTCAAACAAACCAACCGGATAGTTCATTGATAAGGCAGTAAAAGATGTAACTGCATTGGAAATATCAAATGCCTTTTCTCCGTATGCAAACCATAAATTTTCCAGCGTAGCGTTCAGGCCGTTACCGACAGCAAATGTATAATCTGCACCCAGTGTCAGCATTTCCTGATTTGTCAGTGTATCCAGGTCCTTTACCTTATTTATCCATACTCCTTCAAACCAGATACCTATACCGGCATCCCATTTCCCATCAAGACCTATACGGTTTTCGGGAATTTCGGACCAGGAAGGAATACCACCCCCCAACCCTTTTGTATCAGCCATACGAAAATGATAGGAGACAGCCGCTTCACCCCCGGGAACCGGATGCTGCACCCTGCCCCCGAATTCAGGATAATCCTGATTTGTTCTCCCCAGTTCCCATGTTTTCGGGCCTTCATTGCCATATAAAACCCAAAGCCATATATTGGCATTATTCAATAAATAGTATCTTCCAAGCATACCCCATACCCCGTCAGTGAGTTGCAGGGGATCACGGGGATCGATCTGATCAAACCACATGAGTGGACGAAGCATGGATGCCGAACCAAAATTTATCTTTTGCAGTCCCAGCCTGAGTTCAAACTGACGGGAAGAATATCTTCCCCATGCACGATAAGGTTTACCATTAGCAGAAAAATCACATGTATCAAAAGGCCTGAACCCGGATACAGCATTAAGATTTGCCGATAATTCAAAATCAATCATCCTGGCACCGGAAAACTGTACTTCATAATTCAATCGCGGGATATACCGGCCGCCAGCCCATGCCGGCAAATCATTATCAGGATTGTAATTCATCCATCCGGACAACTGGCCTTTAAACATAAGGCTATCCTGTGGGTATACACCATCAATAAACATTGCAAAATACAATAATATAAATGTTAATCGTTTCATTATCTTCCTTACCTGCATTACTGGCACTGCCGTGTTAAAACTTCAGCTTTCGGTGCCTGGCAACTACCCCGATACCGGTTATCTTGGTGATATACCATAAGCCCAAAACTTAGCCAGTTCCATAATGAATTCCCGCGGTGTTGAATATAATTTTATAAGATCAGCATCAGAAGCCAGTTCCATTAGCTTTTTGGAAAAAGGCACCAGGAAGTCAAGATTAAGATCTTTACGAATCCATCCTTCATTTCGCTGAGCATTTTTAAAATCCTTTATTATCTCAGTCCATACATCATTTGTCTTTTGTTCCATATAAATCTGCAATTCTGAACCCGGAGTGTTATATATATCTTCCAGCATTTCTCGGCTGATATCATTTGTACCTTCCATTTTCATAAGCAGAATTTTCTGCATCTTTTCCGGCGGACTGATCTCTTCAGTTATAATTTGTCTGAAACTATGAATACCTTCATCAATCATATGATCCAAAACATTTTTTGCAATTGCCGTTTTATTAGGGAAAAAACGATAGAACGTCATTTTACTGACATTTGCCTGCCGGCAGATCTCTTCAACGGTAATACGTTTTATACCATGTTTCCAGAATAAATCCTTTGCTGTATCGAGCAATTGTATGTATTTTGGATGATCATATTTTCGCATACAATTTAATTTTATACTATTTCAGAACAAATATACGATTATTGTTTTATTTGACAAATATCGTATAATAAATTTTATTTCGTTTTTTTAAAGTTCAGTTCAAAAAAGCAATTATGGAAAAAATATCAAATTGACAGGAAAGATCTACTATTATGGCTGATACTTCAACAGAATATTGAATTTAATAATTACTATATTCTCAACCTGCACAAGTCCAAATAACCGTTCGGGAGGTTCAAGATCGAAGTCGGTAAGGTAAAAATGAGTTTCTCCATTAAGAATTATCCTGTGTTCCGTTCTTTTACTTATAACATAATCAGCTGGTATTTGATTTGTTATACCGGCCAGTGTAAGGTCAAGATTCAGGGTAGGTTTACCTTTTAAAACGATTTTTCTGAACACCTCACGGTCAAACTGTACCTGTATAACAGGGTATTCAGAAGCCTTTACCAGTTTCCTGAAATCACTAAGCATAAGTGGATTATCACCTTCAAATGCAGCAACAGGAATTTTATATATGACCAGATCAGTGTCTGCTTCACAAATGGGTTTGCCGTATCTTGCAGGGATAGAATCTTCATAAGGCATATAATAAATGAAATTAAAACTTTTCAGATTGCTCCTGCCTTCAATGACAACCTGTCTCAGGTAACATTTCCATGGAGCCTGGTCAACAGGTTCATCCTGTGAAAATGACTTCTCCGGATAAATAAAGAAAAGAAAAAATATTTCAGTGATCAGTAATATCTTAACTATATTTAATACATTCATATTACAGCTTAAGGATATTATAACTTTTGAAAATTACTGCATTTTTCCCTTATTATCAAATTTACCAATATAGCTAAACATGGATAAAGTCAGGTTTTACTGCCGGATTGCCCCGAGCGGGAACATCTTAAAGAAAAAAAGCTTAATTAACAAATTCCACCGGCACTAACAAAATATACATAATCTATTACCAAATTAATTACTAATAACATAAATAAAATATATTCGTATGAAA
>CAZBJH010000154.1:0-6056 GCA_964492185.1 uncultured Bacteroidales bacterium | reverse complement strand
AAGTGAGTTCAAGAACTTAATTTTAAAGTGAGTTCTTTAAAGTGAGTTCAAGAACTTAATTTTAAAGTGAGCTCTTGAACACCTTTAAAAATAATTAACGTTGTGAAAACTTTTTAAATCCTCAAATACTTTAGTATACCGCGGTTTAAAATGTTCACGCGCCTTGATCTCGAACATTCTGAATAAACATTAAGAGTTTATTGACAAACACTATTTAGAGTCTGTCCATAAAGTCCCATTTGCCGCGTTACGTTTGTCCGAAAATTGTTCATTTACGATTATTAGTAAACTCCGCGTTTCCGGAGCGCGCGAGCCTTGCAATTGAAACTTTATGAACAGACACATGACCAATTAAACATTTTGCCAACTTTTTATCCATCGGATCCAAAGTGTCGAAAGCTAAATCTTCAGCCGGGTGAATCCGGTAACGCGGGTTAAACAGTCCGGCCTCTTTTTTGTTATCCATGTATAATGTAATCATGCTATCTGATGAGAAATTTATTATATATTATATTTATCCTTATTATTAACGGGACCGCGTGTTCACAAAATACTTCAAACGGTGAAAAAAATCATGATGATATGAAGTTTAAAAAGCTGACAACAGACGAAGAGAGGGTGATCGTGCATAAAGGAACTGAAGCACCCTTTACAGGAGAATTCGATGATTTCTATGAAAAAGGGACATACGAGTGTAAAAGGTGTGGTGCTGAACTGTACCGGTCGACAGATAAGTTCAAATCGGGATGCGGATGGCCCAGCTTTGATGATGAAATTGATGGTGCTGTGAAAAGAGTTCCGGATGCTGATGGCCGTCGCACGGAGATCTTATGTGCCGGTTGCGGGGCACATCTCGGTCATGTATTTACCGGGGAAGGTTATACACGAAAAGATATACGCCATTGTGTAAATTCCATATCACTGGAGTTTGTGCCTGAAAAACCGGATAAGGATTCTGATACGCGTACGGCAATTTTTGCAGGCGGATGTTTTTGGGGTGTTGAGCATTATCTGCTGAAAGAACCCGGTGTTTTATCCACTGAACCGGGATATACCGGAGGTTATACCGAACATCCCACTTATGAGGAGGTTTGTAAACACAATACCGGACATGCCGAGGCGGTAAAGGTTGTTTATGATCCTGAAAAAACAGACTATGAAAAGATTGCCCGTTTGTTTTTTGAGATCCATGATCCCACACAGGTGAACAGGCAGGGTCCAGATATTGGCGATCAATACCGTTCAGAGGTTTTTTACCTGAATATGGAACAGAAACGGACAGCTGAAAAGCTTGTCAGCCTTTTGGAACAAAAAGGGTACGATGTTGCTACACGAATCACCAGGGCGTCAACATTCTGGCCTGCTGAAGATTATCATCAGCAGTATTATGAGAAGAAGAACGGTACGCCCTATTGTCATGTGTATACAAAACGGTTTTAACATGCATTTGCTCCAGGCCTGAGGTATGAATAACAGAGCTTAATGTGTTAAACCAGTATTTTACCTGTCATTTCTTCAGGAATATGCACATCCATCAGGTGTAATAAAGTAGGAGCCACATCAGCAAGTATGCCGCTGTTGATCTTTTTATACCTGTCATTTACCAATACAATCGGTACCGGATTTAATGAATGTGCGGTATTGGGCGAACCATCCTCATTAACTGCATTATCGGCATTACCGTGATCGGCAATTACCAGTGCTGTATACCCGTTTTCCCTTGCCGTTTCGACAACCCTTCCCATACAATCATCTACTGTTTCGACCGCTTTTTTAATAGCTTCATAAACACCGGTATGTCCTACCATATCACCATTGGCAAAGTTCAGGCATATAAAATCCGTCTCCTTCTTTTTCAGTTCGGCAATAATGGCTTCAGCTATCCCAGGCGCGCTCATCTCGGGCTGCAAGTCATAAGTAGCAACTTTGGGTGACGGGATAAGTAAGCGTTTTTCATTTTCAAACTCATTCTCACGTCCGCCATTAAAGAAAAAAGTAACATGGGCATATTTTTCAGTTTCCGCTATACGGATCTGGTTCAATCCGTTTTTCGATACTACTTCACCCATGGTGTTGCTTATTTTCTGTTTGTCAAAAGCTACCTTAATTCCTTTGAAATTTTCATCATAGGTGGTAAGGGTAATATAATTCAAAGGAATGGTTTTCATGCCGTATTCGGGAAAATCCTTTTGTGTAAGGACAGTGGTCATCTGCCGCAGGCGGTCAGTACGGAAATTAAAACATATCACCACATCTCCTTCCGTTATTTTTCCGACCGGCTGCCTGTTCTCATCTACCATAACCACAGGTTTGATAAATTCATCCGTTACACCTTCTTCATATGATTCTTTAATTGCAGTCAGCACATCAGTTGAAGGTTTCCCTTTACCTTTGACCATAAGGTCATAGCCTTCCCTGATCCTTTCCCAGCGTTTGTCACGGTCCATACTGTAATAACGGCCGATCAGTGATGCTATCCTGCCGTTTGATGATTTAAGGTGTTCTGTAAGTTCTTTAACATATCCGAAGCCACTTTTCGGATCCGTATCCCGTCCGTCGGTAAGGCAGTGAATATATACTTTGTTAAGTTTATGATCTTTCGTGAGATCGCACAGTTTATAAAGATGCTTGCTCTGGGCATGCACCCCGCCCGGGCCTATCAGCCCGAGGAAATGAACTGCCTTGTTATTTTCGCGTGCATATTCAAATGCTGATGTAAGTGTTTTATTTTGTGCTATGCTGTTATCTTTGATGGCAAGGTTGATCCTTACCAGGTCCTGATATACAACACGTCCTGCACCGATGTTTAAATGCCCCACTTCCGAATTTCCCATCTGGCCTTCCGGCAAACCTACATTTTCTCCGAATGTCAGTAATTGTGCAGACGGGTATTCGCTCATAACGCGGTCCATATTGGGAGTTTTGGCATGATAAATTATATCACCCTTGCCTTTATTTCCTATTCCCCATCCGTCAAGGATGATAAGTATTGCTTTATTACTCATTATGTTATGGTTTTAAAAAATGTACAGTAATCAATATGAGTTACTTTTATAATAGTATAATTTCTGCATATAAAGCGGCAAATTTAGCTAAAATTCCGTAAAATGATGATCTGTGATTCTTATTATATGCGTAATCCGCGGAACTTTATAAAAGTTATATTCGATCCCCCTGGTTTAACAACCGGGCAAAATGTTTAATTGACCATGTGTCTGTTCATAAAGTTCCATTTGCAAGACTCGCGCGGTCCGGAAACGCGGAGTTTACCAGTCGTAAATGTGCAATTTTCGGACAAGCGTAACGCGGCAAATGGGACTTTATGGACAGACACTATTTACAAACTGCAGGACTTATTAGCAGGGTTTATTATATCCGTTTTTGTCAGGACATCTCTGGTGTTCAAATTGAATCGTAATATGATCTATATGAAAATATTTTTTCAGATGATCCCCGATCTGTTGAAGAATTAATGTTGATTCGCTAACCTGTAAATCGTTTTTCAGATTAACATGGCATTCAAAATGTATTTGTGAGTCATTCAGGTTCCAGGCATGCACATGATGTACATCATCAATGGAATGGAATTGTTCAAGTGCATTTATCACCTCATCAAGATCAAGCCCTTTTGGTGTCCCCTGCATAAGTATATCCACCGTTTCACGAAGAATAGCGAATGTTTCTTTTAAAATATATAAACCGATAAATACAGTGATCAGGGGGTCAATCCAGTATATCTGAAAAAAAACAATGAACAGTGAGCCAATGATCACTGCCACGGAAGATATCGTGTCACCGAGCAAATGCAGGTAAGCCGCACGTATATTGATATTTTTTCCCGATTCTTTTCTAAGGAGCAGGACAGCAAATAAATTTGCAAGAAGTCCGGTTACAGACACGATGAACATAATCATGCCTTTGATGGGTTCAGGATTATTCAGCCGTATCCAGGCCTCCCTGAAGAGAAAAACAATTATGACAACAAGCACAACTGCATTGAATAATGCTGCC
Organism: uncultured Bacteroidales bacterium; assembly: GCA_964492185.1. Taxonomy (GTDB): domain Bacteria; phylum Bacteroidota; class Bacteroidia; order Bacteroidales; family UBA10428; genus JAFGSZ01. The sequence goes on along the minus strand of CAZBJH010000154.1, from coordinate 2,045 downwards.
AGTATTTCGATTCTTTTGTATCCGAAGGTTTTCTTCGAAGTGGACTTTTTTCTGCCAATGCGATTTGCAATGTATGCAATTGCAACAGCGATGGTATCCCCGAGATTATGCACAGCATCAGAGAGCAGGGCAAGGCTGTTCGATAAAACACCACCGATCAGTTCGGCTATCGTAATTGTAAGGTTAAGGGCCGATGCAATAAGTAAATTTTTATCGCCCGGTTGATCTTCAGGGTGTTTGGTGCTACGTTTAGGATGTTCTGTCATCTGTTCCGGAATATGGTATTTCTGATAAACTATTTTACCGGCAGTTTGTTAGAGCCTGTTAATAAACTGATATATTATAAAACAATTAATCAACTATTGAGTTCGATGGGTATGTATTGGAAAATACCGTATTACCAGTTGGAAGTATAAAAAGCAAATATTTATTTTATCACTTATGTATTATGAATGGTTTTTTTGTTTATTTTTCAGACGTTTAATTCTTAATTATTTTTCATTATGAAGAGAGTTATTTTAATGGTACTGACCTTGATCGTATTAACCGCGTTTACAGGTGAGTTGTACGGCCAGCGTGTATTAAGAAAACTGCAGAACCGTACTGAAGATAAGATCCTTGACGAGATCTTTAATAAGGATGAGAATGAAAAGAAAAATAGTTCGAATTCATCTGATCCTTCCGGTACAGGTAACATTGAAAACAAACGTGGTAGCGGGCTCACTGAAACAGCCCCGGATGTAATCGCGCAGATCGAAGCAGCTTCCGGTTCATACACATCAAAGGAATACAGCAAATCACGGCATGCCATACGGCAGGCCTTACTGGGTGTAGAAATGGAAATAGGCGAAAAAGTACTGGAGTTACTTCCCGCTTCGGTAAACGGACTGGAAAAACAGGATGATTCGGATATGGTAACCAGCTCCGGGATTGGTTTTGTGGGTCTGAGTATTGAGCGAAAGTATGCAAAAGGTGATCAGGAACTTAATCTGGATATTACCAATAATTCACAGCTGCTTACTGCAGTGAATATGTATATCAGTTCGGGGACCTATTCATCAGGTGAGGATCAGGAATATAAGCAGGTAAATGTACAGGGATACCAGGGAGTAATTGAATACGATGATTATTCAGGATATCAGCTAAGCATACCTTTCGGTCAGTCTTCACTCTTTGTTTTGCAGGGTATAAATTTTGAAAATGAGCATGAGATCATTGATGCGGCAAATGAGTTTAGTATCGATAGTATAAAAAAACAGTTAGGAGAACAATAAGTATAAGAATCATGAACAAAATTAAAATTATATCACTGACAGTCCTGCTTATCACAGGTTTGTTATCTTTCTCCTTCTCACAGGATGTTGAAGGTAAACTGGATGAAGCAAAAGCGGCTTATAAAAAAGAAAATCTGGATGACACAAGATTTGCCCTTGAGGAAGCCCTGCATGAGCTTGATATGATCGTGGGGAAGAAAATTCTGGCTATTATGCCCGAAGAAATGGGCGGACTTCAGTTTAATTCCGGACAGGACAATGTAACAGGCAACTCTTCGGGGGCCGGGGGCTTATATGTGAACCGGGATTACGGTTCGGCGGAGAGCCAAAAATACGCAGAGATCCTGATCGTAAGCGATTCGCCTATGCTGGCAAGCATAAACAGTATACTTTCCATGCCTCTTATAGGAGCAATGAGCGGCGATTCCGGGCAGAAACGGATAAAAATTGACGGGTACAAGGGCCTTATGCAAAGAAATGATGATGACGGGGAAAATGTTTCCTATGATATCCAGATCCCCTTTGGCGGCTCATTATTGACCTTTAATTGCACGGGTTTTGATAATGAAAGCGATGTGCTTAAAATGGTAAATACCATTCCGGTTTCAAAGATTGACAGTCTGACACGATAGGAGGGTCACAGTTATTACTACTTAGTGTCTGTCCATAATGTCCGATATCCGCGTTGCTGCTCACATTTTAAATCCTCAAATACTTTAGTATACCGCGGTTTAAAATGTTTTTCACAACGTTAATAATTTTTAAAGGTGT
>CAZBJH010000153.1:0-6363 GCA_964492185.1 uncultured Bacteroidales bacterium | reverse complement strand
GAGTTCTCGATTTTTAGGTGAGCACCTTGATTTTTTAGGAAAATCCTGTCAGCGGTGGCATTTTTGCCTACTTTTTTTGCTGTAGAAAAAAGTAGGTCGAACCGCATGGGGAGCGGTTCGAAACAATTAGCCCTTTGAAGGCATATATAAATAATTTATAATAACAATGCTATTCTATATAAGAGCCTCACGCGCCTTGATCCCGAACATTATGAACAGACACATGACCGTTTAAACATTTTGTCAAGTCCAAAATCAAAAGTATCCTGAATTTTTTATTCTACTGTTACTGATTTTGCCAGGTTTCGTGGCTGATCGACATTACATCCCCTCATCACGGCAATGTGATAGGAAAGTAATTGCAGGGGTATTACCGCGAGCAGGGATGAGAATACAATGTTTGTGCCGGGAACCTCCAGTACATGATCAGCAAGTTTTCTGATCACGGTATCCCCTTCAGTTACAACGGCAATTACGATCCCGTTTCTTGCCTTTACTTCCTGAATATTGCTTACAATCTTTTCATAAGAAGGATCCTTTGTGGCAATGACCACCACAGGCATATTCCGGTCAATCAGTGCGATAGGACCATGTTTCATCTCGGCTGCAGGATAACCTTCCGCATGTATATATGATATTTCTTTAAGCTTTAGAGCACCCTCAAGGGCAACAGGAAAAAAATATCCCCTGCCAAGATAAAGAAAATTATTTGCTTCTTTATACAAAGATGCTATCCTGGAAAATTCCTTGTCTAATGCTAATATCTTTTCAATCTTAGCCGGGATCTCTGTAAGTTCCTTTACCATCTTTGCAAATTCATCATCGGAGATCAATCCTTTTTTATGGCCGACAGAAATAGCCATCATTGCCAGTACGGTGACCTGTGCAGTAAATGCTTTTGTAGATGCAACACCTATTTCAGGGCCGGCGTGAGTATATACACCTGCATCGGTTTCCCTGGGAATGCTTGAACCGACAACATTACATATTCCCAAAACAAGTGCACCTGCCCCGCGGGCCATTTTTATGGCTGCCAGAGTATCTGCTGTCTCTCCACTCTGGCTGATAGCAATAACAATGTCATCACTGTTTATTATCGGATTCCGGTATCTAAACTCAGAAGCATATTCAACTTCAACCGATATCCGTGCAATATCTTCAAAAAGATATTCTCCAACCAATCCTGCATGCCATGAAGTACCGCATCCGATGATGATTATCCGTTTGGCATTAATAAGTTTGTACATAACATCATACAAGCCCCCCAACCGCAGATCTTTCATATCACTGGTCACTCTTCCGCGAAACGTGTCAAGAATAGAACGCGGTTGTTCAAATATCTCCTTTAGCATAAAATGCGCGTACCCACCTTTATCAATATCCCCGATATCCAGGTCAAGCTGCTGGATACGGGGAGCCTGGGGATCATTACGAACCGTTTTTAGAATGAGCTCGTCCTTTTTAATGATCGCGACATCATCATCGTTCAGATAGATCACACTCTTTGTATATTCAACAATAGGTGTAGCATCTGAAGCTATAAAGTACTCTTCATTCCCGACCCCGATCACCAGCGGGCTGCCTTTGCGGGCCGCTATAAGCTTATCCGGTTCATCACTGCATATGATCACCAGGCCATAAGCACCAACGACCTTGGTAAGTGCCAGCCGAACTGCTATTTCGGCGCTTACTTTCCCTTTAAGATAAATATATTCGATCAGATTAACCAGAACTTCGGTATCCGTCTCAGTCTTAAAAGTCACTCCCCGGTTCTCAAGTTTTTCCCTCAACCGCGAATAGTTTTCAATTATGCCATTATGGATAAGAATAAATTTTCCTTTTTCAGAAGAATGGGGATGTGCATTGACATCATTTGGTATGCCGTGTGTAGCCCACCTGGTATGCCCTATCCCAATATGCCCCTTTGTATCCTTGTCAGATACATATTTTTCAAGGTCAGTTACTTTTCCTTTCTTTTTATATATGGAAGCCTGTCCGTTCATCACAGATATGCCTGCAGAATCGTAACCTCTGTATTCCAGACGCTTCAATCCGTTTATCAGTATAGGATAAGCTTCCCGGTCACCAATATATCCTACAATTCCACACATAATTATATATTTTTTAAGGAATGACTGTATATGACAGGTTCAACCTTATCGGATCTGAATGAATACCACTGTTGATAACAACCCTGCCTGCATTCACCAGATTATAATAAACCGGTATGGTATTTTGCGCTATAAAAAGATAAATACCTTCATTAGGCTGATCACCCTGCCAGTAATCCTGCAGATATTTGCCAATATTAAACCGGTATTCGTTATCTTCTTCATCCAGGTATCCTCCAAAATACTTGAGCGCATTTTCAGAGCCCATATAATAAGGATCATCCTGAATTATTTTTTCTTTACCATCTCCTGATATTGCCCGTAAACCCAGTTTTTGAGGTAAAGGGTATAACATCAGCACCTCCTTTTCAGGAGGGTCGAAGGGAATAATCAATTCTGCCTGTGTGACTGAAATATTGCCGAGCGCGCTCCTCAAACCATCAAGTCCGGGGATCTTCAGAAGAACCTTGGTTCCCGCCAATGACTGTAAATAAGCTACCGTATCCTTATGTTCCGTATCACCAAGGTACTTAATTCGCGACATGGACCAATCATGTGAGTAAAGGCTAAGCCGCTTATCAAGCAACTGATTGGCCGAGTTCGTCAAAACCATATTAAATGCAGCACTTTCAACATCTGATGAATCATTATGATAATAAATCGTAATCCTGGTTTCTGAACCCGAAAGATTCACATTATAAATACCCCCGCCGGTTGCTATATCATCAACCGATAAATAAATACCTTTAAAATAGCTTTTGAACATACTGTCGGTCACTTGTTTATACAAGGTATCCCGGTGAACCCCGTTCTGCTCAAATGATCTGTTAAGCAGGGCATCACCAAAAGCATCAGTCATTTTTATCCTGAAAATATCCAGTGTATCTGCCAGTCTGCTGACACTACCCATGCTTACAGGAACCGGATCGAATCTTCCGCTGACATCAAAATTTGCAGTGGTATCAATTATATCATCTGTATATTCATATATAGTCACCGGGGGATTAAATAAAGAATCCCCGTAATACCCGGAAAAGTTGAATGTAAAAATAACAGAATCCGTCACCGGATTACTACCGAATTCCAACTTTCCTGAAGGAAAGAATTCTGTTATCACCTCTCCTTTGGTTAATCCGAAAACCGGATCAACATAGCAACCAACCGGACTTACCGATAAATTCCCTGAATTAACACTACTATTTTCAACCGTATAGGCATTCACTGTCAGAGAATCAACATATCCGACAGTAAGAAGATCACCTTCCGGCAGCAGTTCGACACCTGCTTTAACAGGATCCTGTTCACATGATAACAAAACAGGAATTATCAAACAAAAAAATATAATACCACGGAAAATGTTCAAAACAATATTGTAAACCGGGGAGTGAAAAAGCTTATGATCCATCTATAACCTCGCTTAATATTGTATCGTAAAAATCAGAATAAGCATCTATATAAGTGTCTTCAGGATGATAATCAAGTACAGGCTTATTTACATTATTACGTATATATTCTTCAACTTTACTGTTTATATTATTGCTACCAAATGCTATGCCGTCAGAAAAGCCAATAGCCAGTTTGCAAAAATTCTCATAAGTCGGATTTTCAATAACTGAAAGTTCCTTTTCATCCAAACCATCCCATTGCAATTTTTTCTTAAAAGACTTATCCAATGGCCTGGTAAATTCATTATCATATAAAGACAAAACCACCCTTGAATCCATAAACAAAGGATCGTCACTATACATTTTCTTTAAATAAAGTGGCACCAGGCTTGTGAACCAGCCATGACAATGAACAATATCCGGCGACCATTGTAACTTTTTTACTGTTTCCAACACCCCCCGTGCGAAAAAAATAGCACGTTCGTCATTGTCATCAAATTCATTCCCGTCCTGATCATGCAAAATATTTTTCCGGTGAAAATACTCTTCATTATCGATAAAATAAACCTGCATTCTTGCTGCTGAAATAGAAGCAACCTTTATGATCAGCGGATGATCCGTATCATCAATGATCAGATTCATCCCGGAAAGACGAATGACTTCATGTAACTGGTTTCTTCTTTCATTTACACATCCATACCTTGGCATGAATGTCCTGATTTCCCTTCCCTTTTCCTGTATCCCCTGCGGTAAGTTACGCCCTATAACCGACATCTCTGTTTCCGGCAAATAGGGAGTGATCTCCTGTGAGATAAATAGAACCTTTGCACCTTCCATTGAAGTCTATATATTTAATAACAATCCCTGCAAAATTACTAAAAATTATTCATTTTTTTATATTTGTAGAAATTCTGTCCATGAAAACTGTTAAAAGTGCAGCAGATATCAGGGCTGTTGTTGAAAAACACAAACAGCAAAAACAAACCATAGGTTTTGTTCCTACAATGGGCGCATTGCATGAAGGCCATATATCTTTGATCAAGAGGTCATTAAATGAAAATGATATTTCTATTGTCAGTATATTTGTGAACCCTACACAGTTTAATGATCCCGAGGATCTGCGAAATTACCCCAGGCCCCTGGACAAAGATCTGAGAATGCTTGAAAAGCATGGTTGTAACTATGCCTTTGTACCCTCTGATAAAGAAATGTATCCTGAAAAAGATAAAAGAATTTTTGATTTCGGTCAACTGGAAAAAACCATGGAAGGACAGCACAGGCCGGGACATTTCAATGGTGTAGCACAGATCGTAAGTAAATTATTTGATCTTATTCCGGCCGATCGCGTATATTTCGGCTTAAAGGATTTCCAGCAGCTCGCAATTATAAAAGAACTGGTAAAACGCGAAAGCCGGCCGGTCCGTATCATTGGTTGCCCTGTTGTACGCGAACCTGACGGACTGGCTATAAGTTCCAGAAATAAATTATTGAGTCCTGAAGAAAGAAAACATGCGGCTCTTATTTCACAAACATTGTACAAAGCACGGAAACTGGCTGAGGTTAAAAGTTTAGATGAAGTGAAAGAGTTTGTTGTCAGTACTATAAATAGTGATCCCCTGATGCAAACCGAATATTTTGAAATAGTAAACGAAGATGATCTGTCCGAAGCAAAATTATGGGACAATAAAAGAAACAAAATTGGCTGCATTGCTGTTAAAACAGGTATGGTGAGATTAATAGACAATGTGAATTTTATTTCGTAAATTTGTTCATTATGTTTATTGAGGTAGTAAAATCGAAGATACATAAGGTAACTGTAACAGAAGCCGATTTACAGTATGTGGGGAGCATTACCATTGATGAGGATTTAATGGATGCCTCCAACATCATTGAAAATGAGAAGGTTCAGGTCGTGAATATAAACAACGGCGAACGGCTTGAAACATACGTGATCAAAGGAGAAAGAGGCACAGGCATTATTTGTATGAATGGCCCTGCAGCCCGCAAAGCAGTTGTTGGAGATGTGATCATAATAATTTCCTATGCCCTGCTTGATTTTAAGGATGCTAAAGAATTCAAACCTACATTGGTATTTCCCAACACTGATACTAATAAAATAGTTTGAATGTGATCTTTGCTTCAACATATTTCTTACCACTATTATGAATAAATTAAACGCGGTAAAATCCAAAATCATTTCCCGGGATGATTTAGGCCCGAAGTTGGCGTACTGGAATTTCAAGAACTATAAGCTGGTATTCACTAATGGATGCTTTGACATCATCCACAAGGGGCATATTGAATATCTCGCAAAAGCTGCTAATCTGGGAGATGTCCTGATCATCGGATTGAACACCGATTCATCGGTTAAAAAGATCAAAGGAAACAAGAGACCATACCAGGATGAACAATCACGGGCTTATATTTTGGCTTCTTTGCAATTTGTTGATCTGGTTACGTTTTTTGATGAAGAAACGCCATATGCTCTTATTGAAACTATCAAACCTCATATTTTGGTTAAAGGCAGCGAATACCAACCTGAAGAGATCGCGGGAGGAGATCTTGTTACAGCGTCAGGGGGAAAAATAGTTACTATTGATATGGTAAAGGGATATTCCACCACATCAATCATTAATAAAATAGCCAGGTAATTTTGACAAACCTGAAGAACAACCCGGGGCATGAAATGTTATCTGCCCGATTGCTCCCCGTGTATTTTAGGAAAAAAACCACTAATTAGTGTCTGTCAATAAAGTAGTCAAAATGTTTAACCGTACATGTGTCTGTTCATAAAGTTTCATTTGCAAGGCTCGCGCGGTCCGAAAACACTGAGTTTACTTGTCGTAAATGAGCAATTTTCGGACAAG
>CAZBJH010000152.1:0-6498 GCA_964492185.1 uncultured Bacteroidales bacterium | reverse complement strand
GCTCACTTCGTTCGGTTTGCGCGCCTTGATCTCGAACATTCTGAACAAACACTATGAGTTTATTGACGGACTCTATTTAGGGTCTGTCCATAGAGTCCCATTTGCAGCGTTACGCTTGTCCGAAAATTGCTCATTTACGACAAGTAAACTCCGCGTTTCCGGACCGCGCGAGCATTGCAAATGGAACCTTCTAAACAGACACATGGCCGGTTAAGTATTTTGCCAACTATATAGACGAACACTATTAATTACTGTTAACACCTCCAGAAGTTTCTTCTAATTTACCTTGAATTTATACTTTACATCTGACAGATCCCGGTTTGCTTTCACAATCTTATCTTTTAAAGACTCCTTATAAACCCTGAGTTTTGCTGAGATCTGTTCATCCCCTGAAGCCAGTATTTGTGCTGCCAGAATACCGGCATTCTGTGCTCCGTCGATACCCACTGTGGCCACCGGGATACCGGGTGGCATCTGGACAACAGCCAGCAAAGCATCCATACCTTCCAATGAAGCATTAACAGGAACCCCTATTACCGGCAATGTAGTCATTGAAGCAATTACTCCGGGTAAATGGGCGGCCATGCCGGCAGCTGCAATGATCACCTTTATCCCGTTTTTTTGCGCGTTTTTTGCAAACTTTTCCACTTCCCCGGGAGTACGATGTGCTGACAAAGCATTCATTTCGAATGGGATCTCAAAATCATCAAGTACACGGGCCGCCTTTTCCATTACCGGCAGATCAGATGTACTGCCCATAATAATACTTACAATTGCCTTCATTTTCTCTGCATATTTGTATAATGAATAATTTTTTTACACTATTAATTCATCATAATTCGTATTTTCGCAAGATACATAAAATTCACCATATTCAAACAGACGGACGGGAGATTGCCAGTGGCAATTATGATTGCAGATCACGGTTTAATAAGCCGGGGAATATTTATTTTAATGTTTTTTAAAACCTAATTAGGTGCCGTGTGGAAAAGATAAAACTACTGGATAAAGAATTCAGCATATCGATACCATCAGAGAATATTTCAAAGACAGTGGATAGGATTGCAGGAAACATCAACGTGGATCTTGCCGGTGAGCAGGTCATTTTTCTTGGTATTCTGAATGGTGCGTTCATGTTTGCTTCCGACCTGATCAGAAAGATCGGTTTTCCTGCACAGATCTCGTTCTTAAAGCTGGCATCCTATCAGGGGACAATCAACACCCAGACTGTTAAACGACTGATAGGTATTAATGAAGATATAAAAGGGAAAGTGATCGTTATACTTGAAGATATAGTAGATTCGGGATTAACGATCGACAATATAGTGAAACAATTAAAGGGGTATGAACCGGCATCAGTGAAAATTGCCACATTGTTGTTTAAACCCGGAGCTTATATTAAGGACATTCCTCTTGATTATGTGGGATTTGAAATTCCAAATTCATTTGTTGTCGGGTATGGCCTGGATTATAAGGGATATGGAAGAAACCTTGACAGTATTTATTCTTTAATATAATTATTAAGGACCGTGGAATATAAAAATCAAAAAGGATAAATCATAAATTATATATTTAGTACAGAAAAACCATTATTATGCTAAACATTGTATTATTCGGCCCCCCGGGTGCAGGTAAAGGAACACAGGCAGAAAAGCTAATCAGTAAATATCAGCTGGTGCATCTTTCAACCGGAGATATTTTACGTGCTGAACTGGCCAATGAAACCACCCTTGGCAAGGAAGCAAAAAAATTTATGGAAAAGGGTGAACTTGTTCCGGATGAGGTGGTGATCAAAATGATAGGATCAAAGCTTGATAAAAACCTTAATGCCAAAGGATTTATTTTTGATGGTTTTCCCCGAACCACAGCACAGGCGGAAGCCCTGGATGATCTTCTTGAAAAAAGAAGGACACCCATTACTATCATGCTGGCACTTGAAGTGGAAAAAGCAGAGTTGATAAAGCGTTTGCTTAACCGTGGAAAAGAATCGGGAAGAGCAGATGATCAGGATGAATCGATCATTGAAAACAGAATTAAAGTATACAATAAAGAAACCGCACCTGTTATTGACCATTATAAAGAACAGGGCAAATTCAAATCCGTTAAGGGAATGGGTTCGATTGACGAAATTTTTGACAGGCTGACTTCGACGATTGATGAAGTGAGCGATCAGTGATCAACAATATAGTGAAGGCCAAACACCGCACTTTATTGACAGACACTACGAGTTTATGGACAAACTCTAAGTAGAGTCTGTCTATAAAGTAATCAAAATGTTTAGCCGTACATGTGTCTGTTCAGAAGGTTCCATTTGCAAGGCTTGCGCAGTTGGAAAACGCGGAGTTTACTATTCGTAAATGAGCAATTTTCGGACAAGCGTAACGCGGCAAATGGGACTTTATGGACAAACACTAATTAATATTCATGGCAGATTCCAACTTTGTAGACTACATACGCGTCTTCTGCCGTTCAGGCAAAGGAGGAGCAGGTTCGGCCCATCTCCACCGTGAAAAATTTGTACCCAAAGGCGGCCCCGACGGGGGTGATGGCGGAAGAGGAGGGCATGTGATCCTAAAAGGTAACAGTCAGTTATGGACCTTACTTCACCTGCGCTACCGCAAACATGTTTTCGCGGAAAACGGCAAGCCCGGCAGCAGTGCTATGAAGACCGGGGCTGACGGTAAAGATGCTGTTATTGAAGTGCCCCCGGGAACAATCGCACGTGACGAAACGGGAAAATTCCTCTTTGAAATAACGAAAGACGGCGAGACCAAAACACTGGTAAAAGGCGGACGTGGCGGTTTGGGCAACACACATTTCAAATCACCGGTTAATCAAACACCGCGATATGCACAACCCGGCGAACCTTCAATAGAAGGATGGTACATCCTGGAACTCAAAATACTTGCAGATGTGGGGCTTGTGGGCTTCCCCAATGCCGGAAAATCAACACTTTTATCTGTTGTTTCTGCTGCCAAACCAAAAATTGCAAGTTATCCCTTCACAACTCTTACACCCAACCTGGGCATAATAGCCTATCATGGAGAATTGTCCTTTGCTATGGCTGACATCCCGGGTATTATCGAAGGCGCCAGCCAGGGAAAAGGACTGGGAATACAGTTCCTAAGGCATATTGAACGTAATGCTGTATTATTATTCCTTATAGCTGCAGACAGTAAAGATATTAAAGAAGAGTTCAATATCCTGATCTCGGAACTAAATAATTTTAATCCGGAATTACTGGATAAAAACAGGGTGCTGGCAATTTCCAAATCAGATCTGCTTGACGAAGAACTGATGTGTGAGATAAAAAAAGATCTGCCCGATATACCCGCCATTTTTATTTCATCAGTTACAAATTATCATATTGACGAACTTAAAGATCTGCTGTGGCAACAGTTGAATAAATAATATATGTTTGATTATCTAAGTCAAATAGATACAGAAATATTTTTATTCCTCAATGGCCGGAATTCTGCTTTTTGGGATGGGGTGATGTTCTGGATCAGCGGCAAAATACAGTGGTTTCCTTTATACATTGGCCTGCTGGCATGGCTGATCTATGTTTTCCGATGGAAAGCTTTCATCATTGGTTTTTTCATTATTATTCTTATTACACTGGCCGATCAGGGAGCAGTACTTCTTTTTAAAGATAACATTCAACGATTACGTCCATGCCATGATCCTGATATTCAACATCTGGTTCATACGGTGAACAACTATTGCGGAGGAAAATATGGTTTTGTCTCAAATCATGCTGCAAATACATTTGCACTGGCAATGTTCACCAGCATACTGTTTAAAATAAGGTGGTACACTTATTGCATATTTGCCTGGGCTTTGCTTGTCTCCTACAGCAGAATATATCTTGGTGTTCATTATCCCGGTGACATCATTGGAGGTGCAATATGGGGAATAGCCGCCGCTATTGCCGTATTTTACCTATACCGGCATTTTGAATCTTATCTTACCAGGAAAAAAGCAAAAAAACAACGATGAGTTGCTATTGAAAATCAGTCTTTCTTTACATTCAGCTCTGCAAGTTTAACAATAACATCCATGGCCTTTCCCATTGACCTGATGGGAATATATTCAAAACGGCTGTGAAAATTATGCCCGCCGGCAAAAATATTAGGACACGGCAGGCCCATATAGGACAACCTGGCTCCATCAGTACCTCCCCTTATCGGAATGACTTTGGGTTCAACACCTGTTTCCTTCATTGCTTTCATGGCCAGTTCAACAACGTGAAAAACAGGTTCAATCTGCGTGCGCATATTATAATACTGATCAACCATGGTAATCTTAACTGTCCCGTTGCCGTATTTCATGTTTAAGTGATCAATGATCTTGATCATCATGTTTTTTTTTCGTTCGAACTTTTTCTTGTCATGATCCCTGATAATATAATTGATAGTAGTGGAATCCACATTACCCTCCATATCGGTAAGGTGATAAAATCCTTCATAATCCTCGGTATGTTCCGGTGTTTGATGTGCCGGTAACATACTGTTCAGTTCCATAGCTATCAACATGGAATTTTTCATCTTATCTTTTGCTGTACCGGGATGTACATTTCGACCCTGGATAATGATTTTCGCCTTTGCAGCATTGAAATTTTCAAATTCAAGTTCCCCAATAGCTCCACCATCAAGCGTATATGCAAAATCAGCCCCGAATTTATCCACATTAAATTTATCGGCTCCCCTTCCGATCTCTTCATCCGGTGTAAATCCTATCCTTATCTCACCATGCTCAATTTCAGGATGAAGAATCAGATACTCCATTGCTGAGATGATCTCTGCAACTCCTGCCTTATCATCCGCGCCAAGCAATGTTGTCCCGTCAGTCACAATAATTTTTTGTCCGATATAATACCTTAATGCGGGAAAATCTTTGGGTGAAAGATTGATGTTTTTTTTCTCATTCAATACAATACTTTTACCAACATAATCAACTATCTGTGGTTTAACATTTTGTGCTGAAAAATCAGGTGAAGTGTCAACATGTGCTATAAAGCCTATCACAGGTGCCTTTTTAGATATGTTGGAAGGCAGTGTTGCCATCAGATAACCGTTCTTATCCAAATTAACATTTTGTAACCCGATTTCCCTGAGCTCACTTTCCAGCATTTTTAAAAGAACCCATTGTTTTTCTGTACTGGGTGTTGTAGTGGATTTATCATCCGATCGCGTATCCACTTTGGCATATCGCAAAAAACGCTCTATTAATTTTTCCATTTGTAATTTTTAAAATTTTAAATTGTTTGATAAAAAACTCATCTTTGAAAATCATTTTAATCACGAAAATCCAGCTTAACCATCAAAAAAATAATATTAGTAATTTTCCGCTTGAAATATCATATGTTTACTTAAAAAAAATGAAAATGTTTACATTCGTTGTGGTTTTATGATCAAACACTCAATTTCTTCAATGTATTTCATAAATAATCTTGTCACTGACCCGTACTTCAATCTTGCTACTGAAGAATACCTGCTCAAAAATTTTCAGGAAGAATTTTGCATGCTTTGGCAAAATGACCCGGTTATTGTAATAGGGAAACATCAAAATGCACTTTCCGAGATAAATTATTCTTTTGTAAAAAACACAAATATTAAGGTGGCACGCCGGATATCAGGCGGAGGAACAGTTTATCATGACCCCGGCAACCTAAACTTCACATTCATAACCAATGGCGAACCCGGCAGACTTGTAGATTACAAAAAACAAATTACACCGGTGATAAAAGCTTTACGTGCTATGGATATTCCTGCCGAGCAGGGCCCTAAAAACGAGATCCTGGTAAAAGGTATGAAAATTTCGGGTAATGCCGAACATATATATAAAAACAGGGTGTTGCACCATGGTACATTGTTGATTTCTTCCGATCTGAAACTGCTGGATAAAGTATTAAAAGTCACTCCCGGGCGATATACGGACAAGCCCGTACGGTCAAACAGGAGTAAAGTAATGAATATCAAAGATATCCTTAAACCAGGAATCAATCCGAATATATTCAGGAGTATTATTTATAAATATTTAAAAAAACTCTCACCATCACCACAGGAATATAACTTTTCCGAAGAAGATATTGAAAAAATTCAATTATTAAAAGAGGATAAGTTTGCAACCTGGCAATGGATTTTTGGCTATTCGCCCGATTATTCACTCAAATCTGAAGTAGTTGTAAATAATATTACTGAGTCTTTCGAACTATCCGTTGAAAAAGGATATATCCGGGAAATAAAATTCAATACAATATCTATTCCGTCTGTATTACAGGATTTGATAGCAACAAACCTTGCAGGAATGCCACATAATGAAAATCTTATCAGTAAAAAAATGGATAATATAAAAGCTAAGCTTTCTGTTGCAGGAATAGAAAAGGATGCTTTTATACAGGCACTCTTCTAATTAGTGTTTGTCAATAAACTCTTAGTGTTTGTTCAGAATGTTCGAGATCAAGGCGCGTGAACCGAACGAAGTGAGCTCTTGAAC
>CAZBJH010000151.1:0-6570 GCA_964492185.1 uncultured Bacteroidales bacterium | reverse complement strand
CACTATTGAGGAATCTCCTGAATTTCCGGGGTACAGAAGCGCTTAAATTATTTATCCGCAAATACCTCAATTACCCTGATAAACTGAAAGAATCAGGGATTGAAGGAACAGTCATTGTCAGTTTTGTTATTGATACCGACGGAAGTATAAAAGACATCAGACTGATAAGGGGTATTCATCCCCTGCTTGACACTGAGGCCATACGTGTAGCCGGCCTTTTCCCCCCGTGGAAACCGGCCAGGCAAAGAGGAAAACCCGTAAGGCTTACATACACCCTACCGATAAGGTTCAACCTCGTACAGGAAAATTAACAAACATCAGCACAGATCATAAAAATAGACAAGGCACGCTTTGTCTCTTTTTTATTTATACATACCACAACATTGAATAAAAAGCAAATAATGTTAATAAAACATGCTGTCATCCTTATTAAGAGTATATAAAATTATTATTATCTTTCGACCCGATGAAAATTCGTTTGCCCATAATACTACTCTCACTGCTTTTTTCCACCGGACTATGGGGAAACCGGCAGCCCGGCAGCCTGATATCCGGCCATAAACCTCTGACCACGGAAGACAGCCTGCGGATCATACTGGAGTTGGTTGACAAATCACTGGTAGATACACCCCAACTGGCGTTTAAACATGCGCGAACAGCCAGGGAACTGGCCTTAAGAACAGGTAACCGGGAAAAGATAGCATTTGCCAATAAAAGAATTGGTGATGCGAAACTGGAACTTAATGATTTTGTTGAAGCCGGAAAATTCTATCAGAATGCCCTTGAATATTACCTTACTAATGACAAACCCAAAGTGCTGGGGGATCTGTTTTATAACATGGCATCTGTTGATTATTACCAGGGTGATTACAGCAATTCCTTAAGCCACTATCATAAGGCATTATCCATATTTGAAAAGCTTAATGACAGGCAGAGCCAGGCCAATGCATTTCAAAATATCGGTTTAGTGCATCATCAGATGAACAATACTGAAAATGCCCTGGACTATTACAATAAATCACTTGATATCAATCAGGAACTTGGTAACAAGACTAATACTGCAGGTTTAATACAAAATATCGGGATCATAACATTCCGGAAAGGCAACTATGATGAGGCCCTTGATTACTATGAAGCATCCCTGGAATTGTTCAGAGAACTGGATGATAAGGAAGGAATAGGAACATCATTAAGCAATATCGGACTTATACACCAGAACCTGATGCATTATCACAAAGCACTTTCCAACTACCGCAAATCATACGAAGTTTTTAACAATGCAAACTACGAGCTGGGTGCAATATGGGCGTTGCATAATATCGGCACCTCATGGTCCGATCTGAATAATTTTGATCAGGCATACAGATATTATATTGAAAGTCTGGAACGTTCTGAAAAAACAGGTCACGTGGAAAGCATCATTGCCAACTATGAAGCACTATCCAATCTGTTTGCCGATTTTGAGGATTTTGAGTCAGCCCTTCACTATCACCAATTGTTCAAATCAAAACAGGATTCAATACATACTGTTAAGGTACAGGAAAAAATAGCTGAACTGGAAGCATTGTACAATCTTGAACTAAAAGATATTGAGCTTGAGAAAAAAAATTCACAACTGGCAAAGGAACGTGTACAGAAACAGGCATTGGTGATCGGTCTTGCTTTTTTATTGATCGCTGCAATAATTATATACATTGCATACAACCAGAAAAGAAAAGCAGAAAAACAACTCGAAGAACACCGAAAAAACCTCGAAGAACTTGTTGAACAACGTACCAATGAATTAAAAATCGAGATATCCGAACGAAAAGTCGCTGAAGAATCGGATAAGCTCAAATCGGCATTTCTGGCCAACATGTCTCATGAGCTGCGAACACCAATGAATGCGATCATTGCCTTCTCCAATTTCCTGAAAGAACCGGATATAAAGGCAAAAAAACGCGATGAATATATTGATTACATCATCACCTCGGGGGAAAGCCTGATGCAACTGATAGATGATATTATTGATACCGCCAAGATCGAGGCCAGGCAACTTAATATCAATAAGAGCCAGACTAATATAACAAAAATTCTAACGGAAACATACCGCATCTTTCAGGAACTGCTCAGAAAAGAAAATATTAAAGAAGTTGAACTACGGATAAAAAAAGAAAATCTCCGCGAACATATACTTATTGACACAGATCCCTTACGTTTAAAACAGATCCTCAACAACCTGCTTGAGAACTCTACAAAATATACTGAAAAGGGATATATTGAGTTTGGTTACAGGGAATTCAAAAGTCATCTCGAATTTTATGTGAAAGATACGGGTATAGGTATACCGGAAGAAAAACATGATTATATATTTGAACGTTTTTCCCAGGTTGAATATGAACTGGAAAGAAAATACGGGGGTACAGGCCTGGGACTGGCTATAAGCAAAAACCTGATTGAACTGCTGGGAGGAACCATCCGGCTTGAATCCAAACCTGGTGAAGGATCAACATTCTCATTTACCATCCCCTTCACTTCTATAAGAAAACAACACTTGTTGAAAAAATCTGACGAATTTAAGTACGCCAAAGCCATTAAGAAAAAGCAATACAACTGGTATGGCAAAAAGATACTTGTCGCTGAAGACGAAGATCTTAATTTTAAAGTACTCCAGTCTGCCCTGAGTAAAACAAAAGCAGAGATCGTTCGTGCAAGTAACGGCCAGGAAGCTGTCGATCTTTGCAGGGAAAATAATATCGACCTGGTATTGATGGATATTCAAATGCCCATGATGGATGGTTATTCTGCCACACGTGAGATTAAAAAATTCAGTGATCAGTTGCCAATTATTGCCCAAACATCATATGCACTTGCCGGTGAAGAAATGAAATGCAAAGCTGCAGGTTGTGATGATTATATCCCAAAACCCCTTAACTTGCGTGAATTAATGTACAAGATAGATACCTTTATCTCCTGATCTGGCGCAAGGCTCCGGCCTTGTGCCCGGCTTTAATATAGAATATTATTGTTTTTATATGGCTTCCCGTGGGCCCGCTCTGCTACAAGACTATATGCTGAATTTTAAGGAATTGGGATTTCCGGAACACCGGCTCTTTTTTCTTATAACAATACTATTCTTTATAATAGCTTTATGCCCCCTCAAAAAACAGAATGCAGCAGGCTTATGGTATCTCAAAATCAATCATTGCTTTCATAACCCCGTCTTCATAGCCGGCAACCAGGTCAAATGCCTTTTTTGTATCCTCAAAACCAAACCTGTGAGTAACCATATCCTTAACATCAACCTGCCCTCCGGAAATCATTTCCAGTGCAGGTTCCACACATTCGTTCTGACGGCGTACATGCTGAATACATATCTCTTTCCTTCTTCCTGCATCAGCGCTAAAAGACCAGCGGTCAAATTCGGGAATACCTATGATCATCAGCTTACCCCCCGGTTTTAACAGTTCGAATGCCTGGTCAAGTGCATCCTGCTGACCGCAACATTCAAAAACAACATCAAGCAGTTCCGGCTCTTTGCCGGAAATTGCAGAAACCACATCTTCTTTTTCCGGGTTGCCTGTCCAGACAGCACCATGATCCCCGGCTTCCATGAGACGCTGATCGATCTTATCGGTAACATAAAAATGTTTACCTCCCAACGCTTTCCCGGCCAGCATAACACTCATCCCTATTGGACCAAACCCCAGTATTCCTGCCTTTACATTCTTCATATCAAGCGATTGCTTAACTGCATAAACACCAATGGACAATGGCTCGGAAATAGCAGCCTCATCAAAACTCATAGATTCATCCACCGGATAGCAACTATTTTCAGGCATGACAATATATTCGGAAAGGCAGCCGCCGGACTGGCCCGGACAGCCTAAAAACCTCAGGTTCCTGCAGGTATGCGGCCGGCCTGCCCTGCACTGGTCACATTCGAAGCATGACATTGCCGGATCAATTGCTATACGGTCGCCTGGTTTAACCCTGGTAACTTCAGAACCAACCTCCGTTACATACCCTGCACCTTCGTGACCGACAGGAAATGGATATTTCACCACCTGACTGCCAATCCTGCCCGTGGTATAATAATGGACATCACTGCCACACACACCCACGGCCTGCATTTTTATTTTTACATCATTATTATTATTTATAACCGGTTCCGGGATGTCCGTCATCTCCATTTCACGGATACCGGTTAACATCATTACCCTCATATTTCAGATCATTAAAAGTTTTACTAAAGTTGCTAAAGTATTGAATTTTTATATTTCAGATAAGAAAATATGCCCTTATACAAAAATAAATCCATTACCAAAGTAACATCAATAGATTCTTATCGTTTAATTCACTAATTTCGGATATAATCATTAATCACAGGATAAACCGTATCTAAATCGTTAAAAAATGAACAAAACACTTCGATTGCTGCTCATAATACTTTTGATCATTGTTCTTGCAGCTATCATGATCCTTTTTCTTTCCAAAAAAAATATTTCACACTCCTACCTGGCAAAGGGAGATCAGTTAGCTGATTCGGCTCAATACAAAGATGCCATCACATATTATAAAAAAGCTGTCAGATGGGATAAAGAAAACAGCCTGGCTTATCAGAACATGGCTGATGCTTATTATAACCTGGGTGATTATACAACAGCCGGTGAATATACTGGAAAAGCCATGGAACTCGACAGCCTGAGCAGTAAGGTCAACCTGATAAAGGGTAAACTGCTGACAAAGGATGAACAATATAATGAGGCGATCCGGTACTTTACAAGAAGCATAAAACACGACAGCCTCCTGGCACTTGCCTGGTATCACAGGGGCATTGCCAGGGCTAACCTGAGTGATTATACCGGTGCCCTTAGGGATTACCAAAAAGCAAAAGAGCTGGACAGGGAAAATATTGAAACTTACCTGAGAAGTGTCAGGGTAAGAGAAAACCTCGATGATTATAAAGGAGCCATACAGGATTATAATAAGATCCTTGAACTGGATGTTACTAACGTAGATGCATTTTACAACCGCGGATACCTTAAATATAATCTGGGTGATTTTCAGGGTGCTGCTAAAGATTTCACCCATGCACTTTCACTAAATTCGGATTTTCCCGAGGCTAACTATCACAGGGGTGTTAGTTATGCAAATCTTAAAGAATACGAAACAGCTGTTTCTGATTTTAATTATGCCATTGAAAAAAACTATCGCACTGCTGATGCTTTATATAATCGTGCACTTGCAAAATTACACCTTAACGATCGCAAAGGGGCACGGGATGATCTTGAAAGGTCATTAAAGACAGATACAGAAAATGCCAAAGGATATCATCTTCTTGGTATACTCAGAGCAATGAACGGTGAATACAAGGAATCTGTCAATGCCTTTGACAATTCCCTGGCTATTGATTCCACACTTGCAGATTCCTGGTACAGCAGGGGAGTATCCAGGGGCATATTAAAGAGGCACAAGGAGGCTGTTGGTGATTATACAAAATATTTGAAATTTAATCCGGATAATGCCGAAGCATATTATAACCGTGCTGTTTCCAGAATTAATCTCAACAACATGAAAGAGGGCTGCAATGACCTGAAAAAAGCACTGGAGCTGGGCTACCAGCCGGCTGAGGATCTGTTGAAAATGCACTGTGGCTCATATAATAACTCAAAAGAAGAAGAATGAGAAAAAACGAACAATTAAAGCGGTTAATGCCTGTAATATTCATGATTACCTTTTCATTTCAAGCTGTAGCTCAGCAAGATACCATAAAGGTTCATATTGAACATGATTATATTATCAAAGACGGAAGGCATTCATTTGATTCATATGTGTCCAGGCAGACAACCTATCTTAAAGATGGCAGGTTATTTCGTACTGTATACTTTAATGGGAAATCACGGCAGATCGACAGGTATGAGGTCTGCTTTTATGATAAAACCGGTCGTTTGGTTTCGAAAGAAATCTTCGATCCTTCAGATAAGCTTACCCGGCTGACAAAACATTCATACAACAGGAAGGATCTGTTATCTGAGATAATAATTATGGACCATAAAGGAGGTAAACTGGTACGTGATCACTCGATAAAGTATAAATATAAAAATGGCCGGGCAGTGAGAAAAAAGAAATACAACAGCCGGAACAAACTGATAGCTAAAACATTTATTACATACTCTCCGGAAGGGCAAAAAGCCAAAAAAGAAATAAACTATACAAGAAAACATCCGGAATATGATTCCATACGAACGATCACTACCCGTTTTATATATAATAAAAATGGGAATATCACTGAAACAATGACAGATACTGCCTATACGGACAAACCGGCCGGAACAGCAACAACTATCTATAATTATAACAGCAAAAACCTGTTAACCGGGATTATTCAAAAAGACAGGGAAGAAAATACCATAATTAATACCACCCGTTCATATACACCTGAAGGCAGTCTTCAGTTCCTGATCAGAAAAAACAGTGAGGGAAAAGAGATTAGCTGCAAAAAATATGAATATAAGGTACACAGGATCAACCTTGGTGAGCATAAAAGTTTTCTGCATGATGAAAAGGTTAACCGGTAAGGTATAAAGT
>CAZBJH010000150.1:0-6706 GCA_964492185.1 uncultured Bacteroidales bacterium | reverse complement strand
AATGCCCTGAATTATGGAATATTGAACACCCTGATGAAGTGTTTGAAATTGCTAGGAGCTATATTGATTCGGGTTCGGATATGATAGAGACAAACAGTTTCGGTGGCAGCCGTTATAAATTGGCCGGTTACAATTTGGGCGAGCGGGTTTTTGAGTTGAACAGGACAGCTGCTGAAATATCACGCAAGGCGGCCGGTAAGGATAAATTCGTTCTAGGTTCTGTTGGCCCTACGGGGAAAATTTTAATGATGGGTGATGTAACAAAGGATGAGATGTATGATGCTTTTAAGGAACAATGTATTGCTCTTGCCAAAGGCGGAGCGGATGCCATTGTAATAGAAACCATGAGTGATATTGAAGAAGCTGTGACAGCTATTCGTGCGGCAAAGGAAAATACGGACTGTGAGATAATCTGTACAATGACTTTTGAGCGTACTGTCGATAATGAATTCCGAACCATGATGGGGATCTCTCCAACGCAGATGACAGAAGAAATAATCGGGGAAGGAGTAGATATTATCGGGGCGAATTGCGGCAATGGCATTGAGGGTATGATCGGTATTGTGAAGGAGATTCGTAAGACTGATCCGGATATTCCTGTACTTATCCATGCCAATGCAGGAATGCCGGTTTATAAAGATGGTGAAACCGTTTTCCCCGAGACTCCCGGTGAAACAGCATCTTTTGTTGATCAGCTCATATCAGCAGGAGCAAATATTATCGGGGGTTGTTGCGGCACAACTCCTGAACATATTAAGAAGATCGTCGAAATTGTGAAAAAGAAATAATTACCTGCTGCTAATGTAAAATATTATTATTTTGTGCCGCAGAGTTATGTATGCCGGGTATAATATCCCGCGGATGTTCCAAAATTGTCCATATTCTGCGATGTTTGGTACGAATGAATTTTTCTTTGATCATTTTTTCGAAAAACGAAATAAGGCCATCGTAAAAGCCATCGGTATTAATTATTATAACGGGCTTTGTCAGGATCCCTAGTCTTTTCATGGAAATGACCTCAATCAGCTCCTCCAGAGTTCCCGTTCCACCCGGCAAGGCAATGATAGCATCCGTATTTTTTATCAGCAACTTTTTTCGTTCATGCATGTCTTTCACAATGGTCATTTTTTTCACGTTCCTGTTTCCCCATTCTACCTTCATCATGAATTCGGGAATAACCCCCTCTATCTGTCCGTTCAGCTTCAGGATTTCTTCTGCCAGTGCTCCCATAAGGCCTATAGCTCCTCCGCCGTAAATAACACTTATATTGTTTTTTGCCAGAATGGCACCCAGCTGCCGTGTCGCTTTATAGTATTTATCAGCCACCATCCTGCTCGATGCACAAAAAACAGTAACCTTTTTCAGTGAATGCATTTTTTTTGTGTTTTAATAGGGTCTGCTGAAAAGGCAGATCCTAAATAAAAGTAAAACTCTTTAATTTCTTTTGGTGGGTTGGAAGCACGTTTTCCCCGCAAATCTTTTTCAGCAGACTCGACTTAGTAAAAATCCGGAAACCCGTTGTAATTTGGTTTTCGGTTTGTAGTTTGAATATTGAAAAATAGCATGCGGGATTATTACCCGCATTTTGATGATCCACAGGATGTGCATATCAGACATCCTTCCTGATAAATAAGAGAATCAGATCCGCATTCTTCGCATACTTGTCCCTTACCCGCTTTGGTGCCATTGGGGATATAACGTTTTAAAGCCCGTTCCACTCCGTTTTTCCAGGTATTGATCGTATCGCTGTCGAGGCGCAACGAACTGACAAGGTTAACCACATCAGGTATGGGCATACCATGACGCAGAACGCTGGAGATCAGTTTTGCATAATTCCAGAATTCTTTATTAAACATATGCGATAATCCGCCCAGTGTGTTTTTATATCCGTATTTATCGGTATATTGGAAGTCATACCTGGAGATACCTTTTTCATCCCTGTTTTTAATGATTTTTCCCTTTTTAATGGATTTTGGTATTGGAAACATTTCTTCGTCTGCCATGCCGGTAAATATTTCATATGGCTTTCCGTCTTTCAATCCTACAAAAGCGATCCACCTTTCTTCATTATTGTTAAAACGAATAATTTCTGCATCGAGGACTTTCGGGCGTTTGAAACTTTTTCCTTCATCATTGTTATTTTTCTTTTCATTGGATAACAGAACTCCCGATCGTGATCCGTCGCGATAAACCGTTACTCCTTTGCATCCGCTCTTCCATGCTTCAACATATAATTCACCGACAAGTTCCTCGGAAGCATTATTAGGCAAATTGATCGTTACACTTATTGAATGATCAACCCACTTTTGTATTTTGCCCTGCATACGAACTTTGCTCAGCCAGTCGACATCATTCGAAGAAGCTTTATAGTATGGTGATTGCTTAATTATCTTATTAAGTTGTTCGTCATTGTATTTCCTGATTTCATTCATGTCATAATTGTTGGCTTCTAACCAGGTAATGAACTTGTGATGAAAAACATTATATTCTTCCCATGCATCACCTACTTCATCTACAAAATCTACTTTGACTTTAGCATCGTTTGGATTAACCTTTCTTCTTCTTTTATATACCGGCATAAATACAGGTTCTATCCCCGAAGTGGTTTGCGTCATCAGGCTCGTTGTACCGGTTGGTGCAATGGTTAAAAGTGCAATATTTCTGCGTCCGTATTTTTCCATATCACGGGCTAACTCTTTATCCTCATTTTTCAGTCGTTGTACAAAGGGATTGTTCTTTTCAAGAAGTGAATCGTAAACAGGGAAGGACCCCCTGTCTTTAGCCAGGTAAACAGATGACCGGTAAGCTTCAACAGCAAGGGTTTTGTGTACTTCCACTGAAAAATCGGTAGCATTTTCACTTCCATAGCGCAATCCCAGGGCAGCCAGCATGTCGCCTTCGGCAGTAATGCCAATTCCTGTACGTCTTCCTTCTTTTGCTTTAAGCTTTATTTTATCCCACAAATTCTTTTCAACACGTTTGGTTTCAGAGTCTTCCGGATCACCGTTGATTTTTTCCAGAATAGCATCAGTTTTTTCCAGTTCCAGATCAATAATATCATCCATCATGCGCTGGGCATGGTGTACATGTTTTTTAAACAGATCGAAATTGAAGCTGGCTTTTTCTGTAAAGGGATTATCTACGTAGCTGTAAAGGTTAATAGCCAGTAACCTGCAAGAGTCATAAGGGCAAAGAGGAATTTCACCACAAGGATTGGTGGATACGGTTTTAAATCCAAATTCAGAATAGCAATCGGCCACAGATTCACCGGATATGGTATCCCAGAATAGGATACCCGGTTCAGCCGATTTCCATGCATTGTGTACTATTTTTTTCCAGAGGTCGGAAGCAATTATTTCTTTATTAAAGGATGGATTTTTTGAATTAACAGGAAAATGCTGGATATATGGCGTATCATCCACTACTGCTTTCATAAATTCATTATCAATACGTACAGAAACATTGGCCCCGGTTACTTTTCCCCTTTCAAGTTTGGCATCAATGAATTGTTCGGCATCAGGATGTTTAATGGAAATACTTAACATTAAGGCTCCCCGCCTGCCATCCTGGGCAACTTCACGTGTCGAATTGGAATATCGCTCCATGAAAGGTACCACACCAGTGGACGTTAAGGCACTGTTCAGTACCGGACTGCCTTTCGGGCGGATATGTGACAGATCATGCCCTACTCCCCCCCGTCTCTTCATTAACTGCACCTGTTCCTGGTCAATCTTCAGGATTGCACCGTAAGAATCTGAAGGCCCGTCATTACCGATAACAAAACAGTTGGAAAGAGAAGCTATCTGAAAATTATTGCCTATACCTGTCATTGGACTGCCTTGAGGAACGATATATTTAAAATCTTTTAATAATGCACAGATATCTTCTTCACTCATCGGATTCGGGTATTTGCTGTCTACGCGTGCTATTTCCCGGGCTATACGCTTGTGCATATCATCCGGATTTTTTTCATAAAGCTTTCCAAACGAATCCTTCAGTGCATACTTGTTGATCCATACCGTGGCTGCAAGTTCATCCCCGTTGAAGTATTCCACAGAACATTTAAGTGCCTCATCGTATGTATAAATATTTTCCCCCGTTTTTTTTATTACGGTTTTTATTTCTTTTTTCATTAGTGGTTCTTCAGCAACGGTTGTTTTTGTATTGGTTTCTTCAGCATGCATCGTTCAACAGTTTTTTAAGATATTGGAATAATGACAGATAGTTTTTCCCGCGATGTGAAAAGACGGAAATGCAATTTAATAAGCCCGGTAATTTTCTACAATATTGTTCGCTTTGTACTTATTAACATTTCAAAATAGTTATTAACCCAGCCTTTTAAGCCGCACTATATAAGCTGTTTAAAGTTAACATCATAAAACTATATACAAAATACCATAAAAAACCGTATTATATTATCAACACAAAATATATGCCTTTGTTATAAAATAATCAGAATAATATATCCTGTATTTTTTGACTTCTCCGGTTTAAAGGCTCAACTTTCAACGTATTGCATTTGCACCAAACGCGAAGCATTAATAATACAGGTTTCATTGTTTTATGTGTAGAAAAAAAATATGAGTATAAATTTCAATTTTACGTATACATTTTTATGGACAGGAAAGAAAAAGAGTTATTTTTGCCCGTTAGAAATGAATTGCTATTTACAGCTATTATAATTTAAGGCCCGGGTGGCGGAACAGGTAGACGCGCTGGTCTCAAAAACCAGTGGAGGCAACTCCGTGCCGGTTCGACCCCGGCTCCGGGTACAATTCAGGCCTCCGGGTTAATCCCGGGGGATTTTTATTTCCTGTCAATCGTTGATATTCATAAATCCGTCAGGAAGGTTGACAATGATAATTTGCGTTTCTGAAAGTATATCTTTAATAAAATCTTCTTGCAGGGGTATGAGCAATTCCTTTTTTTTGCTATTTATACGAAGCAAAGGATTATTGCTGATATTGATGATTTCACTTACGCTGCCAAGATATCGGCCATCCTCATCCCTGACGCTAAAACCAGTGATTTCGCTATAGGGATGAGAGCCGGTTATTTCTGTATTGTCCCCATCTTTTTTAATATATACATTGCAGCCGGTATATTCAATTGCCTTTTCCCTTGTTTGAACATCATCCAATGAAACAATAACTGAATCACTACTGTTTTGATGAATATCTTTAATAAAAAAAGGAACCGGTAAACCTTCAATTTCAAGGAATACCGGTTTAGTTTTTTTTATATTTTTTAACGATATATTGCTAAGGCTAATAATCAGGTCACCTTTATAACCATGTGATTTGATTATTTTTCCAAGTAAATGACAATCATTTCTCCTAAGCATTGAAGATACCTCCGGTAAATTCAATTATATACTGCTTTGAATCAGCGGGATATTATGCGTCTTCTTTTTTATCGTCTTCTTTACTATCTTTTTTATCTTCAGATGCTTCCGCTGTTTTTTGATCTGAAGCATTATTTATTTCCTCTTTTTCTTCAGGTTTGATTTCCGTCCCCTTTTCTCCGGCCTTCTTTTCTTTCGGATCTTTTTTTTCTTTTGGTTCTTCTTTCTTTTGTTCAACAGCGGTTTCTTCTTTTGCTTTTTCCCCGGACTTTTCTTCAGCCTTTTCTTCTGAATCTTCGCCGGCTTCCTCTTTCTTTTCAGCCTTTTCCTCTCCTTCGGTCACCTCTTTTTCCTCAGCTTTCTCTTCAGCCTTTACTTCTTCAGCTGCTTTTTTATTCTCTGCCTTTTCTTCTTTTTTGGCTTCATCCTTTGGTGCCGTAGTTTCTTCAGCCTTCTGTTCCGTTAATTCAGCTTCTGTTTTGGCTGTTTCCACGGGAGTATCAGCGCCTGCTTCTTCAGTTCCTTCTTCAGCAGTATCAGCTTCAGTTTCTGCTTCTTTCGCGTTTTTCTTTGCCAGTTCCGCTGCTTTAGCTTCCTTTATTTTTGTTTCAGCTTCAAGCCTTTCCCTTGTTTTGTCCTCTATTGCCTTATCAATTTTTTCTTTTTTCGCTTGTATTTTGTTTTCTTTTTCTTTTATCCAGGATTGAAAACGGTTTTCGGCCTCTTCTTCCGAAAATGCTCCTTTTTTAACACCTCCAAGGAGATGTTTTTTTAACATTACACCTTTTAATGATAAAATAGCTCTACAGGTGTCGGTAGGTTGAGCGCCCTTTAAAACCCAATCTAATGCTCTATCAAAGTCCAACTCAATAGTAGCAGGATCAGTGTTTGGATTGTATAATCCAATTCTTTCAATGAATTTACCATCCCGTGGCGCCCTGCTATCTGCTACCACAATGTGGTAGAATGGCCGTTTCTTACGGCCTTGTCTTGTTAATCTGATTTTTGCGGGCATACGTACATTGTTTTATTTAAACCTACTTAATTTTTTTTAGAGTTCGCAAAGTTACAATATTATTCCGGTTAGTAAATATTTTTTAATATTATTTGATAATTATTATTCATGCATTACAGGCTTTGCCGGGTTAAAGCTTCAGTTTCGACGCCCTGCATCTGCCCTGAACCGTCGTATGAATAATACAGGAAATGATCAGAATAACAATTTATCAGATCAAATAATCGTATCCGCAATATTTTTTTATAAAAAAACATTGCCGAATGGTAACATTTAATGGTGCAGTGGTACTTAATTAATGTCTGTCCATAAAGTCCCATTTGCCGCGTTACGCTTGTCCGAAAATT
>CAZBJH010000149.1:0-7066 GCA_964492185.1 uncultured Bacteroidales bacterium | reverse complement strand
GTCCTTTTTTCATGAAAAAAAGCTCAAGTAAGCTTGCCTTTTTATACATGAAAAAAGCCCAACACTATCGTGTCAGGCTTTTCTTTTTTTTTGTCGGGGTAGCAGGATTACCTTCGGTGATCCTGGGTTTGGGGGAATGATTAAAAAAAAAGAAAAGCCTGATCGCTTCGCTCTATTGTCCTTTTTTCATGAAAAAAAGCTCAAGTAAGCTTGCCTTTTTATACATGAAAAAGGCCCAACACTATCGTGTCAGGCTTTTCTTTTTTTTTGTCGGGGTAGCAGGATTCGAACCTGCGACCTCCTGCTCCCAAAGCAGGCACACTAACCGGACTGTGCTATACCCCGATTTTCCCGGTTCGGTTCATTTAGAGCGGCACAAAGGTATTAAAAATATTAAATTCCACAAGCGGATGCAGAAAAGATAACCATTATAACATTCTGTTGTTTTTTTATCTGATACGGCGAAAAAATAGAATTAGCTGTTGAAATTTTTAAGAAATTTTAACAAATCGTATTAAAGCATTAATGATCAGATATTAAAGGCACAATTTGAGTATTATGAGATAAATTTTACCATGCCGTACAATTTTCAGATTTCAAAATCACATTATAAATTTGCATCCCGTACCTAACGTCATTTTAAAAATTTTGGAGGATTTTTCTATGTCACTTTTTACGAAATGTTCGAAACTGATGTTAATCCCTTTGCTGGGATTTTTCCTTTTAAGTTATCAACCAGCTCTTTCAGCTGAAAATGTAACTTTGTATACACCCTTTACAAAGATCTCTGTGCCTCCGGGCGAATCACTGACTTACAATATTGAAATAAAAAACAACAGTGATCAGATAAAAAATGTCCCGGTCTATCTTTCAGGTATGCCTGAAGGCTGGAATTATGATTTGACTTCTGCAGGCCTGAAGGTAATGCAGATTTCTGTTCGGCCGGGAGGAATGAATAAATTAACCCTTAAGGTGGATATCCCCCTTAAGGTGGATAAAGGAGATTACAGGTTCAGGGTTGTAGCTCGCGGATTCGATGTACTGCCTTTGGTAGTGAATGTGTCTGAAAAGGGCACATACAAGTCTGAATTCACTACTGAACAGGCGAACATGGAAGGTCATGCAGGTTCTGCATTTACTTACAGAACGACCTTAAAGAACCTTACTGCAGAGAAGCAACTGTATTCATTAAGGGCAAGGGCGCCGAGGGGCTGGAGAGTGACCTTCAAACCGTCTCACAAACAGGCTACTTCTGTGGAGATAGAGGCAAACAGTAGTAAGGACATAAATATTGAGATCAAACCGCCTGAGCGAATTGAAGAAGGGACATATAAAATACCTGTAACAGCATCCACTAATACAACATCTGCCGGACTGGAGTTGGAAGCGGTGGTCACAGGCACATACGAGATGACACTTACCACACCGAAAGGTTTGCTTAGTACCCGTATTACAGCAGGTGATGAAAAACGCCTGGAACTTATTGTAAAAAATACGGGGTCCGCAACCCTTACGGATATTACCATGAGTGCTGCCTCACCTTCAAACTGGGATGTTGTTTTCGACGCCGCGGAAATAGATACGCTTGATGTTGGTAAAAATGCAAGTGTATACGCGACGATTAAAGCAGACAGAAAAGCGATAGCAGGTGATTATGTGACAAACTTTACTGCCAGAACACCTGAGGTATCTTCCAAAGCATCTTTCAGAATTTCGGTTAAGACACCTATGCTGTGGGGCTGGGTAGGTATTATCATTATTCTTATTGCTATCGGTGGTGTGTATTATCTGTTCCGAAAATACGGAAGGAGGTAAGCTGTGACAGCAATCAGTATAAAACTTACGGATCTTACAAAAAAGTACGGATCGTACACGGCAGTTGATCATCTTAACCTTTCAATAAGCAAAGGTGAGGTATTCGGATTGCTGGGTCCTAACGGTGCCGGAAAATCTACGACCATATTGATGATACTTGGCTTGACGGAACCCGATTCGGGATCTGTGAAGGTACACGGGGTGGATTCCACCAGTAATCCCGTGGAGGTGAAAAAGAAAGTCGGTTATTTGCCCGAGGATATAGGTTTTTATGATGACCGTTCAGGACTGGAGAATCTTGTTTACACGGGCAGGTTAAACGGTTTGTCCTACAAACAGGCTGCAGAAAGGGCAGGACAGTTGCTCAGGCGCGTGGGTTTATCCAGCGAAGCCGGGAAAAAAACGGGCAAGTATTCACGGGGTATGCGTCAGCGGCTTGGACTGGCGGATGTGTTGATCAAAGAGCCGGAAGTGATCATCCTGGATGAACCGACATTGGGAATTGACCCTTCGGGAGTAAGGGAATTTCTTGAGCTGATAGTTAAATTGAGCAGGGAGGAAGGTCTTACTGTTCTGTTTTCTTCTCATCATCTCTACCAGGTACAGCAGGTATGCGACAGGGTAGGACTGTTTGTTAATGGTAAGCTGCTGGCTGAAGGTGATATAAACGCGCTGTCGAAAAAATTGTTTGAGAATAATCCCTATACTGTTGAGATCGGGGTTTCTGCTTCTGAATCTGGCAAAGCGGATAGCATATCATGGTTGCGTAAAGTGCTTGAAGATACTGATGGTGTGCTGGATGTTAATGAAAGCAATGGTATCTGCAGGGTTGAATGTTCACGTGATGTAACATCTGCTGTTGCAAGGGCTATTGTCGGATCAGGCGCTGATTTGTATTATCTTAACAGAAAAGAGTATGGTCTTGATGATATTTATCACAAATATTTTGAAGGAGGAACATTTCATGAATAGTACAATTAGTTCTAACCGTATTTCAACGCTAAGTTATATTAAAAAAGTAATGAGCCGTTTTTTCGTATTTATAAAAGAAAGTAGAAGGCCGGCAAGAGATGATAAGATCTTTCATCCCTTTTGGGTTATTGTGCAGAAAGAGGTTTCTGATCATGCGCGTAGCTGGCGTTTTATTATACTCATTGCCATAATTGCTTTAACATGCCTCGGTTCTATGTATACATCACTTACTAATATTGATGATGCAGTGAAATCCAATGATCCTGAAGGAACTTTCTTTTTTCTAAAGCTGTTTACCATATCGGACGGGACACTGCCCTCTTTTTTCGTGTTCATGAGTTTTCTCGGTCCCTTACTGGGTATAGGTCTGGGATTTGATGCTGTTAATTCGGAGCATAACAGGAATACCCTAAGCCGTGTTATGGCTCAGCCAATACATCGCGATTATCTTATCAATGCCAAGTTTATCGCTGCTCTCATCGTTATAAGTGTAATGTTTTTTTCACTCGGCTTTCTGGTCATGGGTACCGGTCTTATTGCTATTGGTATTCCGCCGACAGCAGAGGAGTTCCTGCGTGTTATCTTCTTTTTGATTCTCAGTATAGTTTATGTAGCATTCTGGCTAAACCTGGCAATACTTTTTTCCGTGCTTTTCCGGCAGCCTGCTACCTCGGCACTCGCTGCCATAGCGGTATGGTTGTTCTTTACTGTTTTTTATCCGCTGATCGTTAATTTAATTGCCAAAACTATAGAGCCTTCACAAATGGCACCGGCACATCAGGTGTTGATGTATCAAAAACTTAAGCTTGGACTGATGAGGGTTTTACCCAACCATCTTTTCAGTGAGGCTACAACTACTATACTCATGCCTTCGGTACGGAGCCTTGGCCCTCTTACCATGCAACAGATGCAGGGTGCCATTCCCGCGCCGCTACCTTTAGGTCAGAGTGTGCTGCTGGTATCACCACAGGTAACCGGACTTGTTTCCGTAACCGTGCTTTGCTTTGCTATTTCCTATGTAATATTTATGCGCAGGGAGATCCGTTCACGGTGAATAATATTTATTGAGGACAATATTTCGTTAGCCTGTAGCACATCATCTGCTATGCTGGCTTCAGCTAGCAGAATAATTATACACCTTTGCTTTGCTACCTTGCATATGATGCACTACAGACTTTTTTAGCAGATCCTGTGTTAGTCGGACAACAGTCGATAGCGGCAATTATACTCTGAGCTTAACCGATATAATAAGCACTGTAAGTTGTTTTTTCAGCAGATCCTAAATGCCAAACTGTAATAAAACAAAACCTATAAGAAAACCTGCCAGCATATTGATGATTTTTACTTTGACAAAATCTTTCGGTGATTCGGCAAGCAGCGGCAGCATACCATGACCGTCCTGCACGATTGAACTGGCGATAAGTATGCTGAATGGCAACATACCCTGATAAAACATAGTTACAAACAGCAGATGTGGCCCTGATTCGGGTATTATCCCGACAAGCACTGCAATGAGCAGAATAATAAAAGTATTATTTTGTACCAGGTCATTGATGGCCAGGTTTGACTGGATGAAATGTAGCGCGATAAAAGCTCCCCATGTCCACAAAAACAACCGAAGTAAATGTTTTTTGACAACATGTTCATATAAATGCTCTTTTAAAAAGTGTTCCGGCACGGTTACAAATACAAACAACAGGAAAAGACTTCCTGTAAGAAATGTTATTTTTTTCCAATCCATACCGGGTTCGCCAATAACACCGGTAAGCAGTAAAGTGACAAACACAGCAGTTGAAAGGATGAGTATTGCCCTTTCAAATGACATTTTTTTTAGTTGCGGCATGATTATATTTAATGAAAAGCAAACACACATATCCTTTTTATGGATCGTAAATCCATGTTGTAGTTCAAGTGTTTTTTTTCTTTGAAAAAGATGAACAATCCATCCAACAGCTATAGATGCAAGCAATAGAATACCTGTTATTAAGAATGCTTTACCGGGAAACATAGCAAACATTACAAAAGCTTCATCACCCGAAGTGGCAATCATTACTGTTACCAGTCCGGCAAGCCCCATCATATTGTGAGTATATAACGACACTACTGTGAATGCTCCCAGGCAACCGGGCGTTATACCTAGTAGGGCAGCAACAATAATTTGCACAAAGGGTGATTTTTTCAGTTTCTCTGCCCAAACATTTTTGCTTTGAACATTGATATACTCTATCACAACCATCATAAACAGGACAAACACGGTTATCATCAGGGATTGTTTCAGCGTTGTGACAATTACTTCTATCATTTGATTAATAGTTATAATTAAACATTTTGTTAGCTTTATAGATGGACGAGTTTATTGAAAAACTCTAAATACATTCCCGGCTTTGCCAGGAATAACTTTTATGATGTTATAAATATATTATTCAAAATTAGTCTAAATAAGTTTGAAATGAACAAAAGTTCATATAATTTTATCCTTGCAAATAGAACTTTCTGAACAGACACATGACCAGTTAAACATTTTGCCACTTCATAACCAGGCTTTAATGATAGAACAGGATTTTACTCAGATATTCCCGTTCATTGGTATTACTGTAAGATACAGATAATAACAAAATAAAACATCGCGAAAATGATTGCAAGGCTGAAAGAAATTTTCGGGAACAAATGCAGTGGCATTAATATAAATGAACAACTCACCGAATTTATCAACATTCCTTCCAAAGGGATGAAATTTTGTGAAGCGGTGAATTACTCATTTGATATTCCATTAAGATTAAACAATGATAATCTGGTATGCCCCGGAGCAAGACGCAGCACAGGATTTGACAGGGATGACCGGCAACTGGGAAAAACCATTTCCGAAAATAATAATATTCCGCTGAAGTTTGTCAACAGTGCACTTACCCGTATTCCAAAACTGCATGATATTCGCCATATTAATCTGGGAATGACTGAGTATCTTGAAAATGGTGTAGTGCCGGATTTATTTATTATATATGTGCAACCATATATATTAAATTCTCTCATACATAAACTGGCAGGTAAATCCTTACATCCGTCAATACCTCCATATTCATTATTATCTGTTTGCGGAAATGTATTTGCAAATTCATATATCAACCAGACTATCAGTATATCGTTTGGTTGTCCCGAATCCAGGAAGCATGGAGGAATAGAAAAAAATGAACTGGTTGTGGGAATACCTTATAAGATAGCTCTTGAATTGGTCAGAAATGAGGAAGTTTGAATATAAAATACAGGTATAATAAAATTAATTGAATATATTATAAAATGTGTTAATTTTGTATCCATACTGTTGGGGGTGCTTGCAATGGCGGGCTGAGAACATACCCCTGAACCTGAAATGTATAATTACAGCGGAGGAAAATGGTATATCATGCTGAAAAAGTTTTTATTTATCATATACCGTTTCGTGTGCCGCGAAGCGGTTTTTTTATTTTAAACATCTTAGGTATGGACAATCATTTTGATAAGTATGCAGAAAAATACGATGCATGGTTCATGAAGAATAAAAATGTATTGTATTCTGAATTAAAGCTTGTAGCTCATTTTTTAAAAGATCCCGGTGAGGCATTGTCTATCGGCTGCGGAAGTGGTATTTTTGAAATGTTTCTTCAGAAGGAGTATCATATTACCGTCGAACATGGTATTGAACCCTCGAAAGGCATGGCCGGCATTGCTGTCAAACGGGGAATGGATGTAAAAATTGGTTCTGCAGAGGAAACGGATTTTGGTGATGACCGGTTTGATACTATTATCTTTAACGGAACACCGGGATATATCCATGATTTACAGCAAGCTTTTAATAAAACAAATAAAGCCTTAAGAAGAAACGGAAAGGTTGTAGTGATCGATATTCCCAGGGAAAGCTCTTACGGTTTGTTGTATTCATTGGCTAAAACACTGGGTACATGGGATCATCCCATGCTTAAGGGGGTTCAGCCTCCCGATCCCTATCCGATTGAATTTGTTAAAATGGCAAACTGGCGGACGACCGGTGAAAAAGTTGATATGTTGAAAAAAGCAGGATTTGAAAAATTTGCTTTTTCCCAAACCCTTACCCGGCATCCCGTTTATTCGGAGAACATGGTAGAAGAACCGCGGGAAGGATATGATCGAGGTGATTATGTTGCTATATGTGCTTATAAAGTACTTAAATAGGGCCTGTCCATAATGTCCGATATCCGCGTTGCTGCCAAAATTTTAAATCCTCGAATACCTTAGTATACCGCGGTTTAAAATGTTTTTCACAACG
>CAZBJH010000148.1:0-7182 GCA_964492185.1 uncultured Bacteroidales bacterium | reverse complement strand
GCAAATGGGACTTTATGGACAGACTCTAAGTAATGGAAAGTATGAATATAAGAATACGGTGTAATAATAAAACGCGATACTTTGGTAAATCACTGGCTATAACAGTATTCGCGTTTTTATTTTCGCTATTTGCCGTTGCACAGGAATCAGGATTCAGAACCATCACCATGCATGGTGCCGTTAACATGGCACTGGAAAATCACCCTGCAATAAAACAAGCGGCACTGGAAACGGAAGAAACAGCGGGCATGAAAATGGGAGTCATAGATATCCCGCCGACAAGCTTTAACTTTGTCACGGGTCAGCTCTATTCACCGGCAAACGACAGATATTTTGAAATAAATCAGAATTTTGGTTCCCTGTTAAAACATATTAATCGGATAAAGGCATATAACAAAAACCTTGAGCAGAAAAGAACAATGCAGGAGATCACCGAAAAAGAAATTATAGCCCGTGTCAAATCCGCATATATTTTCTGGATATTCCAGCACGGCAGGATCGATATCCTCAAACAGCAAAAAGACATTTACGGTGATTTCGTACGGATCGCGAAGCTGCGTTACGACCTGGGTGAAAGCAGTCTCCTTGAAAGCACCATGGCTGTTACCAAAGCCGAAGAAATTGAGAACAACTACAAGCAGGCACTGGACGAACTTATGATAGCCCAAAATAAACTCAGACAACTTATAATATGTGAGCAGGAACTTGTACCCGCGGAAAGTGAACCGGACATGTATAAGATTGACAAACCCTCAGACACCTCATCATATTCAGGTAACCTGGTATTATCCTGGTACCGGCAAAAATACGAGCACGAGGCACTGAATCTGCAGGCAGAAAGATCAGCTTACTTCCCCGGCTTATCGGCAGGTTATTTCAATCAGCAAATAGGCAGCATGAAAGGCTTACACGGCTGGCAGTTTGGTTTTCATATTCCCTTGTTCTTTCTGCCTCAGCAGGCAAGGATAAAACACGCGAAAATAAACTCGGAAAAAGCATTAAGTGAGCTGGAATACAAGGAATACAACATCCGTGTAAGCATTGAAAACCTTCATTTTGAACTCAATAAGCACTTCAAGCAACTGGTATATTATAATGAGCATGCACTGGCACAGGCCGAACTCATTATGCATACGGCACAAACGCAGTATGAGAATGAAAACATCGAGTATCATGAATATATCCAAAGCATGGCGTCAGCATTTAAAATAAAGCTCAGCTACCTTGAAACCCTTAATCATTATAATCAAACTGCTGTGCAGCTTGAGTTTTATATTTATTAATACAATCCGCTATGAGACAAATAATTTTTAAGATAATTACCCTTATAATTCTGCTGCCGGCCTGCACAACAAAAACCCCGGACAATGACCGGGCCTCCCAGGAAACAGATACTGTAAGCCTTATACGGATCACAGGGGAAGAGCGACAGCAGGCAGGTATTAAAACAGGCAAGCTCAACAAAACAGAGACCGGTGTATTTGTTGAATGTACAGGATCTATTAAATCACATCCCGGAAGTATGGCTTCGGTTTCAGTGCCTGTAGGGGGATACATAAAAGAAATCAATTTTTATACGGGAAACTATGTAAAAAAGGGTGAATTGCTTGCCAGCCTCGAGCATCCCGATTATATCCGTTTACAGCAGAATTTTTTGGAATCCAAAAGTCAGCTGGAATACCATCGTGAGGAATATAAAAGGCAGGGAGAGCTGGCTGTTGAAAATGCCGCATCACTGAAAAAGCTTCAAAAAGCCAGGGCCGATTTCAGAACTGCCGAAGCCAACTACTTATCATTAAAGGCTCAGCTCGATTATCTGGGGATAAACACCGACAGTATTCATGTTGACGGCATATCGCCCGAAGTCCTTTTACGGGCACCCATTTCCGGTTACATTACCGGCATAAATATAAACCACGGCAAATATGCCGGTCCGGGTGAAGTGATCTGCGAGATCACAAACAATAACCGCCTGCACATGAAATTGTTGGTACCCGAAAAAGAAATTCATAAAATCGCACAGGGACAAAAGATCCTGTTTACAACAGTTTCCGACACCACATTTTCTTTTGAGGGCATTGTAACCGTGACCGGCAAAATCGTTGATGAACATACCCGGCAAGTGACAGTCCATGGCCGCCTGTTACAGCCTGACAAGAATTTTATACCCGGAATGTCAGTACGGGCGAAGATCAATGTTGACAGTGATTCCTTATATATGGTGCCATCTCAGGCTGTAACAGTTGAAAACGAAGTAAGCTTTGTTTATATTAAAAAAGAAAACGGTTATATGAGAACAACCGTTCACACAGGCATTCAAAAAGGAGATATGATTGAGATCAGGGATCCTTCTGATGAATTACTAAAAGCTGATATTGTTATTTCAGGCATTTCATACCTGGAAGCAGGAAGGGTGCCGGGCAAATAATCATTCAAACTCCCATTCAAACCCGTCTTTCTTATCCCTGACAATGACACCGGCCTCTTTTAATATAAGCCTGATCCTGTCGGCTGTTTCAAAATCATTTCTCTGCTTCGCTTTTATTCTCAGTTCAAGCAGGTCATCGATAAGTTTTTCAGTTACAATGCCTTTCTGTTCCTTTTTTTCTTCTTCCAGGCCTAATATCTCATTTATAAAAAGAGTATACAATTCCTTCAATTTTTCTATGTCACTTCCTGATAACTTTTCCTTTCCCTCCTTTACCGAATTGATTATCTTCACCCCTTCAAACAAATGGGAAATCATCACAGGAGTGTTCATATCATCATTGACAGCTGCATAACAGTCTCCTTCCAGCTTGCTAATATCAACTGTTGACTTGTCAGATGAGTGTATATTATGCAATACATTTACGGCCTTCATCAAACGTGATAATCCTTTTTCAGCTGATTGCAGGGCTTCATTCGAGAAATCAAGCGTACTGCGGTAATGGGCCAGTAGTATAAAAAATCTAACTGCCATCGGATTATAAGCCTTTTGCAGTAGAGGATTAGATCCTGAAAATAGTTCGTCAAGGGTAATGAAATTATTCAGGCTTCTTGCCATTTTTTGACCTTTGATCGTTATCATGTTGTTATGCATCCAGTAACGTACACTCTCCCTGCCCTGAGCAGCCACTGTTTGAGCTATCTCACACTCATGATGCGGAAATAACAGATCCATACCCCCGCCGTGAATATCAAAATTTTCACCCAGATATTTCATGCTCATTGCCGAACATTCGATATGCCAGCCGGGAAATCCTTCACTCCATGGCGACGGCCAGTGCATAAGATGCTCGGGTGATGCTTTTTTCCATAAAGCAAAATCCAGGGGGCTTTTCTTTTCCTGCTGTCCCTCGAGTTGCCTTGTATTACTCATCAGATCCTCCACCTTTCTTCCCGATAGTTTACCGTACTGATAATCCCGGTTATATTTCATCACATCAAAATAAACCGAACCGTTTACAACATATCCATAGCCACTGTCCAAAATTTTTTGCGCAAGCTGCTGCTGTTCAATAATATGACCTGAGGCATGCGGTTCAATACCAGGCGGAAGCACATTCAACAAACGCATACTTTCATTATACCTGTTGATATTTTGCTGCACAAGCTCCATAGGTTCAAGGCGCTCAATCCTTGCACGTTTTTGTATGCGATCTTCACCCGCACCTTCTACCTCATCTTCCAGGTGACCCACATCTGTAATATTGCGGACATACCTAACATGATAACCCAGGTGTTTTAGGTAACGAAAAAGGACATCATAGGTAATGGCGCCCCGGGCATGCCCGAGGTGGGGACTGCTGTATACAGTAGGGCCGCAAACATACAAACCGGCGTGGGGGCTGTGTGCGGGTGTAAAGGTTTCCTTTTTTCTGGTAAGTGTATTATAAATGACAAATTTGTCAGCCTGAGAATGCATAATAAATAGTGTTTGTCAATAAACTAGTAGTGTTTGTTCAGAATGTTCGAGATCAAGGCGTGCGAACCGAACGAAGTGAGTTCTTGAACACCTTTAAAAATTATTAACGTTGTGAAAAACATTTTAAACCGCGGTATACTAAAGTATTCGAGGATTTAAAATTTGAGCAACAACGCTGATATCGGACATTATGGACAGACACTAAATAGGATAAGCTTAGTAATAAATCAAAAGAACAAAGTTAGTATTATTCTTTTTCTGTAAAAAATTAATGCATGTAACACATAAACTCTCCTACTCACAATATTTTCAGGATGATGAAAAAAAACTTTTCCATCCTTTTTTCTCCTTTTTCTTTTCCAGCACTTCATTAGCCTTATCATAACCAATGGAATAGATCTCCTTTGCCTTTTTCATATCCATCAAAGGATAACCGTTCAGCTTTTCCGGCTCAATATAAATATCAAACAACTTCTTCTTACGGTTGATCTCCGATCCTACAGCCAGGTGAAAGGACCTTTCAGCTATGTGACGAACATTTCTTATTTCATCAAGTTTTCCAAGCGGATTTACATGTATGCCTATCAACTTTTTACATTCTTTTTGAAGTGGAAAAACAGGCAGGTTATCTAGGATACCACCGTCCACATATATCTTTTTGCCAATATTCTTAGTTTCAAACAAGATCGGGATCGAACAGGAAGCAATAATATAATCTATCAGATCGCCTTCCCTGAAATACTCGGCTTTACCCGACAATAATTCAGTGGCACAAATTACCAGCGGTAGTTTAAGGTCTTCAATCTTTTTTGTCCTGAGATTATCCTCCAGTAATTTCCTGAGCCCCCGCACCTGTAGAAACCCCGTTTTAGGTACCGTCACCCTGAAATAATCCGACATCTTCTTGCCCGTAAGTATTTTCAGTATCTCTTCGGGTTCATATCCGTCTGCATAAAAAGCGCCTGCAATAGATCCTGCACTGCTGCCCGCAACGATATCCGGTTTAACGTCATGTTCGTGTAGCGCCTGAATAGCCCCGAGGTGAGCAAATCCCCTCACAGCTCCTCCACTAAGAATAAGTCCCGTATCAAATTTCTTTTTACTGCTCAATTTATCAAATATTTAATGTCATATTTAATATTGAAATACTTCAACATATAAAAATATAATTAATCCCTTACTATTCATAAAAATGAATGAAAATAATATGATTTACTGAAAGACCGTTTCAGCTTCAAAGGACTTGCATCTGCCCCCCTGGTCTTACATAAAACTATACCGTGCGCCCAACACATCTCACCCGTATTTGAAAAAAGCTTAAGTTTTATTATGTTGTTTTATTTTTTATAACTTTGTAACCTCTGGAAAAAATTGGATGTTTATGTTTAGTTTGGATATTGTTCTGTAAACAATCTGTACTTCCTGTATAGATTGTATCTTTGTGTGTTCCCGGATAATCCTTTTCGGGATCAGTTTTCAATTAAGTAAATTTAAGTTTTTAAGCTGCGTACAATAAAGAAAGTATTGTAATACTCTTCTTCGTGTATGCAATAAAATAAAAGAAAATGAACAAAGAAAAACAAACAATTCACGAATTTGACTTGAATATTATTCATGAATATTTTTCAAATACAGAACGTCAAGGTCCCGGGAGTCCGGAAGAAACGCTTAAA
Organism: uncultured Bacteroidales bacterium; assembly: GCA_964492185.1. GTDB lineage: Bacteria > Bacteroidota > Bacteroidia > Bacteroidales > UBA10428 > JAFGSZ01. The sequence goes on along the minus strand of CAZBJH010000148.1, from coordinate 1,602 downwards.
GCATTGAGTTTTATAAACGGTCTTACCGAAAAGTCCAAAATTGCCGATATTGGTTGTGGAACGGGCGGTCAAACAATGGTATTAGGACAAAACACACCCTGTGAAATTATCGGTGTTGATGTTTGGCGTGATTTTATAAATCAATTCAACCATAATGCCCAAATCAAAAATCTTCAGGATAAAGTGAAAGGCATTGTCGGGAATATGGAAAATCTTCCGTTTCAAGAGGAAGAATTAGACTTGATCTGGTCGGAAGGTGCGATTTATAACATTGGATTTGAGCGTGGACTGAACGAGTGGCGTAAATTTCTGAAACATGACGGATATATCGCAGTTACAGAAAATACCTGGTTTACTGAAGAGCGACCCGCCGAAATTCAGGAATTTTGGCAAAAAGCATATCCCGAAATAGATACAATACCAAACAAGCTTGCTCAAATGCAAAAAGCAGGCTATCTTCCGATTGCCGCTTATATCCTGCCCGAGACTATTTGGACAGACTATTATGCCTGGCAAACCTTGAGACGAGAATCCTTTCTGAAAAAATATAACGGGAACAAAACCATAGAAGAATTTATCGCTTCCCAGCGATATGAAGCAGAGTTATATTACAAATACAAAGCATATTACGGCTATATGTTTTATATCGGAAAGAAGATTTAAAGTATGATGGAATCAGCCGTAAATTCGCGGTTCGATTAAAATATGAATTTGAAAATTCCTTTCGTGTGTGAGCTATTACGCACGAAAGGGTTTTTTGCTCATTTTTCGAAATTACAAGAGTACAAATCCCAGCCGATAATCGAATTCTAAGGCCGACATCTTTCCAAAAATAATAAGAATATGTTCTATAATATGTGAAACTTAATTCTTAACTTTGCGTTAGATTAATACACTGATTTTGGAATTATTACGAAAACATAAACTGATTAAATTAAAAAACAAAAATCGTGGTAATACAAAGCTGGTTAAAGCCATTGATAAATTAATCTCAGATATTGAAAATGGTAACCGGACAAAACAAAGTGAGATAAAAGAAACCCGACCTGATGCAGATTGTGTGCATAGCGATGGATTTTACTTTTTCGATTTAAATGTTCATCGCACCATGATTTTAGTAGTATTCGAAGAGAATGAAGCTACTGTTATCTGGACAGGCTTACATGATGAGTATGATAAAACCTTCAAAGGTAATAAGTCAACGATTGAGAAATGATTACGTGTTCAAAAACTGATTTAAAATGGATAAATTTTCGATACAAAACATACAAAAGATTACTTCACTGACAAGTGAACTGGAATATGAAAAAGCATCATCTCTGTTTTTGCAGCTTCGAGTGCTGATTAAAAACGATAAATCATACGAACCTATAAGGAACCATTTACGTGATTTGATTAAAAATTACGAAAAGAATAATTGGTCGAATGAGAATGCCGTAACCAATAATCAGATTAAGGATAGTGATTTAGCTGAAGCTTTAGTAGAAGCTGAAAATGAATTTTATCAAAAAAGAAAAAAGCTGATTAAAACCAAAATTAAAGAGGCTGGATTAAATCAAAATGATTTGGCTAAAATTCTTGGACATAGAAAAGGATACATGT
>CAZBJH010000147.1:0-7364 GCA_964492185.1 uncultured Bacteroidales bacterium | reverse complement strand
TATTCACCCCATTATTTATTTTAATTGTGTTCATGAGCTCGCTTCGCTCGGTTGTCTTTATACTATTTAAATTAAACTCCTTGAGGATGAGGGTTTCAATTGTTTATCTACTATTTTATCAAATCTGCTATCCATACATACGCTGATATCTGTTGTAATAAATTTTCCATCATAGAACAAGCTGAAAATCGTTGCCGGTGTTGGTGCTGATTGTGTTTGTTCCATTGTCTCCAATTTTATAATTTCTAAAGGCAATTTTCGTTTTTCTGCTGTTTCTGTTAGTGAAGTCGTTACATGATACTCGGAATATGGGCAACGGTTTGAATAATAAACAACCAATCCATTCTTTTTCACGGTATCTTCTCTTACTACTGAATTTCTAAATTTCGGATTTTCAGCTTTGGGATTTATCTTTTTCACAAGCAAACTAAACCCTGATGGTAATTTTTCACAGGTCTCAAATCCTTGTTTTAATAACCATTTTGTGTCACTCATGAAATGGAATTTTTTTGTGCCGACAACAGTTACTAATCCATCTCTTCCCTGATTTTTAACATCTTCAATCGCCAGTCTCAGTAATTCTTTGCCATAACCTTTCCCTTTGTATTGTCCGGATACCCAAAAACAGTTTAATAATAAATAATTTGGTGCATCAATTGGAGCCCAGGCTTTTTCAGCCGGTCCATACTCAATAAACACTTTTGCCCTGGCATCGATTCTTCGAAAAACATATCCATTGTCAAATTCCTTTTTTAACCAGTCTTTTTTTGCTTGATAACTATCTTGGCATTTCTTATCAGAGAATGCACAACAAATATGTTCCTTGTCAATATTTTCAGGTGTAAGCTGTATTATTTTTTCCATCGTTTAATTATTTTTCCATCGTTCTTAACGCTTCATGCCACAAGTAAAAAGCCATGCCATGAATTTGTTAGGATGTCCATTTATATAATCAATAGATTTATTTATAGCTTTATTGTTTTCGTTATTTGTATCTGGTTTCATTCGTAAAACAATTTGAAACAATAGTATCTTAAGTTTCAATTTTTCAACTTATCCAATCCTGCTAATTTTATGCAGGATTGTCTTCTTAGCATATCATACAACGACAGTTTGTCTAAAAACTTATTTTAACCCTCAAAGCTTTTGAAATCCGGACCAATTTACGGACAACTGTTCAAATATAAAAATAATAAATTCAGGTTTTAAGACAGTCTGATGGCAAGCGGTATAGCCTGTAAGAATTTGTGGGCTTCTACATTATCACCCGTGACAAAAGTTTAAGCGGTGCAAAAACCTTCGAAAACAACCGGAATATAATTAAAAATGGTTGAGAAAAAATACCGTATCCCGTGAAAAGTCAATCCCGGTCGTGCAACCGGTTACTCACTCCGTTCGGCCCTGGGTCCGGTTACTCACTCCGTTCGGCCCTGGGTCCGGTTACTCACTCCGTTCGTGAAAACGTTTCACTTAGTTCAGCTGAGTACACAGTCCTGTTAAAAAGGCTACCATTTGATGGCTCATTCCTGAAAAAAATTTGTATTTTTTCAGATTATTAATAAGCTTTCAGACGGGTGTGCGCCCTTCATATGCAGGGCACACATATGCGGTCATAAAACAGTATACGGAAGGTGGTAAAATTAAACGACACAACAATTAATCAACGTCTCAGTAACCTGATACGGAATCACTTTGAAATGCTCAGCGTTTCATGCCATCAGCCATTTGTCTAACATACTATTGCGGCCAATTAATATGAAATACTCAACGCTTACGTTTAAAATAACTCTATTAAGCCTATTGATTATGATTTCGAGTTGTCACAGCCTTAAAAAATTATATCTATCAGAGATTGATGAAACAATAACTGAAAGAAATATTAAAAAGGAGAGTTCTATACTGAAAATGATTTTTCTGCTTTACCAAAACCAGTTCAACAGTATTTCAAAAATTGTGGATACATTGGTAAAGAAAAAATAGAAAACATCAGGATAAATTATTGCAATTCCTTTATTAAAATGGCTCCTGAAAAACGATGGCTGAGGATTAAGTATTATCAGGTCAATTTCACTCAGAATCCAACCCTGTTAGCATATATCTCAAGCAGGATAATAGGCATATTCTCATTTGAAGGGATAGATAAATACCAGGATGGTAAGGGAAATATGTTGATAAGACTGCTAAAATTGTTTACCGTTGGGGATGCAAAAGGTAAAGAGATGGATGAATCGGCCTTAGTAACACTATTGAGTGAGGTTTTATTTATGCCGGGCTTCGCAATAAAAGAACAAATAAAATGGAAGAGCATTGATGAAAATTCTGTTGAGGCAAAATTAATAGATAAAGGAAACGAGGTCACAGGAATTTTTTATTTCAATAATAACAATGAATATATAAGATTCACAACTGAAGATAGATATTATTCACAAAAGGATGGTACTTACAAAAAAATGAGATGGTCAATAGAATTAAGCAATTATAAGGATTTTAAAGGGATTAAATTTCCTGAAAACATAAAAGCTGTCTGGCACACGGATACCAAAAATTTTGAATACTTTAAAGCACAAATTAAAGATATTCAGTACAACATAATTCAATTGTAGCACGAACGCTCGATCAAGCTGGCAGCCCCACCAACAGTTGCCGGCGGGGAGAATCTTTCACACAACCGTAACTAAGTGTCTCTTTTTACCCTATATATCCAACAAAATATGGGCAAAAAAAACGCGTAAAAAACCTAAGGATAAAATTCGGTTTCTTAAGTAATTATATATTTTAATTGAGGAGTTCCTGAAAAAAACATAAAAACATAAAAACATAAAAGTTTTAATAAAGTTTTGAAAATGTTAATTTTTCCTTTATATTTATTCTTAATAATTTCTAAAATTAATTCCAAATAATGGTTTAGAATATAACAATTATAAAGTAAAACTATACCAATTAACTTAAATTGTTTAATTAAAACCAAATATTATGAAAAGAATACTTACGTTTTATCCCTTTCTTATGATAGGGTTATTGTTTCAATTCAGTATGGAGACACGAGCCCAATTACCTGTGGAGGGGCAAACATACTATGCGATTCAGAAAATAAGCCAGCTCGCTATAGGAAAGTCTGGCGAAAATGATGGAGCTTACCTGTACTTGTCTGATCCTGCGGATTCAATACAAATGTTCCAGGTTATTGAAAGTACAGAGGTACCAGGTGAGTTTTATATGGTTACCGATAATAATAAAGAATTCATGCGCCGTAATGGTGGATGGGATGTAGATTTCACCCAGGATACCACGGGTGTGTCAGCTGATTGCCGCTGGATATTTACTGCAGGTGGCGATGATACAATATACATACAGAATGCGCAGGCCGCTGCAGATCAATATCTGGCCAGTGATAACACAACACCTGGTAGTTCCGTTTACTATGATAAAGTTCAGAATGAACGGGCTGTATGGCAAATGTTAGAACCAAATTCTGTTAAATTTCCGATCACGGTTTCAGATTTGACCAGTGACGGGGAGACAGTGCCTGGTTTTCATACTGACAGCTTGAGTTACACGATCGAATTGGCACCGGGAACTACCGAAGTGCCGACAGTAACTGCATCCGTGGATGATAACAGTGAGGTTGTAGTAAATGATGCTGCAGCCATTCCCGGGGCAACGACAGTTGTGGTAAGCAATATAATCGGGGCTTCATCCAAAACATATACGATCAATTATTTCACAATGGCAGACAATATTGCTACTTTATCGGGTATAAATCTTGAAATAGGCAGCCTTGACCAGGCATTTGACCCGGGGACATTTAGCTATACTGCAACTGTTCCTTATGGTACAAATGATTTGGAAGTAACAGCAACTACGACATCGGATTTTGCTACTGTAGAAGGAGAGGGTAAAGTCTTTGTACATACAGGCAGTGGACAGGCAGAATTAGTTGTGACAGCTTATGATAATACTACAACAGAAACATATACTGTGGATATTAGTTATGAAGCTGATGAAGAGGTTGCAACCCTTTCAGACATTACTTTGCATGCCGGTTTACTCTATCCTAAATTTGATAAAGCCCAATTGGGTTATACCGCATTAATTCCTGTTGATACTAATATTGTAAATGTTGATGCAACACCGATGATAGCCGGAGCAACAGTAGAAGGTGGCGGGGCAATTGATGTGTCTTCCGGTACTGCCATTGATACAATTAAAGTTACAGCCACGAATGGTGTTGACACTAAAAATTATATACTGAAGTTTATCAAGAATACGCATTCATACCCGTTTGAAGACGGTACATGTAATGATGTTATTGGTACCGCGCATGGTACAAGGCAAAGTGGTGACAATGATACTATCATTAATGGAGTATATTCAACATTACAGGATGGTGGATTTATTGAGTTTTCAGGATACGAATTGGAATTAAATACATATCCGGAAATTACCATGGAAGCATATGTGACAGCAGGAGATGGTACTAATCCCAGTTGGTCAATGCTCGCGTATTTTGGTGGAGATTACGGAGCGAATGCATACTGGGTGTCAATTGCAAGAGGGGACAACGTGAGCCGCACCGAGGTGAATATTAATGATGGTGAACATCATGCTGTAGGTTCAGAACTTGATGATGGAAAGCGTCATCATATTGTAAGCACGATTAGCGCAGATTCTATTTCATTATATATAGATGGTGTGCTTCAGGGACGAGCTGATATAGGTGCAACTGACCTTGCATCACTTGACACCACAGCCAATGCAAATTCATTGCTGGCAAGAGGTGGATGGCCTGATCCTTCTTGGCTGGGCAGCTTTCATGAGTTTAATCTCTTCTCGGGAGCAATGAGTCCTGAAATGGTTGCTGCACGCGCTAAAGTAGATGCTGATGAAAAATATACAGATGTTACTTTATCGGATATTACCTTAAGTAAAGGATTATTAGTTCCTGAATTTGATCCGGATATTACTGAATATAAGGTACTTCTCGAGCTTGGAACAACATCTGTTGATGTTTCAGCCACACCAAACGGTTATGGTGCAACAGTAACCGGTGGCGGTACTATTACGGTTTCCGAATTAGACATTGTAAGAGAGGAATTAGTAGTTACTTCCCCTGATGAATCAAATACCGGTACTTATACAATTGACTTTGTAGTAGCTGATAAGATTAATAATGCTTTAACTATTACAGATCCTTCAACCCGTGTGGTAGTTGATGAAATGGCAGACTCGAGCAATAGCTGGACTTTTGAAACATGGTTAAAGCTTGATACAATAATGGAGAGCTATACAGGTATACTTGATGCAAGGGGTGGAGACTATACAACTTCCTTTATTTTAAAAGAAGATAATGGTAATCAATATCTTTCTTATGAATATGGAGGTGACTGGACATGTAACACTACAGCTCGTGTACCGATTAATCAATGGGCACATGTAGCGATGGTTGTATCTGCAGCTGACAGCGCAACCTACTTCTATGTTAATGGTCAGTTAATGGATACTGATACAGCATATCCGCACCTGGGAGATACTGTAAGGCTTGGCACTGCTGATAATCCGGGTGTATTGAGGATAGGCAACGGTAATGACACGGATAGCAGGTCTATACTTGGTAAGATGGATGAAACAAGGATTTGGACAACGGCCAGGACTGCTGCTGAAATTAACGATAACATGACAATGGTTGATCCCGCCACTCCTGGATTATTGGTTTACTATAATTGTGATGCAGAATTGCCTACTGATACTGTTTTAAATGATACAACAGGTAATTATGACGCGATTATCAGGAATGCCAATCTTGATTTTACCTGGGAGTTGTTAAGATTTGCTGATTCTTCGAGTGTTGCCACATTAGAAATGTTAGAACCAAGCGTTGGAATAATAAGTCCTGCATTTAATGCTGCTACAACTGATTATACAGTAACCGTTCCTTATGCTTCAAAGGATGATGTCGTTAGTTTCACCTGGGAAAGAACTAATATTAATGCTACCGTAACCGGTGCTTCCGGAGATTCTGTTTTGAATGGAGATGGAAGTGCTGATATAGTTGTTACAGCCCAGGACGGTGAGACTGAGGTAATTTATCATGTTGAATTTAATGTTGAAGCTCCGTCAACAGACGCTACATTGTCAGACCTTGCTGTAGATGGAACTACAATTGATAATTTTGATCCGGCAACCTTTGATTATGCCTATGTTATTTTGGATGTTTCCGTAACTGAAGTGCCTGAAGTTACAGCAACTGCAACTGATGAGAATGCTGAAGTTGTTATTACTGAAGCAACAGAATTATCAGGAGCTACTACTATTGAAGTAACAGCAGAAGATGGAGAAACTTCACAAACATACACGGTTAACTTTAGCTATACCGGTATCGAAAACATTGCATTTGCTAATGTTAAAGTTTATCCAAGTCCTGTTGACAGAACACTTAACATTTCGAATATCGGAGAAGCAAATATCTTTGTTTATTCATTGGAAGGTGTATTGATTACTTCTGTGAATAACACAGATGATATGGCTGCAATAGATGTTTCTGAAATGAAAGCAGGTTTATATTTGCTCAAAATTCAGAAAGATGAGAATACAATGGTAATTAAGTTTATCAAAAAGTAATATTCTCAATATAAATTAAAAGAAGCCCCGAAATACGGGGCTTCTTTTTTATATTTATATAATATATTTCTGACTGTTTTAAAATATTCTCAGTTCACTACTGAATTTATATAAAAAAGTATATATTAATTTACAACTATCCGAAACTCTCCTGCTTTACGTGTTGCAACACCCTAAAAATTTTTGCTAATAATTTGATTATAATACTACCCAAAAATAAGACCACTGGTTAAGTTGAAAAAATAGTTATAATTTTAACCAGTGAATTATGAAAAAATCAAGAAGAAAATTTTCAGGAGCCTTCAAGGCAAAAGTAGCTCTCGAAGCCCTCAGGGAGCGTGAAACCCTTTCAGAACTTTCAAAGCGTTACGAAGTTCATCCGAATATTATTTCCAAATGGAAGAGGGAATTTTTGGATAAAGCCCCGGAAGTGTTTGAACAACCTTCCGAAAAAGATGAACCGATAGACCTAGACAAGCTCTATGCAAAAATAGGAGAGCTTGAAATCGAGAAAGACTTTTTAAAAAAAAAGTTTAAAGAAATTGGGTCATTAAATCAAAAACGCCTGCTGGTCAGTAAAAAGGAGAAAATCAGCATTCGCGAGCAATGTGATTTATTAGAGATCCACCGGGAGGTTTATATTACAAACCAGTGAACGAAAAACCGGAAAATATTATTAAATCCGTACGCCATGAACTGCAAATGGCAGTGAAAGAGCATACTGTGATAGACACAGGCCGTTTTTT
>CAZBJH010000146.1:0-7421 GCA_964492185.1 uncultured Bacteroidales bacterium | reverse complement strand
TATGACAAGCGTTTTTTATAATCCTGCAGGAATAGTTTCACTGCAGGGATTACACATATATAGTTCCTTTTCTTCACCCTATTATTTCTCAAAATCTGCAAAATATAATTATTTTGGTGCAGGGTACAAATTAAATGATTATTTAATCGTAGGCTTAAGCAGGAACCATTTAACGTTTGGTGAAGATATTGCGTATAGAGATTCGTTCGGTACCGTTAGTTACGGTACTAATTCACAATCACTATATTCTCTGACATTATCTTCCCAGCCATTACATGATTTAATGATAGGTTTGAATACAAACATTTTTAATTACAAAGCACTGGATAAAAATTTTACTTCATTCTATTGTGACATTGGCCTTATCAAGAAATTTCAACTGATGAAGAACGAAACATATGCTCATTCAGTGAATATAGCAGCAAGTATCATGAATGTCACCTTTTCTTCTATAACTATAGATTTTGCGGGTAATGAAATTAAAAATGATTTGCCGGTAATTTCCCGGTTTGGTGCCTGTTATCAGTTCATGTTAGCCAAATATTCGCTTATTGATTCCCTATATGCCCTGGGTTTTTCTTTCAATGCAGAATACAAAACCTTATTAAACTCGCAGTATCATTCAGGAATTCATGGAGGTATGGAAATAAGCCTGTTGGAATTATTGTTTCTTCGTGCAGGCTACTACAATGTAAGCAATTATAATCTTGTTTACCCCGAAATAAACAAAGACAGTTTAAGTGAATTTACATATGGAATGGGAATACAAATCCCCCTTTGGAAACTAACCCGGATCCCCCTGAATATAAAATTTGATTATACCTCATTACCACAGCCAAGCTATTCTGAAATAATTACAGATTGGGAAAACTTTTCAACATATAGTGTTCAATTAAACTGGATGATCAATTATTGATTTTTATTCATTCTCAAATTTTAATTATTAAATTTATTGTACCGATTATATCCAAACATTGATTGCTACCCAGTCGGACAAAGTTGATTGCTACCCAGTTGCTACCCAGCCCATTGCTACCCGGTCGGACAAAGCTATATTATTGATAATTAACCTAATAAACTCAAAAAACTACCATTTCAGGCTCTTAGAAGCTCCATTTTGGGCACTAAAATACGGGTCGGACCGTGCTATTATATAGCATTGTTATAAGGGAAGAGAGTAGTTTACAATATAAACCATATAAATAAAAAAATTATTTGGGATTGATATATATTTTCAAATTGCTCACATAGCTTTCAAATGCTTCAATTCCTTTTTTTGTGATGGATAAAGAAGTATTTGGATAATTGTTTTTAAAGCTTTTCTTCACTTTAATATATCCGGCATCCTGTAGTTTTTTAATTTGGACGCTTAAATTACCCGATGTAGCCTGAGTTTCATCCTTGATGAAGATGAAATTAGCCTCCTCTACCGACATTAAAATCGATACAATGGATAAACGCAGTTGTGAATGTAATATGGGATCTAAATCTTTAAACATTGTCTTTTTTTCGGGTTATATTAAGTAATATTCCTGGAATAATCATTCCAACAATAGCAGCTAATATCAAACTTAGTCCATGATAATCACCATTCAGCCAAAAAGTACATAGGCCTATTAAATTTGTCATTACACCACCAATGATAAGCGGTTTGAATCGAATAGTTAATCCAACAACCATAATCATAAAGGAAAACAAAATAACAAAAACAGGTCCCAATGCTTCTCCAAGTTTATAGGAAAAGAGGAAGCCCATTATCATAAGGTTCATTCCAACTATCCAATTAAAGTTTAGCACGTTACTGATTATGGTTTTAGGAATATAGCGTTTCTTCCTTTCTTTCCACATATATATGCCCGTGTAAATTGCTCCAAGTAGAAACAAATAAGATGTATGGATCATATACTCATTTAATCCTAAATACCACAGAAAATACTGTCCTCCAAATACAATTACTGTGAGGGTACCCCAAAAAATTAGCATACCGCCATGTGCTTTAAATCGCTCCTTCGCTTCATCTATTGTCTTCGATATCAACAACAGACTTTCTTCTGGTGTTAAAGTTGAATTTTTCATTTATTACAGTTTTTTTGTTAAACATGATGTAAATATAAAGTAGTTTATTCTATAAACCTAATAAAATTGACTTTTTTTTGATCAATCTCTGTTAAACATTTGAAAATACTTGAAAATCAATTGTTTATTTTCAAATAAGTATTTGTATTGAAATTCTCTCAAATAATAAAAACATTGCGACTTTTGGAATCTAAAGGCAGATAGGTTAAATCAATATCAACCGACAAACGGGGCATATCTCTTACAAACAGGTTTATTGCCGTACCGCCTTTTAAGGCAAATATTTTCCTTTTTGCAATGTGCGGTAAAACCTGCAACAATAAATCAACTTGCGCCTTGTATGCTTGTAAAATTATAATTCCGCTAACTCTTTGGGTACTGATATTAAATATTTTGCCTGATAGACACCCTTTTCTACCAATATACGGTTTCCTGAGCCAATATCCACTTTCTCAAAATTGAGGAATTGAAACCATTGGTGATTTGCCTTGTCAGTCATGTAAAGAAATAATCGCTTTACTTTAACTGAATTGCAATTCTATAATAATTCGGTTACAAGCTTTGGTTTTAAATTGACCAACCCTTCAAACAAATGGTAACATTCGGTTAAATCCATTAATTGCGGGGCTAAGAACAAACACTCCATGATTGCCCGTTCCGGTGAAGATGTTAACACCGGATATTGTTTTATTTTTATGTTTTTTATCCCCAATTCTCCGGGTAAAAAAGTAGTTTGTTTATGAACAATTTCAGCATTCCAATTGCAATCGGTAAACCATTTCGGTAGTTTTTCCTTTCGGGGAGAAAACAGGTAGATAGTTTCCTTGCTCATCTTTATATAATGACTAAACCCTTGCAGGTATAAAGCCGTTAATCCGCCAACATGTATATTGGTTTTGGTTTGGGTTTGTATTGCCAGGGCTCTTCGGTTAGAACAACTTATTTAATCCGTGCTGTTTTAAAAATTTTATTGCTTTGGTCTTCTACATCGTAACACCAAACACCAAGGTAATTAACCGTGAAATCAATTGGCTCAACCAGTCTGTCTCTAATGCTTTTCCCATGTCCGGATTTGTACTCTTTGAGAATTACCAGATTTTGTTTTTTAATGGCTTGAATTAAGTTGGAAATGTTCTCGGCATCTTCTTTCCGGGAGATGGCATAAAAATGATACTATCAGGATTAACGATACAATACAAATATATCTTCAGCTACAGCAAGTAGAGATTTGAGAAATTCTGTTGATAATGGAGTATTAATTAAATCCGGGGATAAAAGACTGACTAAGTATCGATTCAAATAAAAATTAAACGGATCAAATCCGGGTAGGACCGAATTAAAACGCTAATTATATGCCAAATAACATATATTTCCTGCAACCTTACAGCAAATAATTAAAAATACCGGAATCATTATTATTATGATTAATTATGTTATATTTATTAACTTGTCTTCAATAATCAAAGTTACAAAACCTATATCCCGAATTATGAAACACCGACTGATTTTTTTTTTCTTCCTGTCAATTATGATATACCCACTGCCTGCTCAGGACCAGCTTATGGCGATCTATGTCAAAGAACTCGATCTGGAGGAATATTTTGCACCTTACACCGGCTCGTTTGTTTTACTGGATCTTAATGAAGGGAACCATTATCAGGCATACAATGATTCCATTCGCAAAAAACGATATTCACCTTGTTCCACATTTAAAATTGTAAATTCACTGATCGCTGTTGAATCGGGTGTCGCAGAAAAAGAAAACTATCTGATTTCATATGATACCTCCCGCTTTAAGCCTGAGCCCTGGATGAATGAAGCCGAACCCTTTAAATACTGGATGCAGGATCATACCATGACCACTGCTATCCGGTATTCCGTGGTATGGTATTACCAGGAACTGGCAAGGAGGATCGGCGGGGAACACATGAAGTATTACCTGAATAAGATAGATTACGGTAATAATGATATATCATCAGGCCTTGATCACTTCTGGCTTTGCGGTTCGCTGCAGGTATCAGCTGACGAACAGGTGGAATTCCTGAAAAAACTTTACAACAAGGAGTTTTCCTCTTTTTCAGAACAGTCACAACAACTCGTTCTGGATATCCTTCCCTCAGAAACCACTGGTAGCTACCGTCTTTACGGAAAGACCGGCGGGGGAAGATGCTGGAATGATAAAATCATCGGATGGTATGTGGGTTTTGTAGAAAATGCAACCAGCTCCTATGCCTTTGCTATGAATATATTTGTTGATGATTTTATCCACCTGCAGAGCAATAAAAGGATCGAATTGACAAAAGATATCCTCAGAAGTTTGGGTATAATTGCCAAATAGAATCGGGGCGGATTTATCGAGCCCGGCCGGACAGGGATTTGATTATTTGATAATTAGCTTGCCGGATTGAGCAGTACCACCAGCATTTAATATCTAAAATAAGCATACGGCCAGGTACATATAATTTTTGCCGAGTCAAAAAATTCTAATCAATTTTAAAAATATTCGGTGGTTTTAAAAATTCCCGGGGTTTCTTCAACTTATTCCAAAAAACTCCAGATATTCTTACGACTCAATTGTAATTTCCTGATTTTTCTTTGAAGTTTTTCAATTATGAGGTACCAGATCAGCCAGATCCATGCTGTAGTCTTTATCGTAAGCCGGGATCTTTGATAATACATCGGTAAGCCATTCACGTGGATTCACAGCCAGGAGCCGGGTATGGCGGATTATGAGAAGGGGGTTGGCCGTTGCTGTTATTTTTTGAAAAGTCCGGTTGGGGAGATTTAACCACCACCGGGATAAAATCTTTTAATTTCTTCTTGTTTTGTAATTTCTTTCGCCAATAGTAAAAGGTGGACTCGTTGATTGCCTCATTTGAACAGAAATCCTTGATGGTTAATCCTGACTCCCGTTGTCTTCTATAAAGTTCCAGGAATTTTGATTCATTGAGCATGATGATTTTGTCACGCAAGATAATGGGAATCAAATTTTATGGTAATATGTATGTGGCCGTATGCTTACTTGTCTTTGAACGAAGTGATTCAGGTGAGATGTAAAGAATTGTTGCTGAACTATCTTCTACTCGTTCAAAAGATTTGGCCCTTTCAATCGGGTCAAGTAAACCATTTATAGTTACAGCTTCTGTAATCCCAATTTTTTCAAGATTGTCAACTTGAACTTTCATCAGCGATTGCAAGGATAGATCATCCCGGCACCGAACGTTCTTTGAAATAAACTATTCATTAACGGTCAGCCTGAAATAATCCGGCCGAATGGGAAAGCTATATGCTATACTGAAGAAAAATAGGTACATAAACTGACAAGGTTTTAAACACCAAAGCCCCGGGAGTAAAAACATCCCTGGAAAACCCGCACTGTGCCTTAATCCCTATATTGTTATGTGCTGGCATTTTATTTTGAATAATATTTTTCAATTCCGCCAAATCCTGTTATTTTTTTATTTTCTTTCGTTTTTCTTATAAAGTGGTTTAACCGCTTCTCAAATTCTTCCGGTCGTTTCCTCGCTGTTTCAATGTAAGCAATTCGAATGCGCTTATATGTGTCGGGAAAACGTTGATAGTTTTTCCAAACTATTTTATCTTCTTTCAGTTTGTCAATTATATCATTGGGGAAAATAAAAGGTTCAGACAAAACATTTTGTATTTTTTTCTCAAATTTAGGGTGTATCATTTTATTCTCCAATAACCATTTGAGTCTTTCTTTGTTAGCTTGCGAGTAAGTGCTTTTAGGATTTCTGGGAGTGAAACGCTGAATTTTTTGTTCTTTATCAAGTGATTTTATCGTACTGTCAATCCAATCGAAACAAAGGGCTTCTTCAACCGCATCATTGTATAAAATGCTCCTTTTGCCTGACGATTTATGAGGAAATACAAACCAAATTTCACCTGTGGTTTCAAAGTTGTTTGTCAGCCAATTTCTCCAATCTTCTCGACTTTTAAAATACATTATTTTATTTTCTGTTGTCACAATAAATCCTTCAAACTAATTATTTTACAGCCTTTACTTTCATAATATTGTATCATTTCTGGAATTTTCTTTTTACTCCAACTGGTAATGCAATCTGATAAGACCGTAACTTCATTATTTGCCTTACGTAAATTAAAACAAGTTGATTTAACACAAATAGTAGCATCTCCACCTACTATGTAGAACTCACTTATATTATTTTTACTAATAAAGTCTGTAAATTCCTTACTGGTTAATGCATTTCCTTTGTTTTTCGTAAAAACATTTTTTGATGCTATTTTCAAGTCTGAAGCTAATTCAGACCCGACTGTATCAGGTTTGAAGTTTCTTGCACCGGCTGATAAATTTTCATGCCTTATATAAACAACATGAATCTTATTATTGACGGCTCAATCAATAGCTTTATTTATATTGTCAATTACTTCTTTGTAATTCTTTGGTGTATCATTTTGAATGTCTATTATTACTAATGCTTTGCTCATTTTTCTTACTTTTTGTGTCCTTATTGAACGGTTTATATTAAACGTTTTATTCTGCTTTTATGTCCCTTACGTACTGTGTCGCTTGTTTGCACATAATTGTGCATACCATTGCGGATTACTCCGCCTACCCCCCGCAGACCCGGACGTACAGGATTATCCGCCGCGGCGGATTTCTCTGCATTTACGATTCGCTATCAGTCACTAATTTAAGCTTTTTGTGTTATGCATCTAAATTTCGTTTACCTTTTCCGATTTCTCAGTGTAAATCTATTGGTTTTCTTTAGTTGCTCCGTAAATACAGGCAGGCTCCCTTCCCTACACCGGCTTGATTTGATTGCCCTTCGCCAACTACTTGCGGTACTATGAAGCTGCTATGATTTCTGTTCGCCTTCTCTTTGGCTCCGGTTGTCCCTCGCCACAGATTCCCCTAAACGCCTGCCCTTTTCTTATCGCTATTATAATTGGGCACGGGTACTTATAATGCCCGGTGATTTCTGGTGAGGATCACCCTTATTCCTCGCTCTCGTTGGGGAGTTTACAGACCTCCTGTGTTCCAAAGACTGACCTTTATGCACCCCGACCTTCGGTACGGCAGTTTGTCTAAAAACCTCCTTTCAGGCATAATTTTGACTTAAATATAGCCATTTTAAGCGAAGTTTATAAATGACCTTCGAATAATTGGTTTGAAAATTACCGGGCCTTAAAATTTGTTTAATTGATTCTATAATGCCCATTTTACAGTAAAGCAAAGAAATTACCTTTTCCAGGTACTCTTTGAAATGGTTAATCCCTATAATATTGATTATTCTTCGCAGGTTACAGGCAACCATCATAAATCCCACATCTGCACTTGCCCGGGCCAGGTATCGTTTTGT
>CAZBJH010000145.1:0-7562 GCA_964492185.1 uncultured Bacteroidales bacterium | reverse complement strand
TGTGAAAACTTTTTAAATCCTCAAATACTTTAGTATACCGCGGTTTAAAATGTTCGCGCGCCTTGATCTCGAACATTCTGAACAAACACTATGACTTTATAGACAAACTCTAATTAATACCGTATTTACCGGAAAAATTAGTTGTTTCATATATTTTTAAAACATCCTGCTATCCCATTGGATTATTAATCGATGAAAAGAAAAACGAAACAACAATACCTGGTGGACCAGGGAGGCGTTACATACTCTCAATTACTGCAGAATCATGATCTGTAGAAATATCATAAGAATAGTGAAAAGACTTACCCGACACGAATGAACGAACCTGAAGAAATCTGCTACTGAGCGAATACTAGTTTAACAACGGGAAATCCTAAATACTTACCGGGGAATATTAATAAACTCAGCATTATCCTTTTGATGTATCGTATATTTGCTTGGTATATTATGTGCTTAGTCCGTTTAGTGTAAATGGATACTAAAAGTAACAGGGGCTTTATGAAAAAAAAGAAGATTTATATTATCAATGTTCTTCCCTGGCTTTTTATGGCCCTGACATTTTTCTTCTTCATGGGTGGGTGTGCGAATGATGATAACGGGTCCTCGGGTCCGGAACAAATTGATTTGACCGGAACATGGACGCAGACAGATCCCTGCGATATTCTTACGATTTTCGACCTGACCCAGGAAGGAAAGGATCTTACAGGAACTCAGAGAGCGTCAACAGGAACTGTTGACGGACCACTTTCCGGTTCTGTCGACGGCATTTCTGTTTATCTGGAATGTACCTTGCCACATAATATGTGGTGCAAATACGATCTGACGGTATCGGGTGATGAGAATGACAAAATGAGTGGATCCTATACTTTGTCAGGAGGTAGTACAGGAAGCATACACTTTGAAAAAGAAGATTGACAACCTGCAGCTTGGTCCATTTTAATTGGTAGATAATCAGTTATTTACCAATTGTTTAAACACATGAAACCCTCATCCTTAAGGTATTTAATTTAAATAGTACAAAAACAAAAGGACATGAATATATACTAAGAACTTATTATGTAGGGATGAGGGTTCACCGAGCACCTTATTAAATTATTAATTTGCGAGGTAACAAATACCAGAGGCATTGATTAAGTGAAATAACAAATTAATTACTAATAGCTTAATTAAAATATATTCGAATGAAAAAAAAGGCGGATTACCATGGGGGCCTTACATGCTCTCAATTATTGCAGAATCCTGTTCCGTTTAAATACCCTAAAATTAGAGAAAAGACTCACCCGACACTATTCTGCATGTCTATAGAAAATTTCTGTCAGCGGCGGCAATTTTTTGTTTACTTTCTTTTTGCTGTAGAACTTAGCCGAAGGCGGTCTCACGACCCGCCAGGGGAGTAAAAGAAAGTAAATCTAACCGCTTGGAGAACGGTTCGAAATACCTGGCACTCGAAGAGGTAGTAAATATGCCTATGGATAAGCAACATGATTTACTTGAACAGAGATTCATGCAATGGAAGAAAAATTCCGCCCAGCTCGATGATCTCATATTCATCGGTATAACTTTTTGATACTTTCGGGCTTTATAACTTCCAGTCTCATGCACTTTACCTGCCACAAGTAAGTACAACATTCCAAAGCACACAGCCAGTAAATGCAACCTTAAATCCGTAATCATACAAATTCAAGTTATTGATAAACACATTAATTGTGCGGACTTCATTGTCGGAAGACATACTTTCCCCATGTCTAACCGGAAAAAGTTAAGTTTGTGAACGGTTATTACCCTGACTGAACACATAAATTTTGAATTCCACTTTATATTTTTTATATTGTGTTTAATTTCATCATAAAAAAATGTTAGGGAAAGATCAGGGGTGTAAAACATTATATAGCGTTAAAATATCAAACACAGCATACAGGAAAAAGTAAACATTGATTCCTTAACTATATATATAAAACTGATAAATTCAGGTTTTAATACAGGCTGACGGATAGCGTTTCGCACTTTATTATTCAGTAATTTCTTTTATCTGTTTTCACAATCGCATAATGATAATTGTCCTTCCATACTCCTCTGATTGGTAATATTTTCCGTCTAAGCCCCTCTCTTGTCATTCCAATTTTCTCAAGTACTCTTATTGATTTAATATTTTCTGTAGCTACGCCAGCTTCGACTTTTTGCAGATCAAAATCATCAAATCCAGTTTTAACCAATTGTTTTGCTATTTCTGTTGCATATCCATTCCCCCAGTAATCAGGATGAAGCTTATAATATATTTCACCAAGTTTAAATTTATCGTTTGACAGAGTAAATCCTGCCATTCCGATAAATTGATTTGTTTCTTTTAAAGTAATCTTCCATGTGTAAGAGTCTCTTGTTTTTTTTTGTTGTGCATTAATCAGGGGAATAAAGATCTTCTCAGTATCCTTAATTGTCTTAGGGATTCCAAGGGTATTAAATTCGTCAACTTCAGGAATTGAATTTAGTATATGAATATCGTTTATATCCTCGATCTTTATCTCTGTAAGTGCTAACCGTTTGGTTTCAGGATTAAAAGGCTCCGGATTGCTGACCCTATCCCAATTGCTTGATTGTTTACCTGTTAAGGAATGAATTATTAATTTCAGGATCAGTACGGAATCTACTTGTTTTGCCTCAAAATCAATCAAATCAGGTGCACCATTGTGGGCCATAATTATTTCAAGTCCCTGTTGCTTTTGAACAAAATCGGTAAGAACCTCAATCTTTCCGTACCCCACTATTGAGCGGTATGTTGTTGCCCATTTACAGGCTTTCTCATTTTTAACAATATCCGCTATCTCCTCAATCTCAAAGCAAACTTCCGGATTTTTTATCAGTAAGTCTGTCTTCTTACCACTTTCGGCACAATGAATATAAATATGGTTATCCCTGTAACCATAGTTAAAAGGTAAAATGTATGGCAATCCTTTATCTATCATCCCAATCCTGCAAATTTTGGAATGAATTAATATTTCTTCAAGTATAGATTTATCGGTTATCTCCTGGTTTACTTTTCTCATTTCTCATTTTTAAATTGTGAAGTCTTTTAGCATGACCGCCAAACGGTTGTTGTAAGCTCTTGAAACGGTCCTTTTTAGAGCCTTATGCATTGATAATTAATAATATAATCTGGCCCGAGGCTCTTATATAGAATAGCATTGTTATTATATATGCCTTCAAAGGGCCAATTGTTTCGAACCGCTCCCCAAGCGGTTCGACTTACTTTTTTGCTACAGCGAAAATAAGTAAGCAAAAAACGCCGCCGCTGATAGGATTTTCCTAAAAAATCAAGGTGATCACCTTGATTTTTCTTAACGGAAAATCCTGAAGGCGGAGTCCCGTTCTGTTGTTGGTTGATCTGGAAAGGATGCTACCGTCAGAAACTTACGTTATTTATGATAAGCTCTGTTATGTCACACAGCTCATCCGGATTTGTAATCCGACCGGAGGGAGCTCAGCGAAGCTAATCCGGATATTTTTTTACCCTGCTCCAGTCAGATGGAGCCGTTGTTCCGCGAAACCCACTTTCCTTAAAACCAGCATAAAGTTTTGCAGTAGCAGGACCCGTCTCAGAAAAATCGCGTAAGATTTCAAGGAAGGTTTTCTCCCCGCGGAACCCAAACTCACTCCTCCTTCGTCGTCGTTCGGACAGGGTTCCTCCAGGATCCCGCAACGAAAACTTTCCTTGAACCTGCAGATTGTTGATCAATCAAGAGCATTAACATTTTAAATTTATATCGAACTCACGTTAATTTTTTATTTTTGTAATGAGAGGGCTTCATTCCAAATTCATTCCGAAAACATTTTATAAAATAACTGGTAGAGCCAAACCCAACATTTTCAGAAACTTCATAAACGGGCTGACCATTTTCCAATAAGTGAGCTGCCTTTTTCAACCTGACAGAACGTATAAAATCAGTTGGTGTTTGCCCGGTAATGGCTATCATTTTACGATAGAGCCCTGTACGATCCATAAACAAATCGCTGCTTAATTGCTCAACAGAATAAGAAGAATTATCTATGTTTTTTTCAATTTGAGTAAGTGCCCTTTTAATAAGATCCCGGTCAATATCGGTGAAGGTAAAAGTACCTGGGTTTAACACAATGGCATTTTTAAAAAGTTCTTTATATTTTTTCTGTTGTTCAATAAGGTTTTGTATCCTGAGCTGAAGAATTTCCATATTGAATGGTTTGGTTATATACGCGTCTGCCCTTACCTTAAAACCTTCAAGCTGAATGTCATCAGAAGCCCTGACCGTAAGAAAAATTACAGGAATGTGAGATATATGTATGTCATTCTTTAGTTTGTCGCAAAATTCAATCCCCGACATTTTGGGCATCATAATATCGGATATAACCAGATCGGGATGTTCCTCCCTGGTTTTAAGCAATCCTTCAACACCGTTAGATGCCGTAATAACCTTGTAGTTTTCTGATAGTTCATTGTACAGTAATGTTTTAAACTCTTCGTTGTCCTCAACAAGTAAAATTTTGACAGTATGTTTTTTTGTCCTTCTCACTGTGCTTAGCCCCTTTTCTTCAATTGATTGTAAATTAGCCGGTATCTCAACTGTAAACGTACTTCCCTGGCCTAACCGGCTTTCTACATCAACGCTTCCATTGTGCATTTGAACAAATTCTTTAATCAAATGAAGACCTATTCCGCTCCCGGTAGATTGGTTATTTTGTTTGCATTGATAAAATCGGTCAAAAATGTGAGAAAGATCATTTTCCGGAATTCCACATCCCGTATCGGAAACCTGAATAGCAATTTTAGATTTACTATCATTGCCTGGCGAAACTTTGTATAAGCTTAGTTCTACATCTCCTCCTCTGGGAGTAAATTTTAATGCATTTGAAAGAAGGTTGTTTATTATTTTTTGTAATTTACTCTTATCCAGGAATGCAAGTAAGTTTTTATCACCAACTTTATAAATAAACTTTACTCCCTTTTCATTAGCCAATTCTTCAAAAGGATGGACCAGTTCTTCAAGGAATTCGTCAACATCGCAGTAGCTTAACTGAAGTCTTTCTCCATTCATTTCCAGTTTGCGAAAGTCGATAAGCTGATTAACAAGTTCCAATAAATCTTTGGCATTATAATATATACCCGTTAATTGTTTCTTTAATAACTCATCGTTAAGTTTTTTTATAATCGAATCAAGTGGCGTTAATATCAGTGTGAGCGGTGTCTTTAGCTCATGACTAATGTTGGTAAAGAAGGATAATTTCATTTGGTCCAGCTCGTCTTTTTGTTTTTTTATAATTTTTTGTTTGTTCCATTTATAATACGTATATATTATATATGAAAAAACACCCAGAAACAGGATGATATAAATAAAATATGCTAATGGTGTTTTCCAGATTGGGGGATGCACCACAATGGTAATTTCCGCACACCTATCACCCCAATTTCGGTTGTTATTAGCAGCATATACTTTTAAATTGTAAGTCCCTGGATGTAAATTGGTATAATTTGCATGGCCAATCCCATTTGTTGAACTTACCTCGTTCCATGTAACATCTATTCCTTCAAGCATATATTTATAATATGTCTGTGCCGGATTCACGTAGTTTAAAGCAGAAAAATCGAAACTCACAAAGTTTTGAAAATGTTTCAGGTCAATTTGTTTTGTTGTGCTGATTGATTGATTGAGGATAATATTTCCGTTATATTTTTCACCTACTTTAATTTCAGTACCAAAAAGCATGAACCTGGTAATTAGTGGTCTCGAAAGCTGTTGTTTTGACGAATTGATCCGGTTTAGGTCAAATTCGTTAAAACCATCCAAACCTCCCCATAAAAGATGATTATCAGATGTTTTATAAACTGATCTTGGTAAAAACTCGGCTTTAATCACCCCGTCGTAGTGATTATAATTTACAAAGGAGTAATGGTAATTTGTTTTATTTCCCGAAATTTCAATACAAGTAATCCCATTAGAAGTTGATACCCATACGTTTCCAATGTTGTCTTCGATTATCGAACGTATAGCATTGTTAACCAATCCGTCTTTTTCGTAAAAAGATTGAGTACTGTTGGCAGTAGAATCATAAACATAAAGCCCGTCTTGAGTGCCAAACCATATAAGACCCCGACTATCAATGTAGATACTATGATACATATAGTTATCATGTTGAAATATAGTTTCATTTTCCCTATCAGGAAAAGAAATAGATTTATCGATACAATCATAAATAAACAACCCAGCCATAGAGGTACCTATTAGCTTGTTTTTCCCAAATTGTATTAAATAATAAGTATAACCCAGGTTTTGCCCGGAGGATGTTTCAATTCTTTCAAAACTACCTGTCGAGGGTTTGAGAATGCCGAAACTGTTATCGGTACATACGTAATAATGGCCATCTAATGCTTCAAAGATATACTGGCAACAAACGGGTTTGCTATAATGTTTAATGTTTGCATTGGAAATGTTATATAGCCCATTGTATTGGGTACATAACCAAGTCTGTTGTTTACTATCTTTAAACAACATGTTACATGTTGTGTTTACAGGTACCCGCTTATCAGGAACCAATGATTCTGTACTTTTACTATACTGGTATAATCCGTTTTGTGTACCAACAAATACGATGTTGTTTGTTTCTGAAAAACCATTAACCCGCAGTTTTTCATTATCATGTAGCTTAAATAATGTACGCCCGAAATTACGAAACTTGAACCTGTCCGGATGATAATACAAAAGCCCTCTATTAATAGAACCTACCCATAATCCACCGTTATTATCATTATATTGTGTAGTGATCTCTGTTTCAAACAAACGGCCATCAATCAGTTGGATTGGTGATATAAGCCGTTTGTTTTTCAGGTTTTTGTCTATCAGCCATAGTCCCTGAAAGGAGCTAATCCAGCAATTTCCTTTACTATCTATGGTTAAGGTATTTTGCCAGCAATCGTCGGTTTCAATAATTTTATCCCAATTTCGTGTATTAATATTATATCGTGCTGATAATCCCTTTTCCTGGCCGTTTCGTACCTGGTACAAATACTCATTATAAGGCAGAACAGCAATGGTTAAGGAGTATTTATTTATGTTATTTTTATATGGGATATCCCTGAATATTTCTTCATGTGTATTAATATCATAGCAAACCATTATTCCTGATTTATAAAAAAGAAATAATTCCTTATTAACTATTTCGATGTCAATTAGTTGATCGTCGGAGTAATTGGTCACTAAAACATCAGGAATAAACAAAACAGCCTTTTCTTTATGGCTTTTTTTTAATAAAAGTTCGTTCTTATCTGTTATGAACCAGGAGTTACATTCTGAGTCCATAATAAAATCAGTCACCCGGCCTTTGATTCCATAAGTATCAAATATGCTATCGATATTGGTCACTAACCTTTCTTTTCTTACATCAAAAAGATAAAGTTTATACTGATTTTTAAGCCATATATTATCTGCCTTATCAATATAAGTAGTGTGCCAACCGTAATAATTACTTAGTGAATATGCTTTTTGATTACTATAATGCAAATATAAAAAGCTTGATCCATCATAAATATTCACCATTCC
>CAZBJH010000144.1:0-7748 GCA_964492185.1 uncultured Bacteroidales bacterium | reverse complement strand
GTTTACCAGTCGTAAATGAGCAATTTTCGGACAAGCGTAACGCAGCAAATGGGACATTATGGACAGACACTAAATGAACTGTTAAAGATATGATAGTAAAGGATGCCCGCTTTGTGAAAAGTAGTTCGGCGGCTGGTGAATGCCCGAAACCGGGGCTTCCTGAGTATGCTTTTCTGGGGAGATCCAACGTTGGAAAATCATCCCTGATCAATTATCTTACAGGTCGGAACAAACTTGCTAAAATTTCAGGTGCACCTGGTAAAACCAGGCTTATAAATCATTTTATTGTTAATGATTCATGGTATCTTGTCGATCTTCCGGGATACGGGTATGCAAAAGTATCGAAAAAAAGTCGTACGGGATTTGAGAAACTTATCAGGGATTACCTTCTAAGCCGGATAAACCTCGTTTCTTTGTTCTTATTGATCGATATACGGCATAAACCACAGGTAAATGATCTGAGATTTATTCAATGGCTGGGCGAGAGTATGGTACCTTTTGTTTTGGTTTTTACAAAATCCGATAAAATATCAGAAGCACAGGGACATGAAAATATACAGGTCTTCAGGGAAGAATTGCTGAAGACCTGGGAAGAAGTACCTCAAATATTTAAGACTTCAGCAACAAGGAGAAGCGGGGGAGATGACATACTGGGTTATATTAAAGAGACGATCCCGTCTTTTCAGTTAAGGAAACAAAATCATGAAAAATACAGGTAGGATTTGCATATATATTTTTTACATTTGCACCTCTGCTATATTTATTTTTTAAACTTTACCGGAAAATAATGAAGATTAAAGCCCCGATTAAGTTTTTTTCAGGAAGAAATTCCACTTACCTTGCTGAAAAGATCACCCGCAGTTTTGGCGGCGAACTGGGAAAAACCTCTGTACTTGAGTTTAGTGACGGAGAATTTCAGCCTTATTATGAAGAATCTGTCAGGGGATGTATTGTCTTTATAGTCCAGTCTACCTTTCCACCTTCTGATAATTTAATGGAATTATTGTTAATGATAGATGCTGCAAAGCGGGCTTCAGCATACAAGGTAGTGGCTGTTATGCCATATATGGGCTATGCCAGGCAGGACAGGAAAGACAAACCACGATGTGCAATAGGTGCAAAGCTGGTTGCCGATTTGTTATCGGCTGCCGGTGTGGATCGCGTGATGACCATGGATCTTCACGCGGATCAGATCCAGGGTTTTTATAATATTCCGGTTGACCATTTATATGCTTCAACTCTTTTTGTTCCCTACCTGAAAAGCCTTGATTTGCCTGATCTTGTAGTTGCAGCTCCGGATATGGGTGGTTCTAAAAGAGCTAATGCATATTCACGATTTCTTGATACACAAATGGTTATTTGTTACAAAATGAGGAAGAAACCCAATGTGGTCGAAGAAATTCGTGTTATTGGAGAAGTAAAAGACAAGGATGTTGTGATCGTGGATGATATGATAGATACGGCAGGAACGGTTTGCCTGGCAGCAGACCTAATGAAAAAGCAGGGGGCCAGGAGCATCAGGGTTGTAGCTACTCATCCGATATTGTCAGGACCTGCTTTTGAACGCATTAGTAAATCAGCGATCAAAGAAGTAGTGGTAACCGATTCCGTACCCCTGAACGGCCAAAGCGGAAAAATTAAGGTAATTTCTGTTGCTGATCTGTTTGCTGATGTGATCAATAAGGTTTATAAATATAAATCCATCAGTTCGAACTTTATTGTTTGATTTTTTTTTGCGTTCAAACGCCGGCAGATGTCCCCGTACCCCGGATTATTGACCTGTAAAATATTATTTCTTTCAACATTATGATTTATCTGCCATAATTACTACATTTGCACTCCTTTTTAATCTGCATTATTTATAAGAATATACGGAGGTGTATAATATGTCGAAAAAACAGCTTAAGCTTTCGGAGCCATGTATATGCCTAATGCCTGATAGATGAATAATAGAGATTAAATGAAGGTTTAAAACAATAGTGTGATGGGGACATTGGTCCAACCGATATAATATCAATTGTCCACGTAGCACAAAAATATTAATTGTTTAAACAAATACAATGAAATCAATAAACATTAAGGGAACAATTCGTGAAAAGGTAGGTAAACAAAGTACCAAAAAATTGAGAAAAATTGATCACATACCATGTGTCCTGTACGGTGGTGATAAAGTGATACATTTTTCGGCTCAGGATGTTGAATTTAAGGATCTTGTTTATACACCACATGTGTTTGAGGTCAATATTGACCTTGATGGTAAAGTTTACAAGGCCATAATGAAGGATTTACAGTTTCATCCGGTGAATGATGATGTTTTACATATTGATTTTATCGAGGTGTTTGATGATAAGCCTGTAACTGTTAAGATACCTATTCAGCTCACGGGAAGTTCAATCGGTGTTAAGAACGGGGGTAAGATGCGCCAAAGGCGCAGGGTATTAAAGGTAAATGGTCTGGTTAAGGATCTGCCCGAAACACTTGCTGTTGATGTTACGGATTTGGATATAAGTCAGGTGATAAAGGTGGGAGATCTTCAATATGATAAGCTTGATATTCTTGACCCTCACCGTTCAATGATCGTTGGTGTGGTTTCATCGCGGCTGGCAGCCAAGGGTATGGCACCACTTGAAGAGGAAGCTGAAGAGGTTGAAGGTGGTGAAGCTGTTGTTGAAACCAAGGAAGGAACCGAAAAACCGGAGGAATCAGGAGAAGCAACTGAATAAAACCATTCCGTGTTTTGAAATATCTGATCACAGGTCTTGGTAATATCGGTACGGAGTACGAAAACACAAGGCATAATATAGGATTTAAAGTATTGGATGCCCTGGCCAGGGCATCCAATATTCATTTTAAGGATAAACGTTATGGATTTGTAGCAACATATCTTTATAAAGGGCGCACGTTTATTCTTTTAAAACCTTCAACATTTGTTAATCGCAGCGGGCGCGCCGTGAACTATTGGTTGCAAAAGGAAAAGATACCCCCTGGGCGTTTGCTTGTTATTCTTGATGATATTGCATTGCCTTTTGGTACTCTGCGGGTAAGGGCACGCGGAGGATCGGGCGGGCACAACGGGCTGGAAAGCATTCATTCCATACTTGGGACACAGAATTTTGCCCGTCTGAGATTTGGCATTGGCAATGAATTTTTCCCCGGCAGGCAGGCAGACTATGTGCTGGGCGGGTGGACAGAAGAAGAGGAAAAGGCTCTCGATGAAAGGATCAGTAACTGTGCTGATATTATTCGTTCATTTGGTACCCTGGGACTGGAACGGACTATGAATTTGTATAACAACAAATAGTCATATTATATGTTTAACTGAAATAACTATATTTTCAATTAGCCCGAGTTATTCATAAAAATCAATGAAAATTATTTTATGTATTGAAAACCAATAGAATAACAGAAAGGGTTTTGAAATATAATTTTCATTTATTTTTACAAAGTGCGCCAGTTTCAGGGCATCTGCTTCGTTGCGAAAGCTTCGCGGTAGGGGTCACTACAGCTTCAGCTTCCGACGCCTTGCATCTGCCCCAAACCCCACGCATGAATAATACAGGATAGTATTCAATTCCCGGTATAATGAAATATAATGTGAGAAACAGCAGGATCAGACCTATAATTTTGCTTACCTCCCTGTCTTTGTTAGGATTAATACTTACCCAGTCCTATATTATTATGAGAGCCTTTAATACTGTTCAGAAACAGTTTGATCACCGTGTTGATCAGGCACTCGATGATGTGATAGGTGAATTTGAGATATATGTGGATACTGCTTATTATTTCAGTGATCCCGGCAAGGATACCACAATCGGTACTCACCCTGAAAATATACTTGATATTATTGATACTACACTGTTGAGTGTGTTGATGCATAAGTACATGGATTATCACAGGCTTGATGATGATTATGTTTATGCAATTGTAAAAACTCAAAATGATTCGGTACTTTATTCTTCAGGAAGCTTTGTATTTGGTTCAGGCCGTAATAGTGTACATAAGGCTTGTTTGTCCTGTTTATGGAAAAAGGAGTATTATTACCTTGCTGTATTATTTCCTCAACAGACAAATTTTGTTTTTTTCGAATTGATCCTCTGGCTTATTCTGTCAGGGTTATTCTTATTGATTGTTATTTTCAGTTATGCCTATACGGTAAATACCTTGTTCAGGCAGAAAAAACTGTCGGAGATGAAAAATGATTTTATTAATAATATGACCCATGAGTTCAAAACGCCTATTTCCACCATTAGCCTGGCTGCTGAAGTATTGCTGGCAACAGATGCAAATACTTCGACAGAGAGGATAAAAAAATATTCGGGAATTATTTCTGATGAGAACCAGCGTATGAAATCCCAGGTCGAAAGAGTATTGAATATGGCCGTGAATGATGTGGCTGAAATATCATTGAACAGGGAGAAGACCGATATTCATAAACTGATAAGAAATTCCATACATAATCTGTGTCTTGACCATTGTGAAAAGGATGTAAACATCAGTTATGAGCTAAGGGCAAAAAATCATGTAATAGTTGTCGATCCGATGCACATCCGCAATGTAATAATAAATATCGTGGAGAATGCAATTAAATACTCCGGAGAATTGCCAAAAATATCTATATCCACAGCAAAAGCTGATGATAAGATAATTATATCGGTTGAGGATAATGGCATAGGCATAAGCAATGACTCTATGAAGCATATTTTTGACAGGTTTTACAGGGTTCATACAGGAGATATCCACAATGTGAAGGGATTCGGCCTGGGTCTCTATTATGTCAAATCCATAGTTAATTTACACGGCGGATATATAAAAGTGAAGAGTGAAATAAACAAAGGAAGCAGGTTTGATGTTTATTTACCACTGGTAAAATAGTACATATATTGATTTGGAAATGGCATCTGTGAGAGGTAATATATTATTAGTTGAGGATGATAAAAACCTGGGGTTTGTAATAAAGGATTTTCTGGAGATGTCCAGGTTTAATGTATTGTTGCATGAGAATGGGCAGGATGGCCTTAATGCTTTTCATTCCGGCAAATACGATTTGATCCTGCTTGATATTATGCTGCCACTGCTTGATGGTTATTCAGTTGCCGAGGAAATACGTAAACTTGATTGTGAGGTGCCTATTATTTTTATCACTGCCCGGTCGATGAAAGAGGATCGTATAAAAGGATTTCGCACTGGTGCTGATGATTATATAACCAAACCATTTAGCACGGAGGAATTAAAGCTGCGGATAAATGCCATTTTACGGCGCACGCAAAACAGGTCGGGTGGGCAGTCTCAGGCTGTATATAAATTCGGGAATCACACATTTGACTATAACAATCATATACTGCAAACACCATCAGGCAAAATACATCTGACAAAGAGGGAAGCTGAGGTGTTGAAATTGCTTGTACAGAATATAAACAATGTTTTGCGCAGGGAAGTTGCCCTGAAAATGATATGGGGGGAAGATGATTATTTTATGGGGAGGAGTATGGATGTGTATATTACTAAATTAAGAAAGATACTGAAAGACGATCCGGGCATTCGTATTATCAATATACATAACACGGGATTTAAGCTTGAAGTGACGGTTCCGGATGCTGATTAAGGCCGGATTGGTTGACTGCAAGATCCTCCCGTTTGATAAATTTTAAAAGACCAGTCCGATACCTGCCTGAACAGAGATCATGGTATTTCCAAAGTTGTCATTTTTCAGTTGTGGTTTCATGCTGAATATAAGATGGTCCGCCAAATGATGCTGGAATAAAAGGGTTACGCCATAACCGGGGTTAAGCTTCTCTTTTATTTGGAGAGGTGAGTTTGCAGGGATCATATATACAATATTATTCTTGATCAGCTTTTGTTCTGTTTTGTCATTGGAAGTAAACGCCCATTCATATTTATGTATCATGGCACTTAATCCCAGGTTGATCCTCAGTTTACGGTTCATAAATATTCCCAGGTAAAAAGTACCGTCTGCGCCAATTGCAGTCCCTGTTGTAGTTAATCCGTTTTTATCTGAACGAAGACCTGTATATATTGTTGATGCTGATATTGCAACACGCTCGTCAACAGAACGGTAGTATTCAACATTAGCCATAAAGCCGGGAACACCGAGACTATTGTTGAAAGCATAACCAAATGCGGGCATTAATGCATTGGAAGGTGAGAAAAAATGCCGTTGCCCGGCGCAATTCAGGCTTACCGGTAAAAGTAATATGAAAATGATAAGTAAGAATGGTCTCATTTAATGCTGTTTAATTTTTTTTTACAAGCTCTGATATTTATAAATGTGTTCAGTAGCTTACTTCGTTCGGTATGCATGCCTTGATCCCGGACATTATGGACAAACTCTATTTAATAAAGATACGATGTTTAAGGCGAAATATTATCCTTAAAATTACTATTGGTTGATCAGGTAATCATAATATGGTCTGATCATTTTTTTATTCTCATTAAAAACACTTATTGGTATTTCTACGTATTATATTATTGATGTAACAAAAAAAATAACCGTATGATAAAAGTTTGCAATGCTGTAGGCAGGTTAATATGCAGTGTGCTTTTCTTGTTTCTGTTAGTTTGGTATAAAGCCTATTCAACAGGAGAGAAGCCCGGTATTAAAATTACCCAAAATGAGGAAGTAATTGAGTTTGCACAAAATATAGAAGCCAGTCTCGAAAATGGTAATCCTTCCTATTTCAACGGGCATTTTGATATGGACTCATTCATTAATAAGATCATCATGAATGAAGAGGGCAAATTATATGATGCGAATAATTTCAACGAAGGTTTTGTAAGTGGATTAAGGGAAAGTTTTGATTTCGGGTCCACTATAATCGGACAGGTTTCCCATGGAGGATCATATTCATTTATCAAATATTATGAGAAGGACAGTATACCTCATATTGTTTTCAGGCTTTTTAATATCAATGGTATCAATTATCATGACTTTGAACTTTATCAGAAGGACAATGATATTATGATTGTAGATATGTACATCTACCTTTCAGGAGAGAATATGAGTACTACTTTTCACCGTATGTACCTTGGATTCTTATACAGTATTGGCAAAAGCACCATCGGCAGGCGGATGGATGATAATTACCTTGAGTCTGTTATACAGTATACTGTAGTAAAAAACACATATAACAAGGGTAAGTTTAAAAAGGCATACAGGAAATTCAGGCGGATACCCGACAAATTCAAAAAGGAAAAAATCTGTCAGATTATGAACATTCAGATATCGTTCCATCTAAGTGATAAAAAATATATGAAAGCAATTGATGAATATATGTCATTATATCCTGATGATCCGAGCTTTTACCTTGTGTCTGTTGACGGATATATTTTACATGAGCGATATGATGAAGCCATACAAAGTATTGACAGCCTTGACCGGCAATTGGGTTCGGATCCTTTCCTTGACTATTTGCGGGGCAATCTGTACTATGAAATGGATGATTATGAAAAAGCCGGCAGAGCATACAAAAACCTGATAAAATTCATGCCTGATTTTGAGCTTGGTTATCTGAGTCTGCTGGGTGTTTTAATGGAAGAATATGAGTATGATGATGCCATCACGGTGATGGATATGATGACATATAACTTTAATATGTATAAAGAGGATTTTAAAATGTTCCTCGGTAATTATCCTCAATTTTTGGAATCTGAAGAATTTACTTCCTGGATGAATAATTAGGGTTTGCTGAAAAAGTCTGTAGCGCATCAGATACAAGGCGGCAAAGCGAAGC
>CAZBJH010000143.1:0-7779 GCA_964492185.1 uncultured Bacteroidales bacterium | reverse complement strand
GATGAGGGTTTCATATGAAAATTAATAACGGGTAATTTTCCCGTAGCTGATTATAATCAATTACCTTCCAACCTGCATAATTCATTTTTATTAACCTTTAGCCCGGCGAAGACAATAATACAGGCTATCTCATAGCCGACTTTATTATTTTAAGAGTTAGTCAGAATTTAATTACTTTTAAGCATCAAATCCGGAAAATACACTTTAGTACCTGAAATGGATTCAAAAGAAAAAAAAAGAGTATTCTTAAGCATGGTTTTTCCTTTGTTATTCCTCGGATTAATGTGGGCTGTCAAAGCTACCGAGTCAGTGTTGCAAGCGGATCTCACATTTCTTGGAATATACCCCCTTCATATCAAAGGACTGCCAGGTATTATTTCTGCCCCACTGGTACATGGCAACCTAAGGCATTTATTTAACAACTCCATTCCGGCATTTTTACTTACCTGGGGACTGTTTTATTTCTATCATAAGATTGCTTTACGGGTCTTTTCCCTTATATGGCTTATGTCCGGACTATGGATATGGTTCGGCGCACGTGAAGCATATCATATCGGAGCCAGCGGGATCATTTACGGTTTAGGGGCATTTTTGTTTTTCAGCGGAATTTTCAGAAAGAATATACACCTTACAGCCATTTCCCTGCTGGTCATTTTTCTATACGGCAGCATGGTTTGGGGCATTTTTCCTTACAAAACAGGGGTTTCATGGGAATCCCACCTGTATGGAGCCCTCGCGGGATTGATCCTTGCTTCTTATTACCGTAAACAAGGCCCCCCTCCAACAATAAATACATTACCTGAAGAAGAAGATGATGATGATATATCTTTTGATGAATACGACGCCGGGGACGAGGTGTCTGAATCTGAATTCAGACCGCGCAAACAAAAGAAATCATTAAAAGAAATAATAACAGGATTCTTCAGGGACCCGTTTGAGCCGGAGGAGGAAGAGGAGGAAGAAGAGAGTGAACAGTGAACAGTGAACAGTATAGTGTTTGGATACCGGTGCCATAGAATGAAATGGGGTGGGATGGTATTAGGTGATCGGTATTCAGTAAACGGTAAGAAAATTGAACAGTGAACAGTATTTGGTTGAGAAGTGAATTTATGTGAACATATAAAAAAATATCATTTTTTTTTATAAAAATGAATCTATTCCACGCGTTACCCGTTAAAAAAACAGTATAAACAATTTACACCCTAACGGAAAGGTTATCCCAATGGATACCATTGTTTTCTAATTTTTTAATAGCTCATAATCAATTAGTTAAAATAGCAGACAGATGAAAAAATATCTTGTATTATCAATTGTAATGGTTACCGGTCTGGTAATATTACAGGCACAACCCGGTATTGACGAGAAGCATAGGGAATACATCATAAAAAACAATATCGAAAGTCAAATGCAACTGGATAAATCATTTATGAAAGGCAAGTTGCATTCGCCGGAACAAAAGACCGCATTTACCAGATATAATACAAACGGTAAAGTCATTGAAATGATCACCTACCAGTCGAAGGATACCCTGACCCTGGAAACCTATGATTATAATCATGCCGGTTTCAGAACAGAATATACCAGAAGAAAAGGCGGTGCACTGGTAATAACCTATAAGAAAAATTCGGAATATGATAAAAATGGCAATCTACTTGTAGAAAAGGGGTATAATGGCACTGAA
Source organism: uncultured Bacteroidales bacterium (assembly GCA_964492185.1). Taxonomy (GTDB): domain Bacteria; phylum Bacteroidota; class Bacteroidia; order Bacteroidales; family UBA10428; genus JAFGSZ01. The sequence continues at coordinate 6,098 of CAZBJH010000143.1, read as the reverse complement.
AACTTTGTGAATAAGTTTGAATACAACGATAAAGGAAAGCTGACCGAGATCAGGTATTATCTTGAAGGCCGGCTTGATGAAAAGAGAACGTTTACTCATGAAGGAAACCATACCAGGGTGGAAATTTTCAATGCAGGAGGTAAGCTTGTATCATCTCTTATGATGATATACGATGAAGATGAAAACCTGTTGGAAGAAAGATTACTGGATAATACAGGGCAGGTAACTGAAAATAAGATTTACGAATACGACAATACCGGTTTACTGAGAAACGAGAAAAAGTATCGTGGCGATGTACAATTTTATTCTATTGATTACAGGTACAGTTCCACAGGTGATCTCACCGAAATTATAGAGGATAATCCCACTGATGAAAAGTTCATAAAAAAAAGCTATTCATATGACGGGAAAAATAATATCGCGGAGATGAAATGGCGCAGAGGACCGGAAGATGATTTTTCTACCAAAACATATAACTACAATAAAAAAGGAATATGCACTGGTGTTGTAACATATTTTCCAAGCACGGATTTCAAGGTTATTACAAAATACACATACGAATTCCGTTAAACACTAACTAGTGTCTGTCCATAAAGTCCCATTTGCCGCGTTACGCTTGTCCGAAAATTGCTCATTTACGATTAGTAAACTCCGCGTTTTCGGACCGCGCGAGCCTTGCAAATGAAACTTTATGAACAGACACATGACCAATTAAACATTTTGGCAACTTTATAGACAAACACTATGAGTTTATTGAGAAACTCTAACGATCTTTTTATGTATTAAAACATTGATGGATAAGCATATTCATTAATAAGGAATCACAAAACCCAAATTACTAAACTTTATTATTCCGTCTTTGTTATAATTTTATACATTTGGAATTATGACTTTGTGTAACCTTTCATCCATATTCTTATGCTGTTAAAAATCCATCCTGAAAATCCGTCATCAAGACAAATTAATACTGTTGTTGAAACCCTGCAAAAAGGGGGTGTGATCATCTACCCAACTGACACTGTATATGGTTTGGGGTGTGATATCTTTAATCCCAAAGCGGTGGAAAAAGTTGCAAGGATCAAGGGTGTTCACCCAGAAAAAACCAATTTTTCATTTATTTGTTACGACCTGAGCCATCTTTCCGATTTTACAAAACTGGTTGATAACAATACATTCAGATTAATGAAAAAATACCTTCCGGGGCCTTATACATTTATTCTGCATGCCAATAACCGTGTGCCCAAATTGTTTAAAAACAAAAAGCGAACGGTGGGGATACGTGTACCGGACAATAATATAGCACTTGAAATTGTGCGGGTACTTGGAAATCCTATTGTAACCACATCCATACACGATGATGATGACGTACTTGAATATACAACTGATCCTGAATTAATTCATGAAAAATACAAGTCGGTTGTTGATATTGTTATTGATGGCGGTTATGGAAATAATGTACCTTCAACAGTGATCGACTGTACCGAAGAGGTACCCGAAATCATCAGGGAAGGTATTGGCAATCTGGAATACTGATCACTTTTTCCAGAAATGGGATGAAAACAACACCAGAACGGTGAAAAGTTCCAAACGACCTATAAGCATGAGGAATGACAAAAACCATTTCCCAATGCCAGGAAAATGAGCATAATTTTCTATCGGCCCTACCACACCCAGGCCGGGTCCGATATTGCCCAGTGTAGCACCAACAGCACCCAGTGAAGATTCAAGGTCGTAACCCATCGCTGAAATCACAATAATTCCGATCATCACAAGAAAAATATACAAGGAAACAAAGGCTAGCACATTATGAACAGTCCCGGTAGGTACAGCCTGCCTGTTCATCCTTACAGGTATAACTGCATTGGGATGGATCAGTCGTTTCAGTTCCAGAATACTGTTTTTAAGTAAAAGGACTACTCTGATTATCTTAACACTTCCCCCGGTGGATCCTGCCGATCCCCCAAAAAACATAAGCAAAAATACAAATACAATTCCGATTGGCATCCATTCAATATAATTTGTAGTTGTATATCCTGTAGTGGTTAAAATTGATACGACCTGAAAAAGAGATTGACGAAAAGACTGTTCAAAAGGCTGATCAATATTAAGTGAAAGAATTAGAGTGATGAGAATAGTAAATATAACTATAAATCCTATATAAAACCGAAACTCTTCATCACGAAGAATCAATTTGAATCTCAAATGCAAAGCAAAATATGAAAGGGTGAAATTAATGCCGGCAAAGATCATAAAAATCGTTATGACATAATGTATAAAAGGTGAATCAAAATATGCAATACTGGCTTGTTTGGTAGAATACCCTCCTGTGGCCATTGTTGTGAAAGAGTGATTTAAGGCATCGAAAAAACTCATTCCGCCAAGCCATAAAAGCAGAGTCTCTGCACAGGTGAAAAAAACATAAATGCCCCATAATCTCTTTGCTGTTTCCTTAATTCGCGGATGGATCTTATCAGGTGTCGGTCCGGGCACCTCGGCAATGAATAATTGCATACCACCTATGCCCAGTATGGGCAGAATAACCAGTGAAAGCACAATAATCCCCATCCCTCCAAGCCATTGTATGAGACTTCGCCAGTACAACAAATATTTGGGTAGTGACTCAATATCGGTCAAAATGGAAGCTCCCGTAGTGGTAAATCCCGATATTGTCTCAAAAAAAGCATCAGTGAAAGATGGTATTTCCCCCGAAATAAAAAAAGGAATCGCCCCAAAACAGGAAAATAATATCCATCCCAAAGTAACAATAATATATCCTTCGCGTTTACTGAAACTTTTATCAGATCTCCGGAAAACAAGCCACAATAATGCCCCGCAAAAGAGGGTAATCATAGAGGACAAAAAAACAGGCCAGCTTGCATGTTCGGAATAAATTACCGACACAAACACCGCAGAAGCCATGAACAGACCTTCTATAAGTAAAAGCACACCTGTAATGAACCCAATGGCCTTATAGTTCAACATGCAATAAGCTTTTAATTGAAAAACTTGCCTATTTTACTAATGGCAGATGGTAAACAAAATATCATTACACGGTCATCCGGTTTGATCAATGTGTATCCATTAGCAATAAAACTCTTTTCGCCCCTTATCACACCACCCACGATGGAATCTTTCGGCAGGCCTACCTTGTTTAAAGGACCCTGTGTGATCTTTGACCCGGACTTGACAATAAACTCAAGTACTTCAGCATCGGTACCGGTAAGGCATTTAACAGAAGACACACCCTTACTTGTAGTAAACCTGAATATCCTGCTTGCCGTGATCAACTTCTTATTGATGATCGTATCAATCCCCATATTTTCAGCAAGTGATATATAATCAAGATTCTCTACCTCAGCAATTGTTTTTTTCACGCCCATGTGCCTGGCCAATAAACAGGAAAGTATGTTTGTTTCGGAATCACCTGTAACAGCAATAAAAGCATCCATTTTCTTTAATCCTTCCTCTGTCATCAGGTTCATATCCCGCCCGTCACCGTTGATAACAAGGGTATTGTTCAACAAATTGGATAACAGGTAACTCTTTTCCCTGTTAATCTCGATCAGCTTGACATTATGCTGGGTGCCCAGTTCTTTAGCAGTAAGCATTCCTATCCGGCTCCCCCCCAGTATCATAATATCCCTGATATCGAATTTTTTCTTGCCCGAATATTCTCCCATTAAATCATTAATCCCGGGTTGATTTGATACAATATATACATGATCCCCGGGTAAAAATGTATCATCTCCCCTCGGGATAATGGTTTTTCCGTTACGCGTAATAGCAACAGCACGATACTCATGTTTCTGAATTTCTTCCGAAGCCTCTTCAAGGGTTTTGTTGATCATTGGAGCATCTTCTTCAAGCTTAATGGTAAACATATTCAGCATTCCGCCCGAAAAATCTACAAACTCAAGTGTACCCGACTGCTGGATCAATCCCACCAGCTCACGGGATGCAATTTTCTCCGGATAAATAAGATAATCAATTCCAAGGCTGGTAAAATGTTCCTTATATTTGGAATAAAGGTATTCCTGATTATCAATCCGGGCAATGGTTTTCTTGGCCCCAAGCTTCTTTCCCAGTATTGAAGCCGTAATATTTGTTTCTTCGGATGTTGCTACAGCAATAAACAGATCAGCATTCTTAATATCCGAATCCATTAAAAGGCTTATGGAAGTAGCTGATCCCGCGCGTGTTAATACATCAAGGCTGGCGCCAACCTGTTTCAGTTTTTCCTCATCAGGGTCAATCAATACAATATCATGATTTTCCTGACTAAGCATCTTCGCCAGATGAGACCCAACAGCTCCGGCTCCTGCAACAATAATTTTCATTACTTATATCCTTATCAAACAAACACAAAAATCAATATCGACAACCTGATTTTTCTATACCGCGATCAACTTGCATAGTTTTATCGGGCTCTGAATTACCATTAAAAAATAACAAGCAAAGTAACGTATTATAAAATCAATATTCCAAATCTTTTCCCTTTTTTTGTATGATTGTCGTTACTCCCGTCTGTTCAAATCAGGCAGATTATATTGATACAAGGTGATAATACGCGCCCGCTGAATTGTTTGAAGGTTAAAAATCGGGTCCCGGTAACCTTAAGCCTTATATGCAATTTCTGTTCGTCAGGCCGGGATTTTGCCGCCAGCTTCCTTCAGATTCCATCTCACGATGGACACCCTTGCTCTTGGCTAACGCTTCCCACTGTCAAAGTGCGTTCGGGACTCTCACCCTATAGCTAATGCCCATGCCGAGCGCAAATATAAAAAAGCTGCCTGTAAATGACAGTCAGCCTTTGCTATACTAATATCCTGTTTTTACACTACACTAAGATATACCATCGTCTGGTTCACCAGCACATAGGCGATTTCGCCAAAGGTTACGGGTCCTGTCATACCACCGGTCTTTTTATTTTCCAGGCTGGAATACAAATAATTCAGGATGCAGTTGCACGACATAACAATGTTATTGCTGGTATTGTCTTCAGGCACGATCTTGAGAAATTCCGTAACATAATCGTTCATCGGTTGTGACAGCCGGTACTCGGTACCTTTACGCACGGGCGCGTAAAATTTTACTTTTTTGTTTGTTTCATCGATTTCCTGAATGCTGATATTGATTTGCGCACCTGCATAATCCGCAACCAGGGGCAGTCGTGTATCGATTTTATTCTGCAAAAGATAATCAGCAAATTTGGTTTCTGTACCATTGACATTACAGGTAATACACTGAAATCCGTCGTTGTCAAAGGTGATCACATCACCACTTCCCTGGCTGAAAATATTCAGGATTTCCAGTTGCGCCATGTTACCTTCCGGCAGTTCAATATGCAGCGCCAGGGCCTTATTATCAAGCAATTCGCCGGTTTGTCCGTTTACTGCTTTCGGAGCTGCTCCCGGCTCTTCAAGATCAATTCCGGTGATCCATCCTACCAGCGGAGTATCGTATAAGCCGGGCATAGATTCAGCCTTCAGTGCGAAATGCTGATGAATTTCACTGAACGCCGGAATAAGCAGGTAAGTAAAACCATTACTGTAACGGTCAGAAAGCAGCTTTTGCATTTCACTCGTCTGATAAGCACTTATCCTGTAGTTCTTTTGAAAATCAGACAGGTCTGTGACAAATATTTTTTCTTTTGAAAATGTCCCTCCTTCTATATCCATGAAATACGGGCTGGTTCCCCCGATCCATTTCCCTTTGGGAAGTTGACTAAGGACTTTTTCGTGTCCGGCCAACAGCAATATTTTTTTATCATTGATCATTTGAGCTGTTTCGCTCACGGTACATAATTTATTAATTGCTTTTCGGTTCATATGGATGTATTTTTGTTTTCGAATATTTTTTGCAGGTCACTGCTGTATATCTTTTCGTATTTATTACAAAAATCATGGAGTTCATTAACGGCTTCGTCAATTTTTTTAAATCCGTTATTATAAAAATCACGTAAGGAATTAAGTTTCATTTTTAAAGAGAAACTGGATATTTCCGGGTCGGATTTGCCTTTGATAAGGTCTGCCCAAGCGGGGTGCTTAATGTCATGTATCATAACACAAAAGAATTGGATTGCTGGTTAAAATGACTGT